>JBBSFW010000003.1:0-110671 GCA_038254805.1 Terriglobales bacterium
ACGTGCTTGCCGTGTTCCAAGGCCATTTGCGCCAGGGATGCATGGCTTTCCGGAGGCGTGATGATGAGCACGACATCCACGTCGGATTGGAATACTTGCGTGGGATCGGCAACCAGACTGATGCCGGGACGTCGAGTTTGAAGATCTTTCCAGGTTTCACGTCGTCGGGCACACACCGGCCCTATTCGTGCCAGACCTTTGGGAGTCAAGCAATCCAGAACCTGAAAATAGGCCCAGAGCACATTTCCGGCCCCTATGATTCCGACCGTCACTGGATGCAAGACAATTGCTCCTCCTTCGCAGTGGCCGGCGCCGGCTCATAAGACAACATGGCGCCTCCGGCAACCGCGAGGGCGATGCCAATCCACTGAAGCCCCGTCGGGCGTTCTTTGAGAAAGGCCGTCGCCAGAGCGACGGTGCACAGCGGATACAGAGCGGTGAGTGGAATTGCAACGCTAGCCTTGGCCCCTTTCTCGAGGCACGCAAAGACTGCCCAGTTCCCTAACCCGTTGACCGTTCCAGCGATCAGGCCGACGAATATCACGCCCGCGCTGAGCCCGGCCAGGGTAGTTCCGCTCCACAAGAACGGAAGCAAAACCACAAAGCCGGCGGTGACCCAGATAACCATGGAGCGTGCCGATACCCGGTTTGTTCCCAGCTTCATGAACAAACCATTGACTCCCCACAGAACAATGGCGACGCCGGCGTAGATTATCCAATGCATCATGAGTTGCTCAGATTGAGAGTATTACGATAGATGCGAGCGCTAGAAGCATGCCTGCCATCTGCACTTTGTTCAATCGTTCCCGCAGCACTACAAAAGCCAGCGCGACGGTGAGTATCGGAAAAACTCCCGTGAGTGGTGTGACAACGGAAGCATCTTGTTCTCGCAGGGCAGCAAAGTATCCGAGCGTACCCAATCCTGTAGCAATGCCGCTTACAAGGCCATAGGAGATACCAATCCGGTCGCGATCAAGCTTTCTTCGCACGTGAAGCAGCATTCCAACCGCGACTGGAAGCATGCCCAACGTGAACAGAATCTGCATCTGTAACGGACTCGCTGCTGCTGATCCTATCTTGGACAAAAATCCCCACAAGCCCCACCAGAAAATGCACAAAAGCGCGTACCAAAGCCAGGCCGGAAGTCGCCTAGTGTCAGTCTGCATCTGGAGATACCTCGGCTTGCCTGTGTAGAAGTCCGCTCTCATCTTCTACAACGTAAGAACAGATGCGAAACGAGTCGCAGTCCACGCCAGACATCCTCGACAAGCGTTCTGCCGCAAGCTGAACTGGCAGAATGTCAACCATAGACTGCCAGTGTGGAGGAGAAGTTGGCAGCTCGGAGACCAGATCCCCGCCGTGTCGTGGAAGCTTCTCGCCGATGAGCATCACTGTTGCTCCTAATTCCCTGAGGTCATAGGCCACGGACAGGTCTTGATCCCGCATTTGCAGCTGATCAATCCACAGACAAAACCGCATCCCGCGCCTGACGATTTCCTGTGGACCGTGGCGAAAGCTACTAGTGCTCATCGCAGTTGCAGGCATCTTGACCCCTTCCTCCCACAGCAAACGCGCCTCATGGCAGCTTCCTAAACTGGCGCCGCGTGCGAGAAAATAATATGGTTCTCCGGTCGCTAACCAACCAGACTGATCCAACTGCTGTTGCCATATCTCCAGTCGCTCTTCGGACTCGCATACCGTTCGGACTAACGAACTTGCGACAGACTCGAAGCCCGCGTGAGCTGGCTCAGCCAATGCACTTGCTGCAATCGAAAGCGTGGAATAGGTGGCTGCTGAGATGGCATGATCAAGTCCGGTGGGGACCACGATGGCTACCATGGACACTTTGGCAAGGGGACTGTCCGCACAATTGGTGATCCCGATAATCGAGGCGCCACTCGCTTCTGCCTTGGCAAGAAGCTTAACAATCTCAATGCTGCGGCCGGTTCGCGAAATTGCAACAACAACGGATCCACGCGGAATAGACGCGAAATGCAGCAACTCGCCCGCTTCTTGCATAAAGACTGGGCGCACATCAAGATAGAACAGAGCGCTCGCCCTAAGGGCGGCATGCCAGCTCGCTCCGATCCCGGTAATGAAGACGTCGCGAGCCGAGTGGATCAAAGAACGGGCCTCTCGCAATGCGTCTTGCCCCTCTCCTGTCAGAAAATCGATGGCGCGCTTCATTTCAGCGGGCTGTCGGAGAATGTCCTGCAGGAAACGAGAATTCGCGGTCATGTTCGTCTCTCTTTCGCAATGCTCCCTCTGCTTGACCCGGCGCGGGTTGGACGCCTCGGAACGCGAAGAGCAACCCCCAGAAGGGTGGATAAGAAAGGAACCACGGACATCGGCGAAAACCTAGTAGAAGGAACCGGTTCCAGAAAACCGGTCTACAGTATCGGAGGGAGGTACCATTGTCAAGACACGTGGTTTTCTGTTAGAGGGTGGTGAGGGTTGTCCATTCAAGTAAGGCATTGCAAGTTGCCTGGCAGGCTACCGTTCCTGTAGTTGTACCAGAGTCACTATGGCCCACACGATGCGTGAAGTCGCGAAGCGAGCCGGGGTATCGCTGGCGACCGTTTCGCGTGTCCTCAACGACACTGAATATATTTCTGAGGAAACTCGCCGGCGAGTGCTGGGTGTCGTTCGTGAGTTCAATTACTTCAAAAACGTGCACGCCAGGCGGCTGGCGACCGGACGCAGCGATATATTTGGACTCGTCATTTCAGAGATTGCCAATCCCTACTTTCCTGAGATCATCCGCGGTTATCAGGCCATGGCGTGGAGCCGCGGATTTGACGTGCTGCTTTGCAACACTGAGTACGACCGCGAGCGGACCAAGGCAGTCATGCGAAAACTTAGGGAGAGCGACGTTCGCGGCGTTGCAGTTGTTACCTCTTCCGTTGACCAGAGCATGGCTTCTGAACTTACTGCAGCTGGGATTCCGTTGGTTTTTTGTAACTACGCTTCTGCTGGTAAGCTGGTCGGGAACATTTGCATCGAGTACGAATATGGCATCAACAAAGCCATTGAGCATGTCGGTGAACTGGGCCACCGCCGCTCCGCCGTTATTTCCGGTCCGAATGAGAATCGCACGGCGGTGCGGATCAAGAATGCTCTGGTCTCGGGGCTAACCACCCGCGGACTGAAGCCGGTGTGTGTTTTGGAGAGTAATTATCGAGTTGACGCCGGTGCGTCGGCAGTGCGAGAGGTTCTGTCGCGGCGGGAGATACCTACAGTGGTGTTCTGTGGGAACGATCTGATTGCCATAGGCGCGATGAGCGCGCTCGAAGAGTCAGGAGTGAGAGTGCCGGAAGATGTCTCGGTTATCGGAATAGACGATATTTTCTTTTCTTTCCTGGCGCGTCCTCCACTTACGACTATCAGCGTTCCTCGCGAACAACTTGGGGTCACGGCCTTCGAAGCTCTGGACCGGATGCTCAAGCTCAAACGCCGTAAAGGTTCGACATACACGTTGGAAACGGACCTTGTCGTGCGCAAATCCACTGCGCCGGTGCGGCGCAAAAGCATGAAAACCAATTCGTAGCTTTGAATCCATGTCCTTGATTTCATGTTACGCCTCGAATATTTGCGCTATCCCGCCGAGCAATCGCCCCCTCCAGCCATTTCGCGGACTTAGTCTGCCTTGGATAATTCCCGTTCTGTTTGTGCTTCTTGCAGCGCAGGCTGTTAAGGCACAGGACTCGCAGGCCCTGGACGCTCAGGCACACGATCACGCAAGCCTCGGGATTTCCCTTGCAAGAGACGGTAAATTAGCGGAAGCAGAGACAGAATTGCAGCGAGCTGTGCACGTCGCCCCCGGTGTCGCACTTTACCGTGCTCAATTGGGATCCATATTCGGCCTGGAAGGGAAATGGAAGGAGGCACTGGAAAGTTTTCAGAAAGCGGTCGATCTCGAGCCAACAAACATCAATTTTCGGCGGGAGACCGCGGCTGTGCAGTGGCAACTTGGCCTGATGTCTTCCGCCGAGAAGAACCTCCACTATGTTCTGAACAAAAATCCTGATGATGCGGGCGCTGTGTTGCTGCTGGGACTGGTGAACGAAAAAAATGGAGATTACGAGATAGCTGCGCGATTGCTGAATTCACAATTTGACCTGGTTATTTCTCAGCCTGACCGCGCTGTCGCATTGTTTAATTCCTGGTCACGAAGCGGACAGCGCAGCAACTTCGCGAAAATAATTGACGTTCTGAGGCTTCGGGCGAATGATCCAGGATGGGCATCAGCCATAACCCGGTGCACACAAATTGCGGTAGGCGGCGGTGACCTTGAAACGGCCGAGGCTCTGTTTGCCTTGATTTCCATGAGCGAGCCTTCCCGTCCGGGCGCCGGACTTCAGCTTGCGAGCCTTTTATACAACCGTGGCCAGGTATCTGAGGCAAAGCAACTGTTGTTGCAACTTGCCGAGCAAGGTGCGGTAAGCGCCGATTTGCAAGCGCTTCTCGGCAGATGTTTTGAAACGGAGCATCAACCAGACCTCGCTCTGCAAGCCTACCAAGGTGCGATCGATGTGGACCCCTCACGAATCGACTACTACCAAGACCTGGTTTCGCTGCTTTTGGACTTGGGCAAAACGGCTGATGCCATCACCTTCGTGAACCGTGCGCTATCGATTGCGCCCAATGACGCCAGACCCTGGGTGTGGAAAGGGATCGTGGCGCTTCGTAGGAACGCCTACAAAGAAGAAATCGAGAGTTATAAGTACGCCAGTAGATTAGACACGTCGAACGCCGATGCGGTTTTGGGCGTTGCCGCAGTTCATTTTGTTGCAGGTGAGACCGACGCCGCGGTTGCCCAATACAGAGCGGGAATTGCTCAGTTTCCGAAGGATGCGCGTTTCTATGTTGCCTGCGCGGAAACGTTATTGGCTTCTCCGGATTCCGCCAAACTACAGGCAGAAGCTCAACGTTTGCTGGAAAGCGGGGTGAAGCTGGCTCCGCACTCAGCAGAGGCTCGCTATCAACTCGGTCAATTGGCCTTGCAACAAAGGCGATGGAAGGACGCCGAGACAGAGTTTTCACTGTCTCTGCGAGCAGACCCAAATCAGAGCAAGACTCATTTTGCATTGTCAGCTCTCTATCGCAGAACGGGACGGACCGAGGATGCGAGGAGGCAGTTTGCAATCTATCAGGATCTAAAGCGAACCGAAGAAGACGGAATGCAGAGTGCGATTAGGGGGACAGGAACGCCGTGAAAGCTTCTCGCGATTCGCGTGTCGTTCCCCGGGTTGAGATCCCTGCCTCGCCGTCCGGTGCCTGGTCTCGCCGAGATTTTCTTAGCGCGATTTCAGCCACCGCTGTTGCCCAGCTCTTTCGTCCGAAACTGGTTTGCGCCGATAGAGCCGCGATGCCCATATTTTCAGATGTAACTGCCGAGGCTGGCATCACGTGGCGGCAGTTCAACGGGCTGTCGCCCGATCGTTACCTGATCGAAACCATGGGTGGCGGAGTCGGGCTGTTTAATTTTGATGATGACGGCTGGTTGGATATTTTTCTGTTGAACGGTGGTGAGACACCTAAAGGCAGAAGCGAAAAACCGCTGCGAACCGCGCTCTATCGAAACTTAGGCAATGGAAAATTCGTGGATGTTGCCGAGGACGCGGGAGTGAGCGGGGTCAAGAACTACGGTATGGGTGTCGCAGTTGCAGATTTTGACAACGACGGCCATCAGGACATTTTCATCACCGGATTTCCAATCTGCACGCTCTATCACAACAACGGCAATGGCACATTCACCGATATCACGGCGGACGCAGGGCTTCCGAACTCCGGAAGATGGGCCTCTGGCGCTGCCTGGTTTGACTATGATCGTGACGGATTTCTTGATCTTGTAGTGTGCAACTACGCGGAGCTTTCCTTCGAGGGTACCCCTCTCAAGTGCGAGTACCTCAACGTTCGAACGTACTGCGAGCAGCGCGCCTACAAGGGAATGCCGCTCACTATCTATCACAACAATCGTAACGGTACCTTCACAGACGTCAGCCGCTCCTCGGGTCTGGATCGTTTTGTGGGCAGAGCGCTGGGGGTCGTGGCAGTTGACTTCGATGATGATGGCTGGCCTGATCTGTTCGTGGCGCGTGACGCCTCCCCCAATCTCCTGTTGCTCAACAAGCACGACGGAACATTTGTGGATGCCGGATTAGAAGCAGAAATTGCATATGACAGGAACGGCAATGCACGGGCGGGCATGGGGGTGGATGCGGGCGACGTGAATGGCGATGGGCGTCCAGATGTTGTGGTCACGAATTTCAATTTTGAATTCCACTCTCTATTTCTCAATCGTGCAGGTTTCCCATTTGAAGATTGGACCCGGAGTTCAGGATTAGCTGGCCCCACCAGATCCGACGTGGGGTGGGGCGCGCATTTTCTCGACTACGACAACGATGGACTGCTCGACCTGATGATCGTGAATGGTCATGTGATTGAGATGATTGAGCAATTGCGGGCCCAGGTGAAGTACAAGGAACAACCCTTGCTTCTGCACAACTCGGGCAACGCTATCTTCGAGGATGTGAGTTCCCAGGCAGGGCCTGCATTTTCGCAAGGCTATCTTGCGCGCGGACTGGCGATCGGGGATTGGGACAACGACGGCGCACCGGACGCGATATTTACCTGCATCGGCGACCGCCCTGTACTATTGCGCAACAACGTAGGGCGGAAAAATTCCTGGGTCGGAATCCGTCTTGTCGGCGCCAAGAGCAATCGGGACGCGATTGGAGCGAAATTGACGCTTCGTGTTGCCGATCGAAAACTAGTGCGTTGGGTAACCGGCGGTGCGAGCTACCTTTCCTCGCATGACAAACGCGTCCTTTTTGGATTGGGAAGTTTGCCCGCGAGTCATCCTGTGGACGTCGAGATCGTTTGGCCAAATGGGGGGACGCAAGTTGCAACCTCTTTGGAAATCAACCGCTATCAACAGATCACGGAGCAACTGACTAAGTAGAATTGGCTCAGATTTATTGCGGCAACGGAGTTACCGACACCTCTTTGAAGTAAACCTCAGATCCAGGATGATTCTGCAGGCCGATGAAACCTGAGTCCGGCCGCGGGCCTCTGTCTGGATCATGAGAGCCAGGCGGCTTCGCTGGGACGGGCTGTCCCTCGGTGAAGTCTGTGACCTTTATGCCGTTCAGGTACACGATCGTGTGTGGTCCATCAATGGTTATATCTATCGTGTTCCATTCGCCCATTGGTTTGATCGGCCGTGCCAATGCTTTTGTAAAGGTGTAGAGCACCCCTGTGCACGAATAGTCGTCGGGCCAGTCACCTATTTCAACCTCGTAACCGCGGTTGATTGGCATCCAGGGTTCGGCAGGCGTCTCGGGTATGCGGATGAAAACTCCAGAATCCGATTCCTTCGAGGTGAGCTTGAAGACGACGCGAATGGTGGCATGGCCGATCTTTTCCCACGTGTACCAAAGCATGCCCATTCCACCCGCTGTCTTCATGATCCCGTCCCTCACGACAAAGGAACCCGGCCCGACTTGTTGCCAGCCATCGAGATCCTTACCGTTGAATAGAGCACGGCTCGGTTTTTGGGCAGCCAGGCCATGGGCAGTTGCTAAGACGAACAAACAAAGCGAAGTTGTGAAGAGGTCAGCTTTGCGTGTTTTCTGCAATGACCGATTCATGGTCTTTCGAAAGGCACATGGAGTGAATCACTTTTACGATCAGTAACACGTATGACAGTATCGGTCAAACTGGCTGTCGCTGAATCCATTGGGGAGAGGGGTTCCGGTCTTTATTGCTTGACACCGCATTCTCAGAGGTGTTAAAAACTCGCCTATGAAACCGCTTTCAGAAAGCGCGGTTTCAAGGTGGGAACGATTGGGCGGACAGGGTATAGAACGGCGAGAAATTCTTCGTTACATCGGAATGGCCGCCGTTGCCGGGACATTTCCTGGCTTCAGTAAATGGGCGTTCGCGTGTCCTCAGGAACATCCGCAACTGACAAATGCCACCCTCGCTTCGACTCCATACAAGCCTCTGTTCTTTTCTCCTGAGCATTATCGGATGGTGGAGCATATCGCCGAGATGATCATTCCCGAAGATGACACGCCCGGAGCTAAGCAAGCGGGCGTTGCCGAATTTATCGACTTCATGGTGGCGAATCGCGTTCCGGTGAGTGGATCGCGCGACGTTCGCTCGACCGAAGACGCGATTGAAATGGGAAACGAAGCTCAAGCCAAATTTCTGCTGGGGATTGACTGGATGAATGCGCGGTGCCATTCACAGTTCGGGCACCCCTTCATGGAGTGCACTGCGGAACAGCAGAACAGCTTGCTCGAAGAACTCGCCTACAAAGCGAAGTTCAAGCCTACTACCGAAAGCGAGCGTGAATTTTTCCTGATGATGCGGGATTACACAGTTATTGGCTACTACACGACGAAAATTGGATTCGAAAGCCTCGGTTATCCCGGGCTTCGGACAGTGTGGCCGAAGATGCCGGGGTGTACCCATGCTGACGATCCGGAACACGCTCATCTTCATCAGCCGGCAAGTTCAACCATCGCGATAGAGCGAAACACGGCTTAAACGAGACTTTTCATGGCTACAAAAGTCTTTGACGCGATTGTGGTGGGTACGGGAGCCGGCGGCGGCACGGCCATGAAGTTCTTGTGCGAAGGCGGCCTGCAGGTTTGCGCGATCAACTCCGGTCCGCGAACTAATCCAGCAACCGATTATCGCCGGCACCGCCAAGTCTATGACCTCAAGTTTCGCGGCTATGGCGACCCCATGCGGCTGAAAGGGAAGGCGCATCAGGAACCCTACTCAGTTGAGGAGTCCGAATACAGTGAGGGACGAGACCTGTTCGAGCACGATGTTGCATACTCCAACGCTCCAGGCACCGATTGGTACTGGAAGCGCTGCAAAGGCACTGGCGGCAAGGCCAACTTCTGGGGACGTTCCTCGGCGCGATTTGGCGACATCGATTTCAAAGCCACAGATCTCGACGGCTTCGGCGAAAACTGGCCGGTTGACTATGCGGAAATCTCCCCATGGTTTTCGAAAGCCGAACGATACATGGGAGTGGCCAGCACGATTCAGAACCGGGCAAGCAATCCCGATGGCGAGTATCTGCCGCCGATGCCCTGGCGATGCCTCGATTACATAATTCAAAAAGGTGGGGAAAAGATTGGGGTGCCGTATCTGCCTGACCGTTGCGCCCAATTGACGGTTGGGCATAACGGTCATCTGGCCTGCCACTATTGTGGAAATTGCAGCCGAGGATGCGACGTAGGGTCTTTTTTCTCACCTACGTGGTTCACCATCCCGGACGCTGAAGCCACCAAGAACCTCACCCTTCTCACAAATGCGCTCGTACGCGGCGTGTTGGTCGACGAAAACGGCATGGCGAAAGGCGTTGCCTGCGTCGATCGAGCGAGGCGGAAGGAAGTGGAAATCTACGCCAGAGTGGTGGTGCTCGCGGCTTCCTGCGTAGAGACTGCGCACATCATGCTGAATTCGAAGTCGCGCCACTGGCCGACTGGAATTGCGAATTCCAGCGGACAGCTCGGCCGCAATCTTTGCGATCACCTGTATGGCAATCCAGGATATGGATACCTTCCGCAACTATTGGGACAGCCGGCCACTCCCGACAACATTGCAGATTCGACGGTTGCCTGGATGCCACGCTGGCAAAATTTGAAAAATCCGCGCGAGGAAAAATTTATTCGTGGGTATTCGGTGTACATGGGAGGTGGTTGCGGAGACTTTCCCGGCCACTACGGACAGATCGAAGGCTTCGGCTCTAAATACAAACGTGAAATCAAGCGTTACTATCCCACTCCGGTCGGCGCCCTCATCCAGGCCCCGGCTCTTCCCAGCCCTACTAACTATGTGGACATTGATCCAGAAAAGAAGGACATATTCGGAATTCCCCAACTTCGCTTTCACTATCAGTGGGGACAGAATGAACTCCTGATGTGGGAGCACTCAAAGCAAGTGATGATCGATCTTTTCAAGGCGATGGGCGGAGAAATGTGGGGCGCCGACGCCGAGCCAAACCGCCCAGGAACCAGTTTGCATGAGGTTGGAGTCTGTGGGATGGGAAATGATGCCAAGACCTCAGTCACAAACAAATGGGCGCAGGCTCACGACGTGCCGAACCTTTACATCTGCGACGCGAGCATTTTCCCAACGATCACCGACAAGACGACGACCATGCCCATCGTCGCCTTCGCCATGCGTACCTGTGATCACATGCTGGAGAATTTCAAAAAGGGCGTTCATAAGCGCGCATGAAACATGAGAGATAAATCGGCAATGCCAACGGAGACAGGGGCGTTACGAGTAAAAAGATTGAGAGAGTAACAGGAGTCAAAATATGACAGGCATAGTGCGGAGAATTGCAATTCGCCTTATGGCAGTGGCGATTTTGGGAACTGCGCCGTACATCATGGCGCAAAGCAACAACGCCTCTGTAGACGGAGAGGTCCAGGATCCTAAAGGGGCTGTGGTGGCAGGCGCGAAGGTGATTCTTACGTCTCAGGACACTAAGCAATCGTCCACCTTCGTCTCGGATAACAACGGTCTGTACTCCTTCCGAAACGTCGTGCCTGGGACCTATCAGTTGCGGGTGAGCGCACAAGGTTTTGGCGAATACGTGCAAGATGGGATTCTCGTGCGCGTTGGCTATCCCATTCGACAGAACGTGGCATTGAAACTCGAGACCAGCGCTCAACGCGTCGAAGTCACCGCTGATGCCTCGCCACTGAACTACGAAAGTGCGGAACTGCGCGACAGTATTGATCCGCAGATTATTCTGGATGTTCCTCTGCTCGTTTCCGGATCCATCCGGTCCGCCGCAAACTTTGCCTCGCTCCTTCCGGGGGTGGTGCGTGGCTCTGGCGACGTCGCCGGCGCGCACGTGAACGGTGGGCCAGTCACAGACCGGGATCGTCGTTCTTGACGGCATCGCGCTATACAACTCGTCTGGTACACAAGGCCTGACCGGAGCAGTCCTTGACTTTCCGCAATCCCCAGACCTGATCAGCGAATTTCAGGTGCTCACGTCAAACTACGATGCGCAATACGGAAGCGCCGGAGGGGTTACGGTGGAAAACGTGAGATCAGGGACGAGTAATTTTCATGGCACGGCGTACGAGTTCAATCGAAATTCTTCGTTTAACGCCGTTCAGTGGGGAATCCCTGCCACAGACAAGGCACAGGACGTCGAGAATGACTTTGGAGGCAATTTCGGAGGTCCGCTAAAACTGCCTTTCTGGAAAAACAGAGACCACCGTACGTTCCATCTCCTTCGGTGGGGAGATGCGATTTGCGCAGAACTCTGCAATCTTTCTGGGCGGACAGTCGGGATATTTCGATTTCCAGCGCGGCGAAACCAGTCTCAATCAGGTGGGCGGCAGCCCAATCGCCAGCTTCCTATTGGAACAGGTGGATTCAGCCTCCGCGAACTTTTACACCTCTACAAATATCGACGCCCGCACCAAGAGCTTCAGCCTGTTTGTGGGTGATACCTGGCGGATAACCCCAAAACTGACGATTTCCCCCGGAATTCATTGGGAAGCCGATCCACCGCCTCTTGAAGCACACGATCATTTCTCGTATTTTGATCCGACTCTTCCCAACCCAGGCGCTGGAAATCTGCCGGGTGCCGTGGCTTTCGCAGGAGACGGGGCGGGCCGCTCGGGCAAGAGATTCCCTGAAGGTACGTGGTATGGAGGCTTCGCACCCCGTATCGGTGTGGCGTATGCCGTTACCCCCAAGACCGTCGTCCGGTCGGGATATGGAATTTTTTATGACAACGCCAATATGCCCGGTTGGGCTGGGGGAATTTCACAGGATGGCTACAATGCCACTGCCGTGTTCGGCAGTTCAAACGGCGGAACGCAAGCGGCGTTTATTCTGAGTAACGGTCTGCCGTCAAATCATCCGGTGCCCCCGAACCTGATTTCAACGTTTGACAACGGAGGGAACGCTCCCGTTTACCGGCCTCGAACCGCGAACCGGCTTCCGTATGGTCAACAGTGGAATTTAACTGTTGAGCATCAATTCACGGATCGGGATTATGTGTCCGCGTCGTATGTTGGGACCAAAGGCAGCCGGCTGCTGTCGCAGATCAATCCGAGAAATGTGCTCAATCCAAAGTTTCTGGCGCTAGGCGCGCAATTGAACGATACCTTTCAGCCAGGCGATACCCAGGTTGATGGTGTTCCCGAACCATTCCCGAATTTCGCAACGGTAATGACGGGATGCGCTCCATCCGTCGCGCAAGCGCTCTTGCCTTTCCCGCAGTATTGCAACAATATCATAGGACTCAACGAAAACAAGGGCAGTTCAAGCTATCACGCGTTCGAGGTGAAGGCCGAGCATCGTTTCTCCAAGGGCTTGTGGGCTTTGCTCTCTTACACCAATTCAAAGTTGATCACCAACGCTGATGTGGCGCAAAGCTTCCTTGCCTCGTACTTCTCGCCGTACGAGCAGTCTCGTAATCGATCGCTGGCGCTCGAAGATGTTCCCCAGGCGCTGAACATTGCTTACACCTACGAGTTGCCATTCGGGCGGGGCAAACCATGGTTGAGCCAGCGTGGCGCGCTGAACGCGGTGCTTGGGAATTGGGCATTCAACGGGGTGTATCGCGTCCAGTCAGGAATTCCTTTCCAGATTACGTCATCGAACTGCAACATACCATCGCAGTTTGTTAAGTTCTGTGTGCCGGCATTGCTGCCCGGGCCATCTCCATTCCTGCAATCGCCTAGTCATTTTGACCGGAGCAAACCTGTGCTGAACGTGGCCGCCTTCGAACCAGCGTCCAGCTTTAACCAGTTCTATACCGGCATGGGCCCGCGTGTTCAGAACTTCCGGCAGCCGGGGTACAGTGATTTTGATATTGGCCTGCAAAAGATCATTCATATAACCGAGCGTTTCACCTTCCAACTGCGCGGCGATGCATTTAATGTCTTCAATGCTCACCACTTTAATAGTGTTGGAGCTTTCATTCAGTCGAGCGGGAACGGTGGAAGCGCTTTCGACACTGATGTGGCGAGTCCAGACTTCGGAAAATGGAATGGAGGCGTGAGCTCGCCGCGAAACCTTCAGGTGTCGGGCCGGATATCGTTCTAGAAAAGTTTGCGGATGATCACTGTCGTGCCGAATGGTCAGACCATAATCGATAAGAAGGAGATCCCTGGCATAACTGGCGGCGCGCTTGATAGTCACGAAGAACTGCCTGGGCTTATTTATTTTCAGGGCACATAGCTTACCGGAACATTGTTTTTACGCCAGCAAAGAAGTAATCGCGAAACAGTGTTGCGCATCCGTTGAAATTGCGGATGCAATAACTCGGTTACACCTTCGTCCTCACAGTTTGCGAACACGTCATGGTGTCGGAGTTGCAGTCGCCTCGATTAACTGCCTCACCGCCGCAACCACTGTGATCAAAAGATCGGCTTTGGGTGCTTTTACCGTATCAATTTGCGCGAGCTGCTGCGCTCTCCAGGTTTCTGGCGAAGCTTCAGACTTGTCTAGATACCCGAGTGCCGACAAGCCAGTCGTTCCGACTGCAGAAAGATCCTCAGAAAGTTGCGCAACTTCGCGCAAGAGAAAAGATCGTTCGAGAAGTGGATGCAATTTCGTGTCGTTATCACGCCAAATCGTAAGAAGGCTGCGCAGTTCGCCTTCGGCTGAGCGGTCCTGATATTTGCTCTGAATGAACTTGTGCACAAGATTCTGAAATTGCCTGCCTGTTTCACTCTCGGGGTTTGCTTCATCCACAAGGCGGTTGAGTGGCGCTCGAAAATCCCAATCACCCTTAATACCTTCCATACGCGCGTAGTCCTTGACGGGTTCGACCACGTTGGCGAGCGTGCGCAGCGCCGCGATGTCATCCTCTCCGGCTATGCGGTGCAACATCGAGATTTCATGCGATCGATGTGTCAGGCCCAGCCACTCAAGACGCCAGCTCACCTCGCCAAGCCGGGTATACATCGAGTTTGTATCCCGAAGTTCCGGCGGAGACCACAGGCGTTCGGCAATGGCAGCCGTGCGTGGCCACACTCGGGAATCGATATTCTCAGGGCTCAGCCATTCGCCCCACATGCAGGCCTCCCCGCCGAGAATTCGGTTCTTCTCTTCGGGGCGCAAGGCTGAGGCTGCGCCTGACATCGGATCGACAGCATAGTGCCGCGCCGCCGGCCACATCAGGTCGAGATAGTAGCCGAAGGAAAGCAGCCCGCTGTATCCTTGCTGGGCCGCAGCGGCCAGCGATTGCTGTCCGCGCCACGATTGCACGACGATCGATTTCGGCAAGTCAGGACGCAGAATCTCGTCCCACCCGACCATAATCTTGTGGTGCTTGCTCACGATTTTCTGAAGACGCTGATTGAAATACGCTTGCAGATCCTGATTATTTTTCATGTCGTGAGAATGGATGAAGGCCTGAATCTTGGGATTCTCATCCCACGGCTTACCATTTACCTCGTCGCCACCAATATGAAAGTACGAATCCGGAAAAAGCTTCGCCATTTCACCGATGAATTTATCGAGGAACTTGTACGTCCTCTCCTGTGTTGGATCCATCACCGTGTCAACGCCGCCCGGTTCGATTTTGTAAGTCCCCGGAGTGCTGCCTAGCTCGGGGTATCCAACAAACCATGAACGGCTGTGCGCCGGAATATCGAACTCTGGCATTACGCGGATGCCGCGATCACGCGCGTAGGACACCAGATCGCGAATCTCGGCTTGCGTGTAATACAGGCCATCGGATCCCATCTCGTGTAGCCGGGGGAAACGCTTGCTTTGCACGCGGAAACCTTCGTTGTCAGACAAGTGAAGATGCAGAACGTTCATCTTCACCGCCGCCATGCCATCGATGTTACGTTTGAGGACATACAAAGGAATGAAGTGGCGGCCGACGTCGATCAGCAGACCGCGCCACGCGAAGCGCGGTTGATCCTTAATCATGACCCCTGGCACTGCGAATCCATTTGCGCGGGTTTCCGCTAACTGCAGGAATGTCTCGAGGCCGTGCAGAATGCCCAGAGGGGTTGGCGCCGAGAGCTTCGCGCCTGACTCGTTTACAGTAAGCTCGTAAGACTCATCCTCGCCAAGTTTTTCGACGGGCTCGCTCCCGCGTTCAGCGCGGATCACCAGCGCGGCATGATCTTTTTTCCCAGGGCTTGCTGTGAGCAGCATTCCGCTTTGCCTGGAAAGCTGGGCGAGAAATCTCTGGACGCCACGTTCCAGTGTCTGGTCACGAAACCCTGAGATCGCAACTGAGAAAAATTGGTTAATCAGCAATTGGCCGGCTCCATCTTGTACCGCAGAGGGCATGGGCATGATATTGAGCTGGGGTTGTGGTTGTGCTGCGGCACCCGTTGCAAGAATGAGAAGAACATTCACAACAAGTCGAGTTCGCATATTTTTAAAGAGAGCACAACGGTTAGGAATTTGGATTTCTCTTGCACCGCACTCCATGCGAGTGTCGTGACAGAATTGCTCGCGACCGCCGTAATCGGAGAGAGAGCGCATCTTTAACTGGAGCGTGCGCGACCCCTGTGCTCATGCCGTTCTGTTGGCCCCGAGTATCTGCCTGTCCTGCGATCTGCGATCTGCGCGCTGCGCGCGGCTCGCGGCAACAAGTAGGGTCAGCAAGATCCGTCGGATTACAATGAGCCGTGAAATCATTCGGATGCTAAAAGCTAAATCGATTGAGGACCAAGGATAGCATTAGAACCAGAGTTCACATGTTTATGCACGATCTTCTCACAGGACGTTTTCGAATCCAAACGATTAGCGCGGCACTGTCTGTTCTGGTCATCCTGCTTGTTCTCGCTGGGTGCGCCCATCGTCAACGCTCCAGTATGGCGGCGCTTTCTGGATGGACCCTCACCTGGAGTGATGAATTCAATCAGCCTGACGGCTCCGCTCCCGATCCCGCGAAGTGGAAGATTGAAACCGGAGGAGACGGCTGGGGCAACAAGGAGCTGGAGTACTATACTGCGCGCTCTGACAACCTGCACTTTCAAAATGGCTGCCTGGAAATGATTGCGCTAAAAGAACACTATACCGGTCATGACGGCGTGACTCGCGATTACACCTCCGCGCGGCTGAACACGCTGGGAAGATTCGAACAGGCATATGGACGCTTTGAGGCGAGAATTAGAATCCCGGTCGGGCAGGGAATCTGGCCGGCGTTTTGGCTGCTGGGCAACGTCATTGAAAGAATCGGCTGGCCCGATGGCGGGGAGATCGACATCATGGAAAATATTGGACGCGAGCCTGCAATGGTTCACGGCACGATTCACGGCCCAGGATACTCAGGCGCCAACGGGATTGGGTCGTCTTATCGCCTGGCGCGTGGCCGATTCGCCGATGAGTTTCATGTTTTCGCAGTGGAGTGGGAGCCGCAACGGATTCGCTTCTATGTGGACGATCATTTGTATGGAACCCAAACTCCAGCCGAGCTGCCCGCGGGTACAAAGTGGGTGTATGACCATCCATTTTTTGTGATTCTGGATTTGGCAGTTGGAGGTGAATGGCCGGGCAATCCGGACGCGACCATTACATTTCCCCAGAAGATGTTGGTGGACTATGTGCGGGTCTATAAGAAATTAAATCCCTGACGGTGCGACTGTCGATCCCATAAAGCTCCACAAAGACTGGTGTCAGCACTCATTTACTTCCTAGAATGATCCTTAGCAGCTCCGCACCTAGAGCTGAGACATCAACGTTATCCATATTGACTAGCAGCACTGTGCCCGCGCGCTGCTCCGGAGCGATCGTGATGAGCGTGCTCGCCCCTTGCTGGCCGCCCAAGTGTCCGACAGCAGCGACATCGGCTTCCTTACCAGTGGACCACCCTAAAGCGTACTCGTTCTTGGAGCCGTCGGCCGGCTTTTGAGGATTCCACATGACGTCGCGTGTTGCACGGCGAACGAGCCGGTCGCTTAAGATGGCAACTTCAAATCGAGCCATGTCACCAGCCGAGGATAACCATCCCCCGCCTGGAACTTTATAACTCGAATCCAGTAGATTGGCATTGACCACCTTACCGGATTCATCTTTATGGTAGAAGCGAGTGCGAGACGGAATGATTGCGATGAGCTCATCCTGCACCGTGCGGGTCATTCCGGCGGGAAGAAAGATGTTCTTGCGCAGGTATTCCACATACTTCTCGCCTGACGCTCCCTCAATGGCGCATCCGATTAACGTAAAACCCTGCGTCGTGTAGTAAAACTTTGTCCCCGGCTTCGCTACCAGCGGATCGTGGGCGAAAAACTTCAAACCGGCCGCAATTGCATCGTCGAAATGCCTGGTGTTGCCGGTTTCGGGGTCATCCTGCGAATCAGAGCGATAGTGCCGAATTCCGCCGAGGTGCCCGAGCAGTTCCCGCGTCGTAATTGGCCATTCTTTTTGGGGAAACGCCGGACAGTAGTTTTGCACCGGTGCATCGATGTTCAGTTTTCCGCGCTCCCAAAGCTGCATCGCGGCCGTCGCCGTGAGAGGCTTCGATACAGAGGCCAACCGATACAGAGTGAAACTTGTCGCAGGGACATAATTCTCCAGGTCTGCCATCCCATAACCTTGTGACCACTCGAACTCGCCATTCTCGACGATTGCGACCGACAACCCCGGAACGCTGTTCGCAGCCATGAACTTCGCAATGGCATTCTCTATCTGGGCATGTTTTTCGGAGGAAAGCTTGTTCTCTTGAGCAGCGATGATCGGAGTAGCAAAATAGAGGCTGAACACGAGCGCCAGGCCCGCCCGCGCCCAGCGCGGCGTCGAACTTGTTCGTTTTTCAGAGTGCATCTGGCTTCAACGTTCCAGTCCTAACAGCAAGCTAATGCCCGTGCATGCTCCCGCTATTTTGCTGTTAACGCGTCAAGCTTCCGAAGCATGTCGGCGATTTCGGGATTCGACATAAAGCTCTTCCACAATAGGCCAGTCCGGTAATTTTCGACCATGACCGTGATCGGGGCTTGATTCAGCCCCATGTAGATCGGCGAAACCCAGTTGTGCCCAGGATCGAAGGCATCGCGAGGACCGTATATATCCCAAAGCTCAGCGCCAAGGTCGCGGTAGTAGTGCTTAAGCGCGGCCATGGACGCGTCGGGTGTATAGGGGAAAGACGCAAGCGCTCCGGTTAGGGTGAGAGTCCCGCGATCGTTGGCGTTGTCGGGCGCATGTGGAACATAACCCTCAGGGCCGTCGCTTGCCGTGAGGCCCCACGCCTCCGGGCCGTACCCTGGAAAGTGTTTCGGATTGGCAATGGAATACGCCCGGTTGATAAGGGCGATATTGCGATTGTTCTTGAAATAAGAAGATGTGTAGCGATCATGCAAGCTATGCGGGTCAAAGCCCAGATAGGAGTAGTGCGTGAAAAACAGCGGGCCGCCCGTTCCGACTCCGACGTCGAGTTTGATCCCGTAATAGGAGTGGCCGTTGCCGTAATGGTCACCGTCGGTCGCACCGGACCAGCCACCACGATAGGAAATTGCGGTCTGCGATTGTCCTGCCCATCCGGAATAATACATATCGACCGGAACACCATGGGCCGGTGAGGACATCGCGAGCAGATATGTGATCATGACTTCGTTGAAGCCGATGAGGGGATGATGAATCTGGGCTGCCCATTCCGCAGACCAGTGCCAATAAATGAAGTCACTTTTCGGATCGCTGCGGTACCAATCCCATTCGACCGTCTCCCAGAGCCGTGAGATGCGCCGGTAAAGACCGTGCTCTACGGGGCTGTCCCCTTTGAAGTACTGGCGCGCGGCGAGCAGGCCTTGCATCAGAAAAGACGTTTCCACCAGGTCTCCGCCATTGTCGAACATGCCGAATACTGGCATCGTCTCGCCGGTGCTGCCGTTCATGTAGTGGGACCAGGCTCCGTGGTAACGCTGCGCATGTTCGAGAAAGCCAACAATCTTCGTGAGACGGTCTAATCCCTCGGCACGAGTGATAAACCGGCGGTCCACGCCCACTACGAGTGCGGCAATGCCGAAGCCACTTGCCCCGGTGGCAACGATGCGGTCATCGCCCGGAATGTTCTCGCGCGCCATACCGGAAAAAGGATCTGCGCCCTCCCAGTAGTAGTGAAAGCACGCCTCCTGCAGCATGGTCAGCAGTTCGTCATCGGTGAAGACACGAGTAGACACGCTGGCAGCGTTCGAAGGTGGCGATTGCCGATACTGCTTGTCCGATGCGGCGACCTTGTACGAAGCCGTAACTCCCGGCTTGCCCACGAAATCTGTGTATCGGTCGTTGCCCGGTATTTGAATGCCGATTGGCTCGAAGTTTTTTGAATCCATTGATCGATAAATTACGTAACGCCCGAGAGCAGGATCGCTGATTGGATTCCAACGCACTTCCACATGGCGGTCGTAGCCGACGGCATGCACGTTCTGTGGTGCAGCCAGGGCAGCAGCCGAACTAGCTGCCGGATCGCCATCAATTCGAAATTCATCGACGATAAGGGTGTGCTGCACGCCATCGGCACGTGCCTGATGAAAGACAACATTCTGCAGATACTGGGGACGGAATTCATAGATGGAGGCACTACGGAATTCACTGATGGGGATACGCACCTGTATCCAGCGACTGGCGGGCAGGTCGCCCACGACCTTATCCATCGGTAACGGCTCTGTGAAAGATGCGGGAAACTCAGCCACTTGCAAGCCCTCACGCGAAGTGGAGAGCACGATGGAAGGCAAATCTGCGGCTGCGATCGCCTGCGGAGCAAAGCACCAAAAGTAGAGATCGCGTCCTGAGAACTCAGGGAAACGGTTGCGGAAGTTCATCATCCGCACCTCGGCTTCCCACCCCCCATCTTTTTCGGAGCGCCAGTGCAGGCGGAGCGCATTTGGCGGCGTCAGGAAAGTCTTCGTTTCTACTGGAAGACGCGAGTTTGATTCCTCAATAAAGCTGGCGCCATTGGCTATTGCAGAGCTATAGAAGTATGCGTCTGGTGTGAGGCTGTTGTCGAAGATGATGTGGCGATAGTATTCCGTATCTGCTGGTGCGAGTATGGAGCAAGACAATACTCCTAGCAGCCACAGCCAGCCTCTTGCTGGTGTCTTCAAGGGATTCAGTCTTCGCGATGTCATAGACGCCTCGATGTGTTGCAATGGTTGAACAAACGCCAACTCATTCTTCTATGGCAGAATTTCCGTCTCCACGGCTGCTCCGTGCGCCGAGTCCGGGCTGATCCACACGCTTACCTTGGCCGGTTCGAGGGCAAACTCATTGTGGTCATTCCAGATTGCGAAGGCTTCGGCTGGTAGATTGAACTCGACCGTCTTTTTTTCTCCGGGGCCAAGAGCAATGCGCTGAAATCCCTTCAACGCGCGTATGGGCTGAGCCGTGCTCGTCCCTCGCAATCCGACGTAGAGCTGTACAACTTCTTCTCCAGACCGCAAACCTGTATTTGAAATATCAGATTCGACCTTCAGGGCGGGCATCGTTTTATCGCCGAGGCTACGGTTCAACGTGGCCGCGCTCAGGCTTTGCCGGCTGATTTTAGGCGTGCCGTAATGGAAGCTGGTATACGACCCCCCGTAGCCGAATGGAAATTGCGGGCTGTTTTGCTCGTCGATATAACGCGACAAATAGCGATCGTCGGCATTCGCAGGGGGATGTGTGAGGTCAGTATTGCCGGGAGGCCGCCCGGTATTCAGCGCGTTGTAGTACAACGGCTCTTGACCAACACTGCGTGGCCAGCTCACAACTAGTTTTGCCGTCGGATTCACCTCGCCGAAAAGGGTGCGGGCCAGCGCCGGGCCCGTGGCGATTCCGGGCAACCACGCCGCAATTACAGCGGGCACGTGCTCGAATGCCCACGGCACGGTCAAAGGTCTGCCACTGAAAAGAATGAGTACAACGGGCGTGCCGGTCTTCACCACCGCTTCCAGCAGTTCCTCCTGCCTTCCCGGAAGTTCCAGATGCGCTCGAGAAGCGGCCTCCCCGCTCATATCCGGATTCTCTCCCAGCGCAAGAATCACCAGATCAGCTTTCTTAGAGCCTTCTACTGCTGCGCGCGATCTCCTGGTCATTCCGCCAAGAACGCCGCTTCCCCGATAGCGAAACAGGTGATCGCTTCCAACTTGTGGGGCCAGCGCATCCGCCAACGAGATCCGAAGGTTCTTTGGTTCTTGAGGATCGGGTTGTGAAGGGTTGTCACCCAGCGGTCCAATCAACGCCACATTCCGCATGTCTTTCGAGAGTGGAAGGAGTGGCTTCCCGTTTGCGCTATTCTCATTCTTGAGCAGCACAAAAGAGCGCTCCGCAGCCGTTTCGGCCGTAGCAAGGCTCTCCGGCCGGAACAGGGCTTTCTCCGCGGCGCCTTCGTCGACAAACGGATGCTGGAAGAGATCGAGTGCAAGCTTCACTCTAAGCACGTGCCGCACCGCCTCGTCCACATAAGCCTGCTTCACCTTCACCGATGCGACCAGCTTTGTCAGATGGTCATGGTAGAGGCTGCTCGCCATGTCCATGTCCACACCGGCCAAAAAGCCTTTGCGTGCGGCCGTCGTGTCATCCGCAGCAATTCCGTGCGCGACGAGTTCTCTCACTGACGACCAATCGCTCACAACTAGACCGCGGAATCCCCACTCCTTCCGCAGCACTTGTTTGAGGGTAAGAGGATTCGCTGAAGCCGGCACTGCATTCAGTGAATTGAAGGCGCTCATCAGCGAAGCCGTTCCGGCTTCAACGGCTGCGCGGAAAGGGGGCAGGTAAAACTGCCGCAGGGTATGTTCTGAGATTTCAGTTGTGTTGTAGTCCCGGCCACCCTCGGCAGCGCCATAGCCCACATAGTGCTTGGCGCAAGCTGCAATGCTGTCCTGTGCATCCAGCCGCGATCCCTGATAACCCCTTACATATGCCGCAGCCATGGCGGCCCCCAGAAAGGGATCCTCGCCCGCGCCTTCCGCCATCCGGCCCCACCGGGCGTCCCGGGCGATATCGACCATGGGTGAGAACGTCCAGCGGATGCCATACGCCGACGCTTCGACCGCAGCAGCACGGGAGACTCTCTCCACCAGGGGCGGATCCCACGTCGACGCCAGGCCCAACGGAATAGGAAACTCTGTCTTGAATCCGTGGACGACATCTAAGCCGAAAAGCAACGGAATGTGCAATCGCGACTTTTCCATCGCGATCCGCTGATATTCATTGATCTCATGCGGATCGACGACATTGAGCAAGGCACCGATCTCTCCTCGAGCAATCATGTCCTTGTAGTCCCTGCGTCCGGTTCCCGGTCCGGTCGCCTGGCCCGCTGAATACTGCACCAACTGGCCGACTTTCTCTTCCAGGGTCATGTCCCGCAAGATCGATTCAACCGTTGGGTCGAGTCTCTTGTCGTCGAGCTTGCCAGTTCGGGCGCTCCTCGATTCTGGCGACGATTGAGATCGCAACGGAGCGATCGCGCACACAGTCCACACTGCGGCCAGGACCCATGCTCGCACTGCCGGTGCCATGGGGCTTTGCCTCTTCTCGCCTTTCTGAGGAGTAGCGGGCATAAAATAGGTGACAGATGAGGATATTAGCAGTTGGCCTTGGAGGAAGCCACGCCATCTGTGCCCTCGTTTCGGCAGGCACATTTATCCGCTCGGGACTGTTCCTTGTTTGAAACTGAATCATAATGAACAGGATTTCCGAATACGACAAGTTCCCCGTGGTACCGGTGCAGTCGGCGAGGAACTGTGCCTGGCAGGGCTGGGCCTCGATTTTTGAGCACATCCGCGCCCAAGTGTCGAACGGAGCTCGACGGTTGGCGCTTGAGTGTTACCCCGGTATCTTCGAAGATGAAATTTCGGCTGCTTTTAGTGAGGGCTTGATCCCTGTCCAGGTGGTGCGAGTCAGGGATGGTTACAAATCTGCGCGACAGATCGAAGAGATGACATCCGGCGAACTTACCGACGATCCCGTCTTTGGCCGGATGAATGGATTGCTCATTCAGGATTTTTTCGATCCGGTTCGGGTCGCGTCGTTATACCAGAAATTAAGTTGCGATTCCCATACCACAACGCTTGTCATTGGTACCGGCACCTCTCTAATTGAACCAAATCCTGACATTCTCATTTATGCCGATCTGCCCCGCTGGGAAATCCAGCAGCGGCAGCGAAAGAACAAGGTCTTCAACCTTGCCATCGAGAATCCGCACGTCTCAGCCGGTCTGCGCTACAAGCGGGGCTATTTCCTGGACTGGCGTGTCGCCGACAGAATCAAAAAGGAGCTGCTCGGCAAGATCGACCTCCTGCTCGATACCACCGATCCCAGCACGCCGAAGATGGTAACGGGCGACGCTTTTCGCTCTGCACTCGGATTTGCCGTTACCAGGCCGTTTCGGATGGTACCGTTTTTCGATCCAGGCCCATGGGGTGGGCAGTGGATGCGGGACGTCTGCGGCCTCGATGCTGAATCTCCAAACTACGCGTGGTGCTTCGATTGCGTTCCCGAAGAAAACTCGCTCCGCTTCCAATTTGGCGACATAGTGATCGAGGTTCCCGCCATTGATCTTGTGTTTCAGCATCCGTGCGAACTCTTGGGTGATGCCGTGCATGCACGTTTTGGCCCGGAATTTCCCATACGCTTCGATTTCCTCGAT
This sequence comes from Terriglobales bacterium, assembly GCA_038254805.1. Lineage (GTDB taxonomy): Bacteria > Acidobacteriota > Terriglobia > Terriglobales > Acidobacteriaceae > Gp1-AA145. Next base: position 23,597 of record JBBSFW010000003.1, read on the forward strand.
ACCATGGAGGGAGGGAATCTGTCGTTGCAGGTCCATCCTCTGACGGAATACATCCGGGAAAAGTTCGGCATTGCTTATACGCAGGACGAGAGCTACTACCTTCTCGATGCAGCGCCCGATGCCTGTGTGTACCTGGGCCTCAGGTCGAAAATAGACCGGAAACGAATGGCAACTGAACTACGCCGGGCGCAGCAGGAGGGCGCCTGGTTTGACGCCGATAAATATGTGAACAAGTGGCCGGCCCGCCCGCACGACCACTTTCTGATTCCAGCCGGGACGATTCATTGCTCCGGCCGCAACAGCATGGTTCTGGAAATCAGCGCCACGCCTTACATTTTCACCTTTAAGCTGTGGGATTGGGGCAGGCCGGGCTTAGACGGGAAGCCTCGTCCCATTCATCTCGAACACGGTCTGGCAAACATTCAGTGGGATCGTGACGCCGATTGGGTAAGGGACAACCTGATCAACCGTATTTCTCCTGTCGCGCACGGCCCGGGTTGGAAAGAGGAACAAACCGGCTTGCATGCCCTTCAGTTTATCGAGACCATGCGGCATTGGTTTGAAGGTCCCGTCCTCCACGAAAACCGGGGCAGCGTACATGTATTGAACCTGGTTGGAGGACAAGCGGCAGTGGTAGAGAGTCCGGACCATTCGTTTGACGACTTCGTCGTCCATTATGCGGAAACTTTTATCGTACCGGCGGCGGTTCAGAAATACAGGGTTCGTCCGCTGAAGTCCGGCACAAAATCTGCCACCATTCGTGCATCTGTGAGGGTCGACTCATGAAGTTCGATCCAGGCTTTGACATCAGCGTTAAATCACAACCACTCGGCTTTGGGTTTGGAAAAAGTGCTTTCGGGCCTCAGGCTGAGCTACGCTCGCTCAGCGCCTTGCGTCCAACTCTTCGCGATCCAGAAGTCGAGGGACCTGATCCTGTCTATGCAATCGCGATGGATGTAGGCAAGCGCATCCACTACCAGGAACTTCAGCGACGGCTGCTCCTATTCGGTGCCGTGACTTATGCCACAGGCCGATTGGGCAATGAAGTAATTCGAAGCCAGGGGCACGTGCACAAAATATCGTCGCACAGTGGATGGGCAGCTCCGGAGATTTACGAAATCTGGGACGGGGCAGCATTCATCTATATGCAGGAATTCACCGCTGACCATCCTGGCCGCTGCTTTGCCGTCGCAGCAGCTCCAGGCGACATCGTAGTAGTTCCACCGGGATGGGCTCATACCAGCATCAGTTCTGAGCCGACAGAGCATTTGACTTTCGGCGCACTGTGCGATCGTGAATACGGATTCCAATACGAAGAGGTTCGCCGCCGTCATGGACTCGCGTGGTATGCGATGCTCAACACGCGGGACGAAATCTACTGGGAGCCAAATCCGAACTATACAAAGAGTGACTTGATCATCCGCACTCCGCGTGACTACCACGCTTTCGGAATTGAGCGTGACCGGCCTCTGTATTCGCAATTTGAAACCGATCCCAACAAATTTCAGTGGGTATCAAAGCCCGCTATTGTCGCTGAACTCTGGAAAGATTTTCTTTCCTGATTCCTGCATCTTACGACTTTGACTTAGCCACCAACTCTCAATCTCCTCCAACGTCCGCCCCTTTGTCTCTGGAACCCCGCGCCAGACAAATAGCAACGCGCCAACGGAAACGGTTGCGTAGAGAAGGAAAGCTCCAGGGGCCGTAAATATGTTCACCAGCGAAAGGAATGTCAGTGTAACCACGAGCGTTCCGCACCACAGGCAAACCGTGGCCACGGACATAGCTTGGCCCCGAACTCGCGTCGGGCAGATCTCGGCCATCATCACCCAAGTCCCGGTGCCTACGCCGATCGCAAAGCAAGCCACATAAGTTAGCACGAAAACCAGGACCACAATGCCAGAGGCCTGAATACGAATAGCTGCGGAGACCCCCAGAAGTGAGATCGCCATTCCCGCGAACGCCGACATCAGCAGCGGTTTTCTACCAGCCCGGTCAATCAGAGACATGCCCACGATGGTAGCCACGAAATTGATTGCGCCGATCATGACGTTCGCCCAAAGCGCAGTGCTGGCGGTTTGGTGTGGCACATGCTCCAGGAAAACGAGGGAGCCATAGTATATGATGGTATTGATGCCAGTGAACTGGCTGAAAAGGGCGATTAGAATGGCCGCGATCAACGGCTTCCGGAACGCGAGATTCAGCAGATTCCCACTTTCTTCCGCAATAGCGGCTTTGATGACTTGAATTTCGTCCGCCGCACTCTGCGAACCCAACATCCGCGTCAGGAAATGTTCTGCCTCCGACTCGCGGCCTTTTTGCACTAGCCAGCGCGGACTTTCAGGAATAAACAGCAGCGTGAGCAGGAAACCAACTGAAGGCATTGTGGCGGACGCGAACATCCACCGCCAGTTCGCCGGGCCAGCGCCAGTGAGCAGGTAATTGACGCTGTAGGACAGCAGGATACCCGTGACAATCGCCAACTGATTCAGCGAAACCAGCAGCCCGCGATTGCGAGCGGGGGAAATTTCCGCAATGTACAGGGGGGACAGAGTTGAGGCCATTCCGATCGCCACTCCACCCACGAAACGAGCACTCGCAAACTCGATCAGGTTGCGCGGAAGGGCCGCGCCAATGGATGAAATCGTGAATAGCGCCGCGGCACCCAGCAGGACTTTCTTCCTCCCGAAGCGGTCGCTGGTGAAGGCAGCAACGCTTGCTCCGGCGACGCATCCGAGAAGAAGGCTGCTGGCCGCGATTTCTGTTTGAGTATCGCTCAACAGGAACTGACGCTTGATGAAAACAATGGCGCCATTGATCACGGCCGTATCAAAACCGAACAGCAAACCACCAATCGCGGCCACGATTGCCGGTAGGTAGATATAACGAACGGAACCTTTCTGCGACTGGTCAACATATCTATCTATGTTCGTGGCAGGATTCACATTCGCTATCCAGTTGCGCACAGAGTTCGACTGCAACTTTCACTTCAAATCGCCAACAATCGCTGCTGCACAAAAACCAATCCTGCCGCGCCGGCAACGCCGCCATAGCCGATATTTTTCTGAAAGACCAGGGGGACTTCGCGCCGCAGCATTATTCTTGTACGGCGTGCTACCTTGTCCCGTGTCCGAGCAATAAGCGCTGGTCCGGCCGCGGCGATGTTCCCTCCCAGGATAAAAATCTCGGGATCGAAGGTGTGGAGGAAACTCACCAGCGCGGCTGCCAAATGCTCCAACGCACGATCGACTACGTAGCGCGCGCATTGGTCTCCTTCGGCGGCAGCGCGGAAGATGGCCTCGGTATCGGGCAGCCGACCAGTGCTGTCAGCGGACAGGGTGGCCGGAGCAGCGCGGTGCAGATGCGTCCAGTATGCAGACTCAATGGCACGCGACGAGAAGTGCGTCTCCAGGCAGCCATAGTTGCCGCAAATGCACAGTCCGCCTCGGAGGTCGAGGGTCACATGACCAAGATGACCGGCGGCGCCCGTTGCTCCACGTAACATGGCGCCGTTCACCAGGACCGCTCCGCCAACACCTGTGCCTAGTGTCAGCATGACTACGTTCCGCCGTCCGCAGGCTGCACCCCACAGCACTTCGGCGATCAGCGCCGTGCGAGCATCGTTCTCGGCACAGACGGGCAAATCACCGGAAGCGATCACTTCGCTCAATAGGTGCCCTTCCAGGAAATGAAGGTCCCCCGGCAAGCTGTCCACGCGGGATGTGTCGGCATCGATAATTCCTTTGCAGCCGATTCCAATGCCGCGCACGGGACGAGAGGCGCGTTCCAAAACCGAATGTACGAAGTCGCGCAGGGCAGAGGCATTGCGGGGTGAGGGGCCGTGAAAACTCTCAACCAGATCTCCGCTGGTTCCCACGATACCGGCTTTGATCGCTGTCCCGCCAATATCAACGCCGATTGCCAGCGGTTCGCCGGAATCGGTGCTGGCTAGTTTTTCGCTCACAATGATTTGTGGATTATACCCAGTCTGTGCAATTCTACTGGGCAATAAATTAAGAAGATGGCCACTGGCTTGTCTCCCCGGCCAAGCCTAAGGAGCTAAGACCCATCCGTGCCTCCGCCACGCAACCTCGAGCAGGCAGCTTCGAAGTTCTTTGACCAAACTATGACCCTGCTGCAGGAGTTGAAGCGTACGCAAGCAGACGTAATCCACAAGGCGGCGGAGTTGTGCGCCGGCCGGATCGCGCGAGGCGGGCTGGTTTTTCTCTTCGGCAACGGCCACTCCAGAATGATGTGTGAGGAGATGACTCCCCGGCAAGGCTGCTATGCCGGTTTTGTCGCCTTGGTCGAGACGGCGCTTTCCAATCATGCAGCCATCGTTGGCGCCAATGGGTTGCGCGCGCCTCTCTATCTTGAAAACTATGAGGGCTACGCGGAGCAAATCCTGAACAGTTTTCATTTTGGCCCGAATGACGCGTTTATCATCATCTCAACCAGCGGCATCCGCCCGGTGGTGGTGGAAATGGCCATGGGGGCGCGGGAGCGTGGTCTGCCGGTGATTGCCATCGTTTCGAAGGCGCATAGTGAAGAGGCGAAAGCGGCACACTCGTCCGGCAAAAAGGTAACGGATTGCGCCGACATTGTTATAGACAATCTGTGCCCACCAGGTGATTGCGTGGTTGAGTTGGAGGGCCTGGAGTGGCGGACTGGGCCAGTCTCAACCATCACTGGCGCCATGATCATTAATATGATCCGTTGTGCCGCCGCGGAAGCCATGCTGCAGCGCGGAGTCAAGCCGGTGATGTTGCCCAGTCATCAGTTCGTCGGCAATACCAGCGCCTCGGAACAATTAGAAGTATTCTACGAGGCGTATCGCAAAAGTCTCAAACATCTGTTCGAGTAAGCACCGTGAAGCAAGTTCTGTTAATTACCGGGTCCTCCGGTATTGCAGCCGCCACCGCGCGCATGTGGGCGGCGGACGATCCGGTATTTGTGCTTGGGATAGATTCAGAAGAATGCCGGTCGCTGGCGGCTGAAGTTGCCGGCGTGGGCTTTGCCGCTACGGATGTACGCGACGAAGCTGCAATCGAAAGCGCGGTATCAGCTTGCCTGCAGCGATTTGGCAGGATTGACGCACTGTTCAACGTTGCCGGCATCAGCGCGCGTTCGGCCGGCGATGGCCCGCTTCACGAGTGCAAAACGGAAGCGTGGGACGCCGCCATGGACGTAAATGCCAAAGGAACATTTCTGATGTGCCGTGAGGTGCTCGGTGTCTGGACAAGACTTGCGCAAACCGGAGTTATTCTGAATATGGGAAGTGTGCTGGCCCGTCACCCGCAACGGGACCACTTCGCAACATCGGCTTACCCCGCCAGTAAGGGAGCGATCGAGGCGATGAGCATGGCGGCAGCGGCGTACTATGCCCCGTTTGGAATCCGAATCAACGTGATCGCGCCCGGGTTGGTGCGTACCCCCATGAGTGCCCGTGCACAACAAACTCCACGGATCGTTGACTATATGTCTCATAAACAGCCACTGACCAAAGGCATGCTCAGTGTGGAAGACGTCGCGAAGACGGCTTGCTTCCTTCTGCGCCCTGACTCCAGCTCCATTACCGGCCAGATCGTTACCGTTGATGGCGGTTGGGCGGTGAGCGAATGAGTCCCAAAAGAAAAACGGTCCTTGCGACTGAGGCAAGAATTCAACATCCGGTTAAACAACGCCGTCCTCTGCAAACAACCGTGATCGGCAGCTATCCATTTCCGGGATGGCTGGAGTTCGCATCCGCTCATCTCGATCAATTCGGCGACTCCGATGTCGAAGAAATGCGCAGGGACGCCGTGATCGCCGCTGTCCACGATCAAGTTGCTGCGGGACTAGATGTGATCACCGACGGCGAGCAGACTCGATACGATTTTAATCTCTCATTCTATGGCCGGCTGGAGGGCCTCGATCCGACGCCCTTCTCTCCGCGCCGTTTCGGACCGCCCGCGCACGATCAGCGCGGAAAATACCAGGTAACCGGAATACTTCGCTCCAAGCATGGACTGGGAGCGGTTGACGAGTTCAAGCTACTACAGAAGATTGCACCGCCCGGCCCGGTGCTGAAAGCCAGCGTGCCTGGGCCTTACACATTGAGCGGAAGAATCAACCCCGGAGGTATATATGAGAGCCGTTGGGATGTCACCGAAGCCTTGATTCCCATTGTGCGTGACGAAATGGAAGCGTTGGTGCAATGCGGCTGCCGCGAAATCACCCTGGATGAGCCTTCGATGAGCTGCTATGCCCATCGGGAAGATCCTCGCCGCTTCATCAAAATCTTCGCCGATACCGTCAAGCCAATTGCGGGACGCTGCCGCCTTTCCACGCATCTCTGCTTTGGTAACTACAAAGGCCGTGCCGTCGGCCTTCGCCGTTATGCCCCGCTGTTTCCAGCGTTTTTCGAGTTGCCGGTCGATGAAGTGCATCTCGAAATGGCAAGCCGTGAATTCGCAGAAATCGAAGTGATTCGCGACATCACCGAACGGGGAATCGATGCGGCCGTCGGAATCATCGATGTGAAAAGTTATTACATCGAGACTCCGAGCGATGTCACCGAGCGCGTGCGCCTTTGCCTGAAGTACGCGCCGGCAGAGAAACTCTCCTTTGCCCCGGACTGTGGCCTTAGTCAGACGGCGCGCTGGGCGGCACGGCAGAAACTGGCAAATTTGGTAGCAGGCGTATCCCTGGTTCGGAGAGAACTTGGGTTATTGTGATCAAGGCACTCCAATCCCACGACGCGCTACTAGCAGATATTCATGCTTCGGATGGGACTGATGGGAGCTTCCGTCTGTGGTGGCTCGGCCAAAGTGGTTTCCTACTGCAGTGGAATGGCGTCCATGTTCTGCTCGATCCCTATCTTTCTGATTCGCTAACGAAAAAATACAGCCAAACCGACAAGCCGCACGTCCGCATGACAGAATTGGTGATCGATCCCGCGCGGCTGTCTTTTGCCGAGATCGCCACCTCCACTCATAACCACACGGACCATCTCGATGCCGATACTCTGTGTCCAATCCTTGTCCGAAACCCCAGCCTCAACCTCGTAATACCGGAAGCCAATCGCGCATTCGTGGCGGAACGGCTCAAGATTGACCCCGAAACCCCGATCGGCATGGATGACGGGTCCTCAATCGAGCTCTGCGGAATCCGATTCTCTGGCATCGCATCTGCGCACGAAGCCGTCGAACGCGATAACCGCGGCCGCGCAAGATATTTGGGCTACGTCCTCCAATTCGGCGGCTGGAGCATCTACCACAGCGGCGACACCGTCAGATATGAAGGAATGGCGGAGAAGCTGCAAGTATTCAAGATCGACGTTGCCCTGCTACCCATCAATGGCCGCGCCGCCGAGCGGCGGATTCCCGGCAATTTATTCGGGCACGAGGCCGCGAAATTGGCACAAGATATAGGGGCGAAGCTGGTAATACCTTGCCATTACGAGATGTTCGAATTCAATACAGCATCGCCCCAAGAATTCATCCGCGAATGCCAAGGGCTGGGTCAGCCGTTCAAAGTGCTGACGTGCGGCGAGAAATGGGGGAGTCGGAGTTTAACTTGCTGACAAAATTACGTCCAATATTGACGTGCAAGCTTACTTCCGGCTCACTTTATTCCAGCGCCCTCAACAATCGTAATGTAGCGATCAATCGGAAGGGCAGTGAACGTTTCCAGTTTCCCGCTTGGCTGGGGCCATCGGATCTCAAGCCGGTCGATCTTTTGCCGTGCCCCGATGCCTAGCACATGGCGAGGATCGTGCGATGAGAGATAGCTGCCACCGCCTACTTTGAGGAGGCTTCCTTCAGGTCCCCGGCGGTCCATGTAATACGCGCACCGATGGCATCCGGGTTCGCCTTTCTCCCGATCAGTCGCACCCCGACTGCAAACAACGGAAAAGCGAACTCGAGGACGAGGGCAAGCGTCGCCACCACCCATACATCGCCACGTTGTTCTACGGTTCGCTCGCCCGACTGAATTTCCGCACCGCCGAAAAAGAATTGCCGGCTCGGACCGTCAGGTGGAAGAAAGTGACTTTCGGGCAGGACGTAATCCCATTCTTCATGTGATTTACATCCTGAAATAAAATCGCACCCACGATCCGTACCGGTGGGCGGGCCAGTTGTTCACAAGGTGCTTTCCCGTATCGTTAGAGAACAGCTCCTGCCCTATCCACTGACTTTCAAGTAAGTTGAATATGGTTCATCTTCGATCACGGTGAAGGGCAGCATGGTCACTGGCCCAAGTGCAGTAGGAACCTGCCATTTGCCCGCACCTGCATTTCTTGCGTTTAGCAACTGTTGGCGTGTGATCTTCTCCGGAGACTTCCCGACCGCAAACAGCACTAACGGTCCGCGCAGCAGCGCTACCGTGTCTGGATTGCGCGCATCCAGCGCCTCCAAACGCATTTTCATAGGCAGTTCCAGTTCCACACGGTCGCCGTTTTTCCACGCACGTCGAACGGATGCAAAACTGCCCGGAAGAATCGGGCTCGTCCAATGCTTACCGTTGATTGAAATCGAAGCTCCATCTGCCCATGCAGGGATTCGAAAGTTCGCGATCAAATCTGTGGGCTTTGAAAGCGATAGTTCAAACTCGATCGCCAAATCGCCAGGATACGAGCTCTTTTGGACAAGTGAGATCTCAGTTCCGTCATGCGTCCAGTGCAAGGTTGATGGGATGTAGAGGTTTAGGAATACACCTTGGGCGTCGCGAAAATACGTATTGATTCTGTAATCTGCGGCCACCTGCGGGAGAGTACCCGAGCAGCATGGCCAGCGATGGTTTGAATAGACCTTTCGCCCTTCGAAGTTGTAGTCGGAATAATAGAAGGTCCTTCCATCCGACTGGAGCGGCTTGGCACCGAGAACGGTGTTGTACATCACGCGTTCCATGCTGTCTCCATATCGCGAGTCACGAGTCACGCGCAACAGATAGCGCGTCAGCTTGAAGTGAGCGTAGGCACCGCACGGCGTCTCGAAGCTGGAGTGAGTGTTGGTCAGGCTCGCGGCCACTTCGGGGCTGTCGGATGCGCGAAGTCGCTCGTCCGGACCCCAGCCTCCAGTAACAAAGCTCTGGGCAGTCAACATGTCAAAACCGTTCTTGGCCGCGTGCAGGTGCTTTTCGCTTCCCACCGTCAGGTAGGCCTGCATCGCAGAGGAAAGAGAATTTACATGACTATAGGCATGTCTGGTCGCAAGCGCGTTTTCGCCTGACGCGAGAGGCCCAAAAAAAGTATCGTGCAAGTAGCGAACCCCGAGATCCTTGTAACGTTTGCCGGCTCCGCGCTGGTACGCGATAAATAGATTTTCTGAAATCGTGTAGGACTCATCCCAGGTATAGGATTCATCCGTGCCGGGACGCCACATCTCTCCTTGTTCGACGGCGTGCTCGGGCATGTGCCGCAATGCCGTGTCAGTTGTGCGTTGCAAGATCGCAAGCGCGTCCGGGTCTCCGGCCCAACGATAGGAGTCGATCAAGCCGCACACCAACTTGTCGTAACAGTACGCAGGAAAACGGTTCTTCTCGAAGAAACCATTAGAGTTGTTTTCGCCGTACAACCGGTTTAGTCGCAGGATCTTCTTGCGTATTTCTGCAGATCCAGTGATGGCGTACGCCCGAGCCAGGGCTGAAACCCATTGCCCGTAGGTTGCGCCGGGCGCGAACCCGGCGTCGAATGTATGCCAGTCATAATTTGGGTCGTAGTTGTACCAGCCACCCAAGTCCTCTCCGGGTGCTGGTTTGCCGCCCATTTGCCGGATGGGCTTCAGCAGACTATCTTCATTCAGCCCCATCAGGACCGAAATGCAGTGTTGTAGTTGCGTTTCATGCGGTTCGCTGTTCAATCCAACCTGGTCGTAGCCGAACTCTTCGAGAGGTGCCGCGAAAGGTGAACCGATTTCCGCGAAATGCCACCGGCGTGGAAGGATTGCTGCACCCGCCACGGAAACCGTTCCGGACTCCAAAAAACTTCGCCGCGTCACTGCTTGCCGTGGCATAAGCTCCTCCTGGCCTGACAATCGAAAAGACGATTTTAAGCGCACGTCTAGTTCGTCCCGTGCTCATTGGGGTTGTGTTTCTTATCCGGCTCGACCAGCTTGATAAGCCGGCGGCTCTGTGTGGACACGTTTTCGTTGTTCTCTGGATATCGGATAATTGCCCGAAGCAGAAAATCGCCAGGCGTTTGAGGAAACTTGAAATCGGTGTAAAGCGTTTCTTGGCCAAGTGGTGCAATTCTGAATTTTGAGGTTTGCGCAGCCACTTGTTGGCCGTACCTATCGTCAAGCGCCAGAGTGAAAGTGCCCTCGACCTCTCGATATTCGTCGTTCACCAGCATGACGGGAAGTGATCGAAGGCTTCCGGATTCAGTCGTAGGCTGCCAAAAGCTCAGGTAAACCCCTACAGGGGCAAATGCATTGCTCATATAGGCCCGAAAGTCAGAGTGGAGCTCTAGCTTCTGCACATCCCGAAAATGATCAGATGTATAGCCCGCGGGATCACTACTTGTGAGGTAAACAAAGTGCAGCACGCCTGCATACCGCCGATATGTGCGCCAATATTCCGTGATACCGCCGAGTAGATATGCGTTCAGCGCTAGCCTTTGCTGCGCCGTTGCATCTTTGCCGAGGAGAGCGGGATAAAGGTTTTTGGTAAGTTCAGTCGGTGTGCCGTCGCGATTGAGCCAGAGCCATCCGTATTCATTAAGAATAAGCGCGTGCCCGCTCTGAGCTCCGTGAGACATTCCGCCGGGACTCTCCAGTGTGGTCATGCTGAATGGCGGACCGCCGTCGGCCATGGTCTGAAACTCGTAGGGATGATCTTCCACGGGGTCATCGGGGCCTTCGGGAGGGTTGTAGCTGTTCTCCCACGGACGGTTCGAGAGGTCGAGTCTCCGCACCGCAGGAATGATCTTCTCTCCAAACGCCGCGTCCCAGCTCTCGTTGTTTGCGTCCCAAACAGCGACGCTCGGATGATTCCAGTTGTCCCGCATCCACTCCTGGTATTCCTGGATCATCTGATCGTTGTTGAAGTGCACCTGATTTTCAGGGCCATGCCAGGCATGACCAGTCCATACGAAATATTCATTCTGAATCAGCAAGCCCGCTTCGTCGGCGATGTCGAGCCATTGGTCGGGCACTGGACCAATGCAGAAGCGAAAACTATTCCAGTGCATTTGATGCGGAATTTCGACGAGCAGCTTTCTTACCCAGGCTTCGTCCCAAGGCAAAATCCCGGAAAGCGGGTCTTCAAAGAAGCGGTGAAGCGTAATGTTCGAGCCGCGCATGAAGTAAACGCGGCCGTTCAGGTAGGCTCGCTGGGTCGCTGTATAAAATCGGAATTCCCGCATGCCGAAGCGGGTCGCGGCTGTGTCGCCATCTGTGCCGGTCTCCAGCACGTAGAGGTTCGGGGATTCCGGCGTCCATAGTCGGGCCCCGGGCACCGCCACGGTCTGAAGTATCACTTTCGTCTCGCCAGGAGCGAGCGTCATACGCTTCGGTTCCGAAGTTGCCACCGTGAGGTCGGACTTCCAGGGGTGAACTCGTTGGGTGAGCTCGAACGAGATCGGCTCGCGTCCGAAATTGCGCAGAGTTGCCTGCACTGCAATGGAACTGTCTGCGATTTTTGGCGCTACCTGGATGCTCTCGATCGCGGGGTTGTCGCTCAGCGCGATAGAAACGCTGTCGTAAATGCCAGGAGTCCAGCGAATTTTTTCAAAGTCCGTACCCGCAGAAACTGTAGGTGGCAGAACTCCCGGGTGGGCGCCGGCGCGCACGATCAACTCGTTTTGACCCTGCCGGATTGCCTTGCTCACGTCAAAAATAGCGGCGGTAAAACATGGCAGGTGGTCGCCGATCTTTATGCCATTCAGCCAAACCGCCGCCCCGAACTGCGCCTTGTTGATGCGAAGAATAGCCACACGCCGTAACGCGGGCACATCAAACGTTCTGTGATACCAAAACCAGTTGCGATCCTGGTGCGAGACTCCTGCGTCAAAAACGATAGCGCTCTTGGGTAGCGTTCCCGCGCGGACCCGATTCTGGATTAGCATCCTGCTATCGAACTCGTCTACGCGGGGAAAGGCTGGCTGGGCGGAGTGCGCGAGGCCTGGCACCGGTACCTTGTGTTTCCAGGCAGCAGGAATTTTTTTTCCGTCTTTTGAATCCTCGATATCCCAGGTTCCGTCGAGGGAAAACATTGTTCTCTCGGCTGCCCGGATATTGAGAGGCAGCATTGTCGCAGCAGCGAGAACCACGATGTAATTAAGCAAGAGGGAAGACCTCCCGGCTCCTGAAAGAGTGTAAAGTCGAAATACGAGCCGTTAAGGATTTATTTCATATTGCTCGAGGAAACTTTGAAACGCACATTCGCCATCAATTCGATCTTAATTTCCTCGACTTTGCTGCTGCCGATGTTGTGTCAGAATTCGCTGCCAAAGAAGATTCAGTTGCCTACGAGCAAAGTGCTGACGACGCCCGTGCCGGGACGTATTGGGGCGGTGAACAGCTTTCCGTCGACTATCGCACTCAGCCCGAATGGGCGGTACGCGGCGCTATTGAATGATGGTTACGGAACTCAGAAGGCGCGAGGCCGGCAGTCAATTGCGATTATGGATCTCGACTCTGATCAACTGAGAGATTTTCCCGACTCCCGTTTTTCGATAGATGCTCGTCAGAGTTATTTCCTCGGGCTAGCCTTCAGCTCTGATGGTCGCTATCTTTACGCGTCGGTGGCGTCGGTTACGGACCCAGTTGGTGCAAAGCATGGTGATACCGGCAGTGGAGTTGCCGTGTATGGATTTCACAACGGCAAAGTGAAGCGGAAACGCTTCATAAAAATTGCTCCGCAGAAACTCGCCGACGGCAAAAAAGTCGCCTCGGCACTGAGCGGCACTCCCACCGGGACGGCGATCCCGTATCCTGCTGGACTCGCGGTGATTTCCACACACGGGCACGATCAATTGCTGGTCGCGAATGATCTTTCTGACAATGTCGTTTTGCTGGATGCCGCCGATGGCAAAATTCTCCAGCAATTTGATCTCAGCACCCACCAGACGATTCCGTCTTCTTTCCCTTACACCGTAGTTGCCACGCGCGACGGCCGGCATGCCTGGTGCAGTCTGTGGAATGCTTCCAAGATTGCGGAACTAGATCTAGTGTCCGGCCGCGTGACACGCTGGATACCGCTGCTGGAGCCGAAATCAGCCACGTCGCCCGGATCGCATCCCACCGCTTTATTGCTTAGTCCCGATGAAAGATTACTTTACATCGCGTTGTCGAATGCTGATGCATTGGCTATCGTCGACACCGCATCCGCGGCGGTCGTTCACCTGGTATCCACGAAGCTTACGCACCAGGAGTATGCGGGAAGCTACCCAAACGCCCTTGCTCAATCGGCGGACGGCAAACGGGTATTTGTCGCCGATGCTTCACTGAACGCGGTTGCGGTTTTCGATGGTGAAACCCTGGCGAGGCCAAATATATCGGTTGCGCCCTCAGACGAAGCACTCGGCTTCATTCCCACTGAGTGGTATCCCAGCGCATTGGCCGTCTCCGGCGATCATCTTTGGGTCGCAACCGCCAAAGGACAAGGTGTGACTGCAAACAACGGAATAAGCGAACTCAAACACGAGCGCAAGCGTCGCCACCACCCATACATTGCCACGTTGTTGTACGGTTCGCTCGCCCGCTTGAATTTCCGCACCGCCGAAAAAGAATTGCCGGCTCTGACCCATCAGGTGGAAGAAAGCAATCTATTGCTCTCCAATCCTGGGAAGATTGACTTTCGGGCAGGGCGTAATCCCATTCGTCATGTGATTTACATCCTGAAAGAAAATCGCACCTACGATCAGATTCTTGGCGACTTAAAGCTCAATGGTGCGAAAGTTGGGAATGGCGACCCGTCGCTCACGATGTACGGCATGGACGTAACTCCCAACGAGCACAAACTAGCTTTGCAGTTTGGCGTGCTCGACAATTTCTACGACAGCGGTGAAGTGTCTGGCGATGGACACGTCTGGTCGAGCGCGGCGATTACCAGCGACTACAACGAGAAAACATGGCAGATCACCTACCGTGGCCACGAGCACACCTATGACTACGGCGGCACGGTCGCTGACGAAATCCCGCTGGAACTCGGGGAAGCCAACGTGGATACACCCGCAACAGGTTACATCTGGGACAATCTCGCCAGCCATGGCCTTACTTACCGCGATTACGGCGAATATGTCGCTGGAATCTGGTGCAAGCCTGAGAAGAAGCCTGAGAAGAAGCCTGAGAAGAAGCCTGAGAAGAAGCCTGAGAAGAAGCCTGGGAAGAAGCCTGGTGCATCACCCACTGAAGGCACGCCATCCCCCTTCAGCGAACCATGCGCGCGGTCTATCGTCGCACAACGTGAACCGCTGCCTCCCAATGTAGGAGAGCCCCGCGGCTCAGCCAGTCCATGGCCCTGGGCTGTGCCGTTGTTGAAAAGCGTGAAACCGGCACTCGACGTTCTGCGGGACCATTTCGATCCCATGTTCCCGGACTTCAATACGGAATATCCCGATCAGCTACGTGCTGACGAGTTCCTGAATGAGTTCGCCGGGTTCGTTCGCGCGCGCAGAGAAGGGCGGGGAAACGAGCTGCCTGCGTTTGTCCTGCTTTATCTTCCCAATGATCACACTCACGGCACGGCTCCGGGCAAACCTCGACCGGCGGCCTCGGTTGCAGATAATGATCTGGCAGTGGGGCGCGTAGTGGACGCGGTTTCACACAGTCCCTATTGGGGCGACACGGCGATCTTCATTATTGAAGACGACGCGCAGGATGGCGCCGACCACGTCGATGCTCACAGGTCGATCGCCTTCGAGATCAGCAAGTATTCGCCAGGTTCGGCGGAACATCCATTCGTGGATAGCCGTTTCTACACCACGGTTAATATGGTACACACCATGGAGAGCTTGCTGGGATTGCCGCCCATGAACCAGAACGACGCGTATGCACCGGTGATGGCCACTCTTTTTTCAGGACCGGGTGATCATCCTCCCTATACCGCCGATTGGA
The DNA here is from genome assembly GCA_038254805.1 of Terriglobales bacterium. GTDB lineage: Bacteria > Acidobacteriota > Terriglobia > Terriglobales > Acidobacteriaceae > Gp1-AA145. The sequence goes on from JBBSFW010000003.1 coordinate 38,635, forward strand.
GCAACCGCGATAAGGGACTCATTTATCAAACTAATGGTTCAAAGGAACAGGGTGCAAAGCAGTCGGCGAAGATGAACTTCGCCCGTCCAGATGCGATCAACACGGCAGCCCTCAACAAGATTCTCTGGCACGATCGTCAAGGAAATCTCCCGATGCCAGAGCCCAAGCACACTGTTCTGCCGCACGCCAAGTCCAGTAATGACGATTGACGCTGGCGGCACGCGGTACAGCGGATCATGTTGTATTCCTCATCCCCCCAACGCCCAGCCGCCGCTCAACTTGCTCCGGACCTTCTCGGGCAGACGTCCCGTGGTTCAAAGAGATCGCCGAGGGCACAGGCACAACTTGCTCGAGTTCAAGGTGGGGGTGGACTTGATGCGCCCACGTCGGGTCGACGGCCCGGCGGGATAGCTCTCCCCGTCCCGCCCCAGTTCCCGACACGTCTGAGCTTGGCCACGCGACGTCGAGGGCGCTTTGGAACGCAACCATTAGGAGTCGGGGGACGCCGCAGATGGCATTACCACACGCTGAACTTGTCCGACTTATCCGTGGCCCGTGTTGCTAAAGCTATTTTTTGCGCAGATACCTCTTCCGGCACTCAGTGATTCAGCCAGGCGTTAAAGCTCGGCATCAGTGCCGCACGTTGGTGGCGAAGGGGGCAACGGAGTCCGTAACTGAAGAACTTGGGCGGCGTTGCGGCAGCGATGATGATGAGATGGGCGGACGTTGTTCCAAGGTACCAATCAGTGGGGAGTCTTCGATGCCAACACCGATGGAAACGAAGCGGTTCTTATCGCACATCGCCTCGACCAGGCGCTGCTGCCGGCGACTCAGCACCTTTACAGGCAAAGTCTTAAAATTGCGAAATACCCACATCAAATATGCGCGTTGCAGAAATGAAGGCTGTAAATAACGAGGCCCGAGGGGGGTCATTACCCGAAGCACGCCAAATAAAATTTTTTCAAGCTCCATGCACTTGGTCCACAGATATGTTTTAACTCAGAATTCAATGGAATTCAAAAGCCATCGCATTATTGCACCAGAGCTGATGCAATGGAACTGGATTTTGCATGCTTTTCCAATTTTTTTTGTCTATTTGGGCCAACATGGGTTCAATCCCGATTTTGGCAAATGCACCGAAAATGAGGCAAATGTACTGAAACAATGCACTAGCGAAAGGCCCGGGGAAACCGCAGGTCAGAACACCTGGCGGGGTCGTACCAGACGGAGGCAAGAATTGGCAAATTCGCGGACTGCCCTCTGCGCACTGCAGTTCCAAGGCGGGCGAGAACTTCGTCCGGGCCCCTGCAACCCTGCCACTGCCTAAGGGACCGGCCCCGGGTCTGATGCGCGAGGATAAAACTGCCTGGATCGGGCGAAGCGCGGCACTATGCGACAGGGTTCATGAAGGGCAGTTTGGCCACGATCTTGGCCACCGATTCCCGGTTCTGCAGATCGTTGAGGGTGAAATCTGGACCAGAAGACTCTGGCGTCAAGCCTTTGTGGCAAACCTGAATGACCCCTAGCACAATCCCGTCGGCATCGATGACTGGTGTGGACATCAGCTTTTGAATTGTATTTGCGCCAGGAGCATTGGGCTGTGTGGCAGTGCTGAGCTTTATGGTCTCAAAAATATTGGCATGTTGCACGATTAAGAACTTATTGAACAACTCAATCTTGCGGGTGTTCGCCGTGCGGGCCGCGACTGCCGATGAACTGGAGAGAGGGATAAAGCCGGCGGAGCTCAGTTCCCCGGGGAACAGGAAGTTCAGAATGTCCTTCTCCAAGCGAAGTAAAGCAACTTCCAGGGCCGCCACATTGAATATCCTCGAGAGCTCTGCGCAGGCAATGTCGGCCGTGGCGGAACGGCCCAGCCGCTGCTCAATTCGAGCATGTGGCGCGAGGGCGCGCGCCGCGCCAGCGGCTGTACCATTTGTGGAATTGGCATCGGACTTGGACATTCGTTTCCCAACCAACCTTCGCCGGGGCTGGAATACTCATGCTCAAGGCTGTTGAAAGAAGGGGCAAGTTACCGAGGTGCTCAGTCTGATGACACTCGATTCCCAGTCATGGGGAGCTTGCTTTCACGCCAGCCACGCACGCCGCCATCCATGGAAACGACGTTGGTGTAGCCCATTTGTTGCAGGTTGTCGGCTGCCAGCGCCGAGCGGAACCCACCCCCACAGTAGAGCACCAGGGGAGTATTCAGGTCTGGGACACGAGCCTCAATGTCTCGCTCGATAACTCCCTTTCCCAAGTGAATCGCCCCCGGGAGGTGATCTTTGGAAAATTCACTTTCCTCGCGCACATCCACGAGCACGAATTTCTCGCCCCTGTCCATCCTGGATTTCACGTCACTGATTGTTGCTTCTTTTATGCGGGATTTCGCGTCGGTCACGATCTTCAGAAAGCGCGGTGCGTGCTGCATGGTTCCTCCGTATCAGGCTTGGGTCGCAAGCGTGCACTCGTCGGGATTCTTATCATCGCGCAATCTCAGAAATACCGGCGCGCGAAGTTTCACCCCGCCGCCGGCAGTTTCGTGCGTCCGCTCCGAAAACTTCACTTCGGCCACGCGCACAGGTTTAACCCAGTGCATCCGGCGCACGTCAGGAACGGGACCGGTGAATGGATTCTGCTTGCTCTCAATCGGCTTCAAGACTTCCGAGATCTGCTTCAGCATCGCGGAATTGAAGCCGGTGCCGGCATGTCCCACGTGGACCAGTTGTTTCTTCGCGTCATACAGGCCCAGCACGAGTGAACCAAAATGCGTGCGAGCGCCTTCGGGATCGGTGTAGCCCCCGACGACGCAATCGACTGTCTGCGTAATCTTGATTTTCAGCCATTCGCGGCTGCGGCGCTCCTCGTAGCAACTATTGCGGCGCTTGGCGATGATGCCCTCCAGCCCTCTCTTACCTGCGGCTTCGAAAAGAGATGTTCCATCGCCGGCGTAGTGGTCTGAGTACCGCAAAATATCAGCCGGGGTGAGCGTCTGCTGCAAAATTTGCTTGCGCTGCTCGAGCTCAACCCGCCGCAGGTCATATCCATCCACATATAGGAGGTCGAATACGTAATAGATCACAGGCAGATCATCTCGTGGCGCCGCCTGCCTGCCGTGGCTACGGATGCCGGTCCGCTGCTGCATCAGGCTGAAAGAGGAACGGCCTTGTGCATCCAGCACCACCACTTCACCGTCTAGAATCGCCGTTTTCGCATTTATCAGTTCTGGTAGACGACGCAGCTCGGAATAGCGCGGCGTCAGATCATTCTGGTTTCGCGACACCAGCCGCACTTTGCCGTCTTCAATAAAGGAAACCGCACGATAGCCATCCCATTTGATCTCAAACAGCCAGTCGGGATCGTCAAACGGCTTTTCGACAATCGATGCCAGCATGGGAACAATCGCGGTGGGCATGGCGCACTTAGCCGCCCCTTTAAGAGCTTGAGCCGCAGGGACCGCAAGTGATGCCGGCGCCGCCACGTGCTTTGACCTCGTGGATTTTGCAGCGGCTTCAGCGACGCCTACTCTTTTTTTTTTAACCTTCGCCAGGCTATCAGCAAGCCAGTCAGCTTTAAGCTTTCCCCGCGATGCCTTCTTACTGCTTTTCCACTCAGAGGCATCTTCATCTCCGGCAATCTGCGCTATGGTTTTGCCGCTGAGCACGGAGGTGTCATAACCATCAATGTCGAACGCCGTCACGACGCCGGCATCCTGTTTCTTGATTAGCAGCCACTCGTTTCCTTTGCTCCCTGGCCGCCGGGCTTTGATGTGAATGAGCGCGAAGTCGCCATTCAGTCGTTTACCATGCAGACGAAATTTCAGGTCACCCTTCTTCAGCATGGAGGCGGCCTCGGCCTCAGTTCCGGGCAGATACTTGCCGTTCACGGCTTCGGGAGAGAGTGGCTCCCAAGTGCCGACGTCCCACACAATCACGCTCCCGGCGCCGTAATTTCCTTCAGGGATGATTCCTTCGAAATCGAAATATGAAACTGGATGGTCCTCAACCTGCATCGCCAGGCGTTTGTCGGCAGGATCGAGCGACGGTCCTTTGGGAACAGCCCACGACTTCAGTACGCCTTCCATCTCCAGCCGGAAATCATAGTGCAGCCGGGTGGCACGGTGCTTCTGCACAACGAAGCGGTGTCGCTTGCTCTTCTCGAGTTTAGGCGGAGGTTCGGGAGTTTCGGCGAAACGCCGCTTGCGTTTGTATTCTTCGAGTACCACCAGGACATTCTAATCGGTCATTGGGGTATTCGAATCAGTTTCTGGAGATCTCCCTCTTGGCCCACCGCCGGTTGCGGTTCAGGCCCGCAGGCGGGAGAAGATTGTTGTCGCTAGCGTTGGGCACGCGGATGCGGCTTCATATCCCAGATTTAGCTTGAAACTCTTGATTGCGGCAGGGCAGAATGTCTCGTGTTGCCGCTATTGCTTACGAGCAATTCTTTGAAGGAGTTTCCGATGCGTTCTCTCAGATTAGTGAGTTTGCTGTTGATGGCACTGTCGCTTATCTGCAATTTTGTATGGGCACAGTCTTCCACGACATCAATACGTGGCACCATAACCGATCCTGGGGGTGCCGCCGTGTCCGACGCGAAGGTCACGCTCGACAATTCGGCAACCGGTTTTACCCGGACCGCAAATACCGCGAGTGATGGCGTGTACCAATTTCTCCAGGTGCCACCGGCCATGTACACGCTGACGGTTGAAGCTCCTGGCTTTGCGACCTTGAAACAAGAGAACAACACACTCCAGGTGAGCCTGCCGGCAACTGTGGACTTTGCCATGCACGTTAAAGGAGTATCAGAAGTCGTCGAGGTGATCGGCGCGGCCCCGCTAGTGAACACAACGGATGCCAGTCAAGGGAACGTCATCAGTAGCGAGCAACTCGCGGCCCTGCCCTCGGAAGGCCGTGATCCGGTGGCGATTTTGAGTTTGCAAGCCGGCGTCACCTACATTGGCAGCAACGTCAACCAGGCAAACGACAGCCGTGGCGGATCCGTTGCAGGAGCGCGCAGCGACCAAACCAATGTCACGCTGGATGGGTTGGACAATAATGATCAACTGCTAGGGAACGCGTTCCAAGGCGCCTTGCGTGCTCCTCTGGATTCATTACAAGAATTCCGCGTAACCACAAGCAATTCCAATGCGGACACCGGCCGGTCCTCAGGGGCGCAGGTCAACCTGGTAACGAAGAGCGGCACCAATCATTTCCATGGTTCACTTTACGAATACAACCGCTCCAACCTCGGGCAGGCGAACGACTGGTTCAACGAACAAGCTCAATTGAGATCGGGTCTCCCCAACCGGCCTGGGGTGTTACATCGCAATACCTTTGGCGCATCGATCGGGGGTCCAATCATCAAGAACCGGCTCTTCTTTTTCGCCAACTACGACGGCCAGCGGACGAACGAAGCAATTCAGACGACGCGCGAGGTACCGAGCGACTTGTTGAGGCAGGGAATTATTCGTTATCCGTGCAACGTTGGCGATCCCAGCTGCGTTGCGGGTTCTAACGGAAACTACAGTGTGGCACCCGATTCGCGTCTTGACCCCAGTCAACAGCTTCTTGTTACGGTCACACCCGCCGGATTGGCGGCAACCGATCAGGGTTGCGTCGGAAACAATACCTGCCCGTGGGGAGGAGGGGCTGATCCCAACGTGCTGCCCATTTTCCAGCAATACCCGTCTCCAAACAGTGATGCAGTGGGGGATGGATTTGATTTTCGTGCCTTTACTTTCGCGGCGCCGGCTCCTGCCAAGCAAAACACTTATATCGCGAAAATTGACTACAAATTAACCGAGAGCGGCAACCACACAATTTTCGTCAAAGGGCACCTGCAGAATTTCCGCAACTCGAACGCACCCCAGTTTCCCGGCATGCCGCCCAATGATTTGCTGACCGACAACAGCAAAGGTCTTTTTGTGGGCTATACCTCGGTGCTGACGAATAGCTTGGTCAATAACCTACGCTATGGATTTGTGCGGCAAGGCCTGGGTGACCGCGGGTTGAGCACCTCGGATTTCAATAACTTCCGTGGTCTGGATGACGTTCGCGGGTTCACCAACACCATTCTGACGAACGTGCCGATGCATAACATCGTGGACGACGTGAGCTGGACTAAGGGCAAACATACGTTTCAATTTGGCGGCAATCTGCGAATCATCACGAACAATCGCTCTGGCAATGCACAAAATGTTTCGACTGCGCAGACCAACGTGTTCTGGCTCGACAATGCTGGAATTGCAAACACAGGCAGCAGCTTGGATCCAGGTGCCTTTGGATACCCCGCTGTAGATGGTTCCTTCGGCGAGTCGTTCGACTTTGCCACCGCCGCCGTCGCAGGACTGCTCACCGAGACAAACCAGACCTACAATCAGGATAAGACGGGGCACTTCTTCGCCCCAGGGGAAATGATCACTCGCAATTTCAAGTCCACCGAAGGCGAGATGTATGCGCAGGATTCGTGGCGCGTAACGCCCTACCTGGTACTCACAGGTGGCCTGCGATACTCGTTGCTGCAGCCTCCATATGAGATCCACGGCAACCAGGTGGCGCCCAGCGTTAGCTTGAACACCTGGTTTAACAATCGCGCGCAGGCCATGTTCAAAGGGGACACCTATCACCCGACGGTGTCCATGGCTCTTTCCGGGCAGGCCAATGGAAAACAGCCTTACTGGGGATGGGACTACAAGGACTTTGCTCCCCGCTTTGCGTTCGCCTATTCTCCGCACTCGGCTAGCGGATTCCTGCATACATTGTTCGGCGACGCCGGTAAGAGTTCGATCCGGGGCGGATACGGTATGTACTACGATCATTTCGGCGAGGGGATCGTGAACAGCTTCGATCGACAGGGTTCGTTCGGATTGACCACCCAGTTGGTGAACCCTGCCGGTTCGCAAGATGTGGACTGCACCCCTCGCCTTTTGGATCTCACAACCCTCCCGCCTGCGAATGCAACTTTCTGCGGCCAGCAAGTAGTAGGACCTCAGCCCTCTCCCCTCCCCAATCCCATCACCCCGCCGGGTGGCACAGATGCCGGTTCGTTTGCGATTTACTGGGGGTTGGACGATAAGCTCAAAACCCCGTATTCTCACGTGTTCGATTTCTCCATAACGCGGGAGCTCGGCAAGAACTATGCGGTTGAGGCTTCCTATGTTGGACGCCTAGGCCATCGCCTGCTTCAGGAGGACGATCTCGCGATGCCTTTGGATATCCGAGATCCAGCGTCCGGCATGGATTACTTCAAGGCAGCAACACTGCTTACGCAGGCAGCCAACGCCGGAACGGATATAAGCCAGATCGTAGCCATTCCTTACTGGGAAAACTTGTTCCCTGGCGCAGCGGGTCAACTAGGCTTCGGACCACCGGGGAGTTCTTCGAACCTGGGATGTGCGCCTGGCTCGGATCCCTCCGTGACAAACTACACGGCGACGCAGGCCCATGTATGACATGTATTCCTGCTTCGCGGGTAACGAGACTACGGGTTTGTTCGTTGCCGACCTGTTCTGCTTGCCGGCATGTGCGCAGTTGGCGGGACAGCCAGCGGGAGGACAGCCATTTAACTTCTTCGATGACCAATGGTCTTCCCTATACGCGTGGCGCAGCATCGGAAATAGCGCCTACCATGGCCTGCAGCTCACTCTTAAACACGCGATGAGCGGTGGACTGCAGTTTGACTTCAATTACACGCTGTCCAAATCGATCGACGCAGGCTCCAATGCTGAGCGCATCAGCTTATTTGAGGGATTCGGGTTAGGCAGCCAAATAATCAATGCCTGGTCTCCGAATCAATTGCGGGGGGTCTCTGACTTCGACATGCGGCACCAGATTACCGCTGACTGGGTGTATGAGATGCCATTCGGTCGTGGCCGGCGCTGGGCAGGAAGCGGCGGGAAGGTAGCCGATGCGATCGTTGGTGGGTGGGGATTGTCTGGCATAGTTCACTGGACAAGTGGTTTGCCCTGGAGCATGAGCTCGGGGTCTGGTTGGCCAACGAATTGGGAGCTGCAGGGTAACGCGGTCCAGATCTCGGCCCTCGGGCAGGGTAGGCGTTTTCCGCGATTCGCAGGGCAATCCGACCATGTTCAAGGACCTCACCAAGGCAATGAACGCTTTTCGGTTCCCATATCCGGGAGAATCTGGACAACGTAATGAACTGCGCGGGCCAGGTTTTTTTGAGATTGACGCTGGTATTTCGAAGTCATTTAAGTTCACCGAAACCCAGCGGGCAAAGCTGGCTTGGGAAGTATTCAACGTAACCAACTCAGTACGTTTCGATGCTGCCCAGGCCGCTACTAATCAATTTGGTTTAACGTTCGGGCAATTTGGGCAGTACACCTCTACGCTAAGCAAGCCCCGTATCATGCAAGTGTCGCTGCGTTATGAGTTTTGACCTCAATGTAGATATAGCGGCTTGGCGTTCGCGCCCAGCCTTTTCTTTGTCATGTTGTCTGCTCGCTTATATTGTGAGCAAGCAAGGCTCATGCAGCGCGAGTACCCAGACCGCCCATTGGTAGGAGTCGGCGCCATTATTGTGCATGGAGGCCGTGTAGTTCTGATCAAACGCGGCAAGGAGCCTTTGCTCGGGGAGTGGTCTATCCCGGGAGGGATGCTCGAAATCGGGGAGACACTTCGCCGTGGCGCCGAGCGTGAAGGGCTGGAAGAAACCGGTCTGGTGGTCCGCGCGACGGAAGTGCTCGGCGTCTTTGATCGCATCATTCCCGATCACCTCATTCCTGATCGCACCCCTCCCGGCGCCGGGCGGCGTACGCTCTACCACTACGTTCTGATTGATTTCCTTTGCGAAATTGTTTCCGGAGAGCTGCATCCCTCGGGAGATGCCGCGGATGCCCGCTGGTTTACTTCAGAAGAGCTGGGCGCCTTGTCCCTCGCTGAAGATGCTGCCGCCGTGATCCGGCTCGCAGTGGAAAAGTCGAAAAACCAGAAGCTGTGAATGGTCCTTAAAAACAGAACGGCCCGCAAGCATTTTTGCCTGCGGCCGCCCGGTGGACTGTTTGGGTTTGACCAAGAGGTGGTCACTCTAATTAGTGGCCACTTCGTCGAACTCCGGGTCCCGGCACGACGAATGCCGGGCGGATAAACTCACCGGTCGAGTTGCGAAGCACTCAGAGCGACCGCCCTAAGTCTCAGCCACCTCACCTGGTCTTTGGGTACATCTATTACAGTCAGAACTTGTCATTCGACCACCTCCTTTCCGGTGTAATCGAAGAATATTACACAAGGGACTCGGAATCAAGAGGAGGCGGGATCGGAACCAGAAACAGCGCCGAGCCGCGCCCGGAAATTGGGGAATCAGCCGATTGGGAGTAAAATTGGCACCAATTTTTCCGGTTACTTAGTTTCTGGCTAATCCATGGAAGCATCCGGATTGAATCCCCCTCGCGCTCCCGGCTTGACCGGCACGATTGCCGGGCGCTTCGTCATTCTGAAGATGCTCGGCGTGGGCGGCATGGGCCAGGTCTACCAGGCGCAGGATACGAAGCTGAAGCGGGTTGTGGCCATCAAGCGTACCGCTCCCCGGCTGCAGCAGGATGAGCGTGACCGGCGCCGGTTCCTTCGGGAAGCGCAGCAGGCCTCAGCCCTTAACCATCCGAACGTTGCGGGCATTTATGACGTCATTGAAGAACAGGGCGAGATATTCCTCATCATGGAGTATGTCGAAGGCACGCCCCTGCGGTCTCTATTGCAGGAGCGCAAAGACTTTAGCCCCGATGAGTTTTTTAGACTCGCAACCCAGGGGCTGGAAGGCCTGAGCGCTGCCCACGCAAAAGGAATACTTCACGGCGACATCAAGCCGGAAAACATCATGCTTACCCCGGAGGGGCGGGTCAAAATCCTCGATTTCGGCGTGGCCCGGCCCTTCTCTGCCGGTGGTGATACCGGAGCCGCGCTTACTGCCGAGACACTGAGCGGCGCCATGAGCGGGACCCCGGCGTATATGGCTCCCGAGGTCCTCATGCAGAAGCCGTATGACGGGCGCGCCGATCTTTTTTCCCTAGGGTTGGTTTATTACGAAATGCTGGGCGGACAGCAACCGTTTGAAACCGACAGCATCGCCGGCACCATGGCTTCGGTGTTGCACAAAGAGCCGCCACCGATTGAGCAGCTCAACCGCAAAGTTTCCGCTCCGCTCTCCACTGTCGTGCAAACCATGCTGGCCAAGGATCCGGCGCAGCGTTATTCCACTGCACGCGACGTGCTCATAGATTTGGGCCGGGTGCAGCAAGGTGAGACTACGGTATTTGGGCATTCGGCGACGCTTGCAAAGAAAACGAAATTCCCAATCGGATGGAAGACGATAGCCGCCGCAATCACGATACTCACTGTGCTGGGGGTCGCTGCATTTGTATTCCGCCAAAGGAATCCAAGCGGCGGCCACAGGAACTCGGGGAGCTCGATCCGAAGCTCCGGAGAAAAATCGGCAACCCTGATGGTACTTCCTTTTGACGCGCTCCCTGATGACCCTAAGCTGACCGCTTTCGGCAACGGCCTGGTGGACACATTGGCCGCGAAGCTGACGCAGTTGGGCGAGAACCATCCGTTGCAGGTCGTCTCTGCGGGAGAGATCCGGCAGAAAAGCGTTACCAGTCTCGCTCAGGCACGCCAGGAGTTCGGTGCGGACACCGGCCTCCGCATCGGACTGCAACGTTCAGGAGACCTGGTGCGAATCACATACTCGCTGACAGACGCCAGGAGTGGCAAAGTGCTAAAGGGCGGCAGTCTGGATTCCCCAGTCACGGACCCGTTCGCGCTGCAGGACGAACTCGCAAAAACAGTCGCCAGAAGCCTGGGTTTCCAACTGAAGGCCGACGAGGCCCGCGAACTCAGTTTTCACGGAACCAGCATGCCCGATGCTTACAATTACTACACCCAAGCGCGGGGCTATTTGGAAGACGCCAGCAAAGCCGCTAATGTGGAGAGCGCGATTATCCTGCTAGGACAGGCGCTCAAAGTCGATCCTAACTATGGCAGAGCGGAGGCCGACCTGGGCAGTGCCTACTGGTCGAAATACACTGCGGGTAAGGATCAGAGCCTGATCGCGAAATCCCGGCACTCCTGCGCAAAAGCGATTGATCTGGGCAATGCCGGAGCTGCCGGCCATGTCTGCATCGGGGTAATCGCGAGTGGCACCGGCAAATACGAGGAAGCCGCTGACCAGTTCCAGCGGGCGGTGCAACTTGAGCCTTCGAACGAAGACGCCTACATCGGCCTGGGCGGAGCTTACGAGCGGCTGGCTAAAACCCAAGATGCGGAGAATACATATAAGAAGATCGTGCAGCTGAGGCCAAATTACTGGCGCGGTTATAACCTTCTGGGGATTTTTTATTTGCGGCAGGCCCAGTATGATGACGCCGCCAGGATGTTCGAAAAAGTCATCGAGCGCACCCCCGAGAGCTTTCGCGGGTACGAAAATCTGGGAGCTGCTTACTTGTCCGGAGGAAAGTATGCGGAGGCCATCGAGCCACTGAAGAAGTCGCTGGCGTTGCGCCCCACAGCTAACGCATATTCGAATTTGGGAACCGCGTTCTATTACCAGCACCGATTCAACGAAGCTGCGAAGGCTTACAACACCGCGGTTCAGTTGAATGACAAAGACTACACAAACTGGGGGAATCTGGGCGAGGCCTATTACTTAGGCGGGGAACGCCCAAAAGCCGGAGAGGCTTTTCGAATGGCGATCCGGCTGGCTGAGCGGGATTTGGCGGTGAATCCTCGTGATCCTCAACTGCTGAAATACCTGGCGAATTATCACGCCATGATTAACGACAGAACTCATGCTCTCCAGTACCTCAAAGCGGAGCTGGGGCTGGGTGGATTTGACAAGGATTCCTTATTCGAAGCTGCTCTTGTCTATAATCGCCTCGGTGAGACCGGTTCGGCACTGGAATGGCTGGGCAAGGCGTTGCGCGCGGGATATCCCCCTGAGACGGTGATGCAACAACCTGATCTCGACAATTTGCATGGAGATACGCGATTTCAAAGCGTGCTGAGGGCGAGTAGCTCGGGGACCAACCCAGGGAAGTAAAATTGCGTTAGAAACTTCGCATATAGGAGAATGAAAATGGATGTCTGTGCTGGAGGTACGATCAGAAGTGGAAGCAACACGATTACTTTTACCAACGACCGTAATGCGGTTTGTACGATCACAAGCTGCACTATGCCGGGATTTCCGGTTCCAACGTCAATTCCCGCGAAACAAGGCTCGAACCCGGGGAGTAAGACAGTTAACCTCTCGCAACCTGCACAGGTCGGCAATTACCCGTACACAGCAGATTGCTGTGATGTAGCGACGGGTCCGGCGATCAAGGTTGACTAGAAAAATAAAGCTTTCATTTGGGAATTGCGTGGGGGAAGAGTCGCGGCTCTTCCCTACGCGCCGACCCTAACGAACGAATGAGCTAAGCGGTAAGGGCCGTGCCGGACATCTACATACTCGGAATTGAGAGCTCCTGCGACGAGACCGCCGCGGCCGTGGTTCGTTCGGGCGAGCAGCTTCTCTCGAATGTTGTTGCATCGCAGATCGCCACGCACCAGCCATTCGGCGGAGTTGTGCCCGAATTGGCTTCGCGGGAACATTTGCGCGCCATCGTTGCCGTGGTTCGCCAGGCATTGGCCGATTCCGGGAAGGTTTATGAGTCGCTCGACGCGCTTGCCGTCACGCAAGGGCCGGGGCTTGCAGGCGCGCTTCTGGTCGGAATCAGCTATGCGAAAGCCTTGGCATTCGCCCTCGAGAAACCGCTGATTGCGGTCAATCATCTTGGAGGTCATATCCATGCCGTTCTGCTCGAAGAGCGGCAGAAGGGTAATTACGAAATCCGTTTTCCAGTGCTGGCGCTGGTGGTCTCCGGCGGGCACACGCATCTCTATCTAACCGGCCAGCGCGGCGAGTGCTGGTCCTATGAGAACATCGGCCACACGCGCGACGACGCCGCCGGCGAAGCCTTCGATAAAGTAGCCAGGCTGCTCGGCCTGGGATATCCCGGTGGTCCAGTGATTGACAACCTCTCCGTGCATGGCGATCCCCGCGCCGTAAATTTTCCGCCGTCTCAGTTCAAACATCCGGACCGGAGGACTCCGGCCCCCTCGCGAAAGGCGCGAAACGATGGTCCGCCCGCAATGGTAAATTCTGTCGCCGGTTCTCTTCCGCGCTTCGATTTTTCCTACAGTGGGATTAAAACCGCTGTCCTTCGCTACGTAGAGACGCACAATATGAAGGCATCCATCGCGGCCCGCCGGGCGGCGCTGACAGCGAGCGAAAAACCGAACCTTGCGGATTATCTTGCCACCTGTGACCAGCAAACTCTGGATCTGATCGCGTCTTTCCAGCGCTCGATGGTGGGGGATCTCGTGAGTAAAACTTTGGTGGCGGCGCGCGAGTGTAATGTGGCGACCGTAATGGTCACTGGCGGCGTTGCAGCCAATAACGAGCTGCGGAAGACCTTTGAGAGAGAAGCTGCCGCTGCAGGGTTGACCGTTTACTTCCCCTCGCGCCAGCTATCCACTGACAATGCGGCCATGATCGCCGCAGCGGCATATCCAAAGTTTCTCGCCAACGATTTTGCGGCCAAGGATTTTTCGGCCGAGGTTGGAATGGGACTGCGCTGAACTTGGCGCGAGCGGCTACTCTTCCACCGGCGGTTTGCTCTCTTCGATATCCATGTCTTTGAACTCGCTGGATTCGAAGACTTCGCCGCACTCCAGACACTCCACGAACTCGGCGTCTTCTTCACGGGCCACGACGCGAACGCGCGGGTGCTTGCAGCCGGCGACGTTGGTTTTCGTTTTGGGAGGTTCAGCAGGGCGGGATGGGTTCATAGATTCCGGTCTTTCCTGCTCGGGCCAGAGTCGCCCCCGGGGGAATATTCGCCGGAATTGGCCGTATTTTTAGCCGGAATGCGGTCATTGTCAAGCACAGAAATCGGCTGTTGAAAAGTTTCATGAAGGGGACTAGGCGAACAAATCGGTCCATTCGTGAGAAGAAGTTGGGGGGCCGCGGGCAGGGGACGGGTAAACCGTTCATACGCCTGAGATTACCGTTCGCTGGCTATTTTGACCATTCGCTGGCTCGACTTGTACAGATTGGTTACCTGGGGGTAGAATTTGATATACGACCGGAAAGGTCGGATATAAGTTTACACGCCAAGGCCACCATGCTGAAGCTGACCAAGAAGGCGGACTACGGTTTAATGGCCATGAAGCACCTGGCTGAACACGCCGACCGCGGCGCATGCAGCGCCAAAGAGGTGGCTGAAAGCTATGGCATTCCTCCTGAGGCCCTGGCCAAAATCATGCAACGGCTGGTGAAGGCGGGTCTGCTGGTTTCGCAGCATGGTATGCATGGCGGATACATCCTGGCCCGGGACGCGGACAGCATTTCAGCTTTTGAAGTGATCCGAGCGATTGATGGGCCGCTGTTTATCACTTCTTGCATAACGGTGCGCGGCGAGTGCGACCAGAGCGAGCGTTGCACGATTCGCGAGCCCCTGCGGCGAGTGAATGACAGCATCGAGCAGGTGCTGCGTCGCATCAAGATATCGCATATGAAAGAAGAAGACGACGTTCACCAACAGTATGTCGAGACGAAGACGGAACTGATCAGAATCAGGAATTGAGAGAGGCCATACATGAGCACGGAAGTGACCACACTCCCCCAACTAGAAGCAAGCAAGCAGTCGACGAACGGCCATGGTGTGAAGCTGCCCATTTACATGGACAACCATGCGACCACGCCAGTCGATCCGCGAGTTTTGGAAGAGATGTTGCCTTACTTTACCGACCGGTTCGGAAACGCTGCCAGCCGCAACCATTCTTTTGGATGGGCGGGAGAAGAAGCCGTTGAGACAGCGCGCGAGCGCATTGCCAAGCTAATCGGCGCGACCACTAAGGAAATTATCTTTACCTCGGGGGCCACCGAGAGCGACAACCTGGCCATCAAGGGTGTCGCCGAGATGTATCGCGAAAAAGGCAACCACATCATCACCGCAGTGACCGAGCACAAAGCGGTGCTCGATACCTGTAAGCGCCTGGAGAAGTACGGATTTCGTGTGACCTATTTGCCGGTGCTGAAAGATGGTTTGGTCGACCTGGATGACTTGAAGCGGGCAATCGACGACAAAACCATTCTGGTTACGATCATGGCTGCCAACAATGAAATCGGGGTTCTGCAGCCGATCGCCGAAATCGGAAAGCTTTGTCGCGAGCGTGGAGTAATCTTCCACACTGACGCGACGCAGGCCGTGGGCAAGGTTCCGATGGATGTGAACAAGCAGAACCTGGATCTAGTGTCCATCTCCGCCCACAAGATGTATGGACCAAAGGGCGTGGGAGCGCTCTATGTGCGCCGAAAGAATCCGCGCGTGCAGATTTCGCCAATTATCGATGGCGGCGGCCACGAGCGCGGAATGCGCTCAGGAACGCTGAATGTCACCGGCATTGCCGGGCTGGGCAAAGCCTGTGAAATTTGCCATGAAGATATGCCTCACGAATCGGTCCGAATGGCCGGGTTGCGCGATCGTCTACGCGATAAAATCATGTCCCGTTTGGATGAGGTTTATATCAACGGTTCGTGGGAACATCGTTTGCCCGGCAACCTCAACATCAGCTTCGCTTATGTGGAAGGCGAGTCGTTACTGATGGGCATCAATGACATCGCGGTGTCGAGCGGCTCGGCATGCACCTCCGCGACGCTTGAGCCATCCTATGTATTGAAGGCCCTCGGCACGGGAGACGATCTTGCGCACAGCTCGATCCGGTTCGGACTGGGCCGCTTCAATACGGAAGCTGAAGTGGACTACGTCGCCGAGCGGGTCGTTGAAACCGTGGAGCGGCTGCGGGAATTGTCGCCGCTATACGAGATGGCGAAAGAAGGAATCGATTTGAAGTCGGTGAAGTGGGCGGCAGAGTAAGCCGCAAAGCGGCGAAAGATTGCAGCTTAGAGCGGCGAGCCGTGGGAGAAATCGAATACGAGCAGGGCCGAATGGACAAAGAACGAATTTCTAGTTTAGGAGAATCAAATGTCATATAGCGACAAAGTAATCGACCACTACAACAATCCTCGGAACGTCGGTTCCATGGACAAAGGCAGCGCTGAAGTGGGCACTGGACTGGTCGGTGCCCCAGAATGCGGCGACGTCATGAAGCTGCAGATCAAAGTCAATCCGCAGACCAATGTGATCGAGGACGCGAAGTTCAAGACGTTTGGTTGCGGGTCGGCGATCGCTTCATCCTCGCTGGCCACTGAATGGGTGAAGGGGAAGACCATCGATGAGGCCCTCACCATCAAGAACACTGAGATCGTGAAGGAGCTGGCGCTGCCACCGGTGAAGATCCACTGCTCGGTTCTAGCAGAAGACGCGATTCGCGCCGCCATCGGAGACTGGAAGACCAAGCAGGCGTCGGCGGTGCCTGCAATGGCCGAGGCGAAGTAGTTCCACGGTCCGTTCGCATATGCGGCGAGTCGGATGGGTTTGGAAATGTGACGTCAAAATATGGCGACAATGACCGTAGAACCCGCGAAGAGTGCGCCTGCAAAGGGCCTCCAGGTCACCGACCGGGCGATCTCAAAGATTCGCTCGGCGATGGCGAAGGAAGGGGTGTCGCCGGAGCAAGGCGGCTTACGGGTGGGCGTGCAGGGCGGAGGATGCTCCGGCTTGAGTTATAACATCCGTTTCGACTCCCAGCCGCGTGAACGCGACCGTATTTTCCAGTTTGCCGGAGTTCGCGTGTTCGTCGACCCGAAGTCGTTTATCTATCTGCACGGAATGACGCTCGATTACCAGGAAACCCTGATGCAGCAAGGGTTCGTCTTCGTGAACCCGAATGCCTCGAAGTCCTGCGGTTGCGGGACCTCCTTCTCCGGCTAGTTTGGGGGTTGGAAGGCCTGTGTGGCGCGGGCGCCCTCGCTCGCGAAGTCTTAGCGCCCAGATATGACTGTGAACCGGAGCGGGGTGTCGGCACAGTAGATTTTATATGACTACTCAGATAAACACGGAGGCCTCTATAGGCGAACATGCCTGCTGGTCGTGCGGCGAAATGCGCGCGGCACAATTCTGCACCGCCTGCGGAAAGGTACAGCCGCCGGCGCCGGTGGACTACTTTAGTTTTTTTGGACTGCCGCGAAAGCTAAACATCGATCCGGCTGCCCTTGAACGAGAGTTTTACACGTTGAGCCGCAAGCTGCATCCTGATGTTTCTGCCGGGGGGGACGCGCGAGAGCAGGAGTGGAGCCTCGACCAGAGTTCCCGGCTCAATAATGCGTACCGCACATTGAAAGATCCGATCCGGCGGACCGAATACCTGCTGGGGCTCGAAGGCGTGGAACTTGAAGGCCAGTCGAAAGCGGCGACCGAAGAAGCGCGCAAGTCTGGCCAGAAGAAGCAGATTGTCCCGCCCGACCTGTTGGAAGAAGTTTTTGAATTGAACATGCAACTCGAAGAACTGCGCGCAAATAAGAAACTGGGTGAGGAAGATTCCACGCTGGTCGGTGAGTTGAAGCAGCAGAAGACCGTCCTGGAAGAGAAGTTCACCTCCTTGTCCCGCGAACTCAGGAGCCACTGGAATGAGTGGGACCGAGCAGCAGACAGGGAGAATCAGGCCGCGCGGCGCCAAGTGCGCGACCAGATGGTAGACCTGCTGAACCGTCGCAGCTATATCAGGAATTTGGTGCGGGACGTGAATGAAGCGCTCGAGAATTGAGCAATTTGGTAGTCGGGTAATTGCGTAATTCAGAATTGCGTGGGACGGCGGCTCATCATTTCCAAATTACCAAATCACGAAATCAATCGTATGGCTGCTGATTACATCGTCGGCATTGATCTTGGCACTACGAATTCACTCGTGGGGTTCATGCAAGGGGAGAAGCCCGTTATTATTCCGGGCGAGGACGGTCTGAACCTTGTGCCTTCGGTGGTTGCGCTGGATGAGAACGATAAGATCATTGTCGGCAATGCTGCGCGCAAATATTTGATCGAAACGTCCGAGCGTGCGGTGTACTCCATTAAGCGCCTCATGGGACGCGGCGTGGAAGATATCCAGGATGTGCTGACGCTCTTTCCGTTCCGGCTTGCCGAGGATCTCGAACCCGGCGAAGTGCTGCGTATAAAACTCGGCGGCAAGACCTTTACCCCGCCGGAGATTTCTGCGTTCATCCTGCGGCAACTCAAGCGCAACGCCGAGCGTTTTTTCGGCGGGCCGGTCACGAAGGCGGTCGTCACCGTCCCCGCGTATTTCAATGATGCACAGCGCCAGGCGACCAAGGACGCTGGACGCATCGCTGGACTCGAAGTGCTCCGCCTGGTGAACGAGCCGACCGCGGCCTCGCTGGCATACGGACTCGACAAAAAACAAAATGGAATCGTCGCCGTTTACGATCTCGGCGGTGGGACCTTCGATATTTCGATTCTGCGCCTGCATGACGGAATTTTTGAAGTCATCGCCACCAATGGCGATACCCATCTGGGTGGCGATGATATTGACGATTTGTTGATCCGGATCGCTTTGGACGACATTCGCGGCGATCTGAGACTGGATGTCTCTCATCATGGGGAAGTCGTGGCCAGGATTCGTAAGGCGGTAATTGAGGCGAAAATCGCGCTTTCTTCCAATGACTCGGCAAAGCTCGAGATCGAACTGCCAAACGGCAAACGCTATCAGCGTGAGATCAGCCGTGAACAATTCGAACAGCTGGCTGCCCCAGTCGTCAATCGCACGCTGGCCCCTTGCAAACAAGCCCTTAAAGATGCCGGCCTGAAGCCGGAGCAGATTGAAGAAGTCGTGCTGGTCGGCGGGTCAACCCGAATCCCACGGGTCCGTACACTGGTCGAGCAGTTGTTCCAACGGGCGCCGCACACCGGCCTGAATCCCGATGAAGTGGTTGCGCTCGGCGCCGCAGTGCAGGCCAACATACTTTCCGGCGGCTCGGAGGCTACTGAGAACATGCTGTTGCTGGATGTGACTCCGCTGTCTCTCGGAATTGAGGTTGCCGGGGGTGTCACCGACAAGATTATTTTGCGCAACTCGACCATTCCCGCGTCCGCGACCCAGCATTACACGACGCAGGTGGACGGCCAGACGAACGTCGCCATTCACGTCCTGCAAGGCGAGCGCGAATTGGCGAAAGATTGCCGGTCGCTGGCGCGATTCGATTTGAAGGGCGTGCCCCCGATGACGGCAGGAATGCCTCGCATCGAAGTGAAATTTCTAATCGACGCCAATGGGATCCTGCGTGTCTCTGCACGCGAGCAACGCAGCGGCAAGGAAGCAGAGATTGATGTACAGCCGAGCTATGGTCTCACTGACGAACAAGTCGAGAGCATGATTCTCGATTCTTTCGATCAGGCGGAAGAAGATTTTCGGCAGCGCCAGGTAATTGAAGCTCGCAACGAGGCGCAAACGATCCTGGCCGCGCTGGAAAAAGCCAAAAGGAGCCCGGCTTGGGGGCAGCTCACGACCGACGAAAAGCAGCGCGTTGCAAAACTGGAGCGCGCGCTGCGTGATACGGGAAAGACGGAGGACTATCAGCCCATCCGCGGCGCGATTGACGCTTTGAATCGGGGCACGATGCGCCTGGCGGAACTGATGATGGACAGTGCCGTGACCACGGCCTTGAAGGGCAAGACCATGGACGGCGCGGATTTCGGCCAAGGGCCGGAAGCGCCGCATCCATTGGCGAAGGCAGAATTCGAGTAAATTCTCTGTGTTCCTTTGTGTCCTCTGTGGTCAAAGCTTTTACACAGAGGGCGCAGGGGAATACAGAGTAGGAGCATGATGAGCGTAGAGAAGCCACAATCAGCGGGAACTGCGACCATGGACGCGCCGGGCGAAAACACGGTCGAAATAGTATTTCTTCCGGAAGGCAAAAGCGTGCAGTTCGAGCACGGTAAATTGCCCTATAAAGATCACGGGAAAGAACAATCCCTCCTCGATGTCGCGCTGAACAACGGCATCCGTCTCGACCACGCCTGTGGAGGCAATTGCGCTTGCACCACTTGCCACGTCTGGGTGAAAGAGGGCGCGCAGAACCTCTCAGAAATGGACGACGATGAGGCCGACCGGCTCGACATGGCCGCCGACCTGCAGCTTAATTCGCGCCTCGGATGCCAGGCGGTGGTCAACAAGCCGGGCAAAGTCGTCGTGGAAATTCCAGCGTGGAACAGGAATTACGTTTCCGAGGAACACTAAATCCCAGCATTCAGCGCCCGGCATTTGTTTCGTTGAGTGCTGAATGTCTGTTTTGGAGCCTACTCATGGCGAAAGACCTTACCTGGGACGACGCAGAAGACATCGGAATTCTGCTCTCCGAGAAGCATCCGGAGACCGATCCCCTCGGCGTCCGCTTCACCGACCTGCACCGCTACGTGACCGCACTGCCGGAGTTCAAAGACGACCCCAAGAAGTCAAACGAAGGCAAGCTCGAAGCCATCCAGATGGCCTGGCACGAAGAGTTCGAAGATCGCTAGATAAATCCGAAGAACAAAATTTTTCCTTCGCGTGTCCTCGGCCACAACGACTCGGGAATGGCAGACAGTTTCTCGTTCGAAACGAGGGGAGTAAGGGCTAGCTTACCCGGCCGTCGCGGCCGCCGGTTCCTGCACACTCGCCTCTCGCAGAAACTTCGCCGCTTCTTCCGGCGGGGTGGGATTGATGTAAAAACCCGTCCCCCACTCGAATCCCGCCGTCTTCGTCAGCTTGGGCATGAATTCGATGTGCCAGTGGTAATGGTCATTGGTCGAGTCCTGGGTGGGGGAGCTGTGGATCACCAGGTTGTAAGGGGGATCATCTAATACTCTATTCGCTTTGTTCAGCAGCGTCCGGATCGCCTTGGCCAGGTTCTCGAACATGTGCGACGACGAGTTCTCGAAGGCTGACTCATGCCGCTTGGGCAAAATCCACGTTTCGAATGGGAATCGTGGAGCATACGGCGCGATAGTCAGAAAATCTTCGTTTTCCGAGACCACCCGCACTCCAGCCTCGATCTCCTGACGCGCGATATCACAAAAAACGCAGCGCTCTTTGTAGATGTAGTACTGCTTCGCGCCTTCAATTTCCTCGGCGACATAAATGGGGACCACCGGCAGCGCAATTAATTGCGAGTGTGCGTGCTCGAGAGATGCGCCCGCCGAGTCACCATGGTTCTTGAAAATGAGGATGTATTTAAAGCGCCGGTCTTTTCTGAGATCAAGAATGCGGTCGCGGTAAGTCCAGAGCACATCTTCGATCCGCTTTGGCGGCAGCGTGGCCAGCGTGGCATTGTGGTCATTGGTTTCAATAATCACTTCATGCGCGCCCACGCCATTCATCTTGTCGAACATGCCCTCAGCCTGGCGGTCGAGGTTGCCCTCGATTCCGAGAGCCGGGAACTTGTTGGGCACCACCCGCACTGTCCATCCGGACGAGTCGCGCTGCGGCGACCCGCCGTTCTGGCTCGGACGGTAGGCCTGAATTTCGGGCGGAGTTTTGCTTTCGTTGCCATAACAGAAGGGGCAGAAGCCCCCCTTCATCTTTACAGCGTCCCGGGTGAAATCAGTTGGACGTTTGGCGCGGTCGGTCGAAATAATGACCCAGCGGCCAACAATGGGGTCTTTTCTAAGTTCGGGCAATGAATCGATTCCTCCGCCCGCTGCCACCCGGGTAGATTCATTCTACGATGAGAGCACGGAATTCTGAAACAGTTCAAAGGTTGGATTCGCCAGGCCCTTCTGGTAGTTCACCGTAACCAGGTCAAAGCGCCATTGCGGCAACTGGGGAAGAGTCTGCAGATAATCGCGGATTACAGAGCGGAGATGATGGCGCTTAGTGCGGTCCACGGCGGCTTCCGCCGGCTTTACGTCGTAAGTAGTGCGGGTTTTCACTTCGATGAAGCACAGTATGTCCATTTCCCAGCCGATCAAATCAATTTCTCCACGATGCCGCGGCGAGCGGAAATTGCGCGCGACCATTATGTATCCGCGCCGGCGCAGGTAGAAATAAGCTTCTTCCTCGCCACGCTGGCCGATGCGGTGATGGGCGGGAATTTGCGTGTACGCGGATTCCGGCGTGATCCGGTCAAGGAGACGGAGAACAGTGTGGGTAAGGCGGCCGGAGAGCATGATTCGGAGTCTAGAGAGGTGCGGTGGATGTGTCTGTGATGGATGTCACAAGCCCCGGCAATCATTTGGATCAACCGTGCTGGGGCAGGTGAGGCACCTGCCCCAAACGGCGTCAAGGATCAGTTATTTCCCCGCCAACTCAATACACTCCTCCAATACGGCTACCGCCACGTCCGCCTGCTCTTTTGTGGTGATCAACGGGGGGGCGATGCGGATGGTGCTGGGGCCGCAGCCGAGGAACAGGACACCGCGCTCGAAGGACAATTCAACCACGCGGTCGCGTTCGGCGGAGGCTTGCTGTTTGGTCTGCTTGTTGGATATGAGTTCCACGCCAATCATCAGGCCGCGTCCGCGGACTTCTCCGACCAGGCGGTGTCTCGCCGGCCATGCGGCCATCCGGTTGAGCATGTGATTGCCCACGGCTTCCGCATTGCCCAGCAGCCCTTCGCGCTCAATCACGTCGAGGGTAGCCAGCGAAGCCGCGATGCATACCGGATTGCCACCGAAGGTGGAAGCGTGCGATCCCGGCACCCAGTCCATGATGCCGGCCTTGGCGAGCGTGATCCCGAGCGGCATGCCGGAGGCAATGCCCTTGGCCATGCAGATAATGTCGGGGTGCACGCCAGTGTGCTCGATGGCCCACCACTTTCCAGTGCGTCCTGCGCCGCTCTGGACCTCGTCGGCGACCAGCAGGATACCGTGCCGGTCGCAAATGCGTCGCAGTTCCTGCATGAAGACCGTGGGCGCGGGCACATATCCGCCTTCGCCCTGCACTGGCTCGACGAAAATGGCTGCCACTTCCTCGGGAGGAAGCGTGGTTTTGAACAGCTTGTCTTCGATGAAGCGCGCGCAGGCCAGCGCATCCTGTTCGCCTTTGCGGTAGACGTCCGGATACAGTACATGAGTGACGCCGGCGAGAGGCGGACCGAACCGCCGACGCTGCTGCGGCTTGGATGCCGTGAGTGACAGTGCTCCCATAGTGCGGCCGTGGAACGCGCCGAAGAACGCGATCACGTTTTGCCGTTTTGTGTGGTAGCGCGCCAGCTTCAGCGCGCACTCAACCGCCTCCGCGCCCGAGTTGCCGTAGTACACACGATGCGGTCCGGGCATGGGCGCAATTTTCGAAAGCCGCTCGGCCAGTGTGACCAGGCTTTCGTAGTAAAAATCCGTGCCCGACATGTGGATCAACTCGCCCGCCTGCTTCTGGATGGCGGCAACCACGTCGGGATGGCAGTGGCCGGTCGAGGTCACCGCGATGCCTGACGAGAAATCGAAAAACCCATTGCCGTCCACGTCGGTTACGACAATTCCACGTCCTTGTTTGGCCACAAGCGGATATGAGCGGGTATAGGACGGCGAGATATAGCGCTCATCAGCTTCGAGAACGCGCTTGGCGTTGGGCCCAGGCAGAGCAGTCTTGATCTTTGGCCCGTCGGTCTTTCGTACGTCGATCTTTGGTCCGTCAATCGCCAAATCTGACATGGTTTTGGTTGGCATTGGATCCTCCTGAAGTCGGTCGTCGGTCGTTAAAGTCGTGGGTCGTTCGTCTTCGTCGTTGCCCGAAATGCCTTTGAGACGGACTACGGCCCCACACAGATTGAGGAGGATGTGAATTAGTCGCTAGCGAAGAGGTTGGGACGCGCTTGCGATGGCAACACTGCGAGGTGCCGGCGCGGGCACACGAGCGTGTGCAGCCAGCAGATCGGCAGGTGCGTATTGGGGATGTGGAATCGCATTGCGGCCCTCTACATCTGATTATAGCTGGGGTGGGGCGAAAACGTAACCCCCGTGCGCTCACACCGCCGACACAATGCTCGAATCCCAGGCAGACTCGGCCACGTCTAATATTCTGAAGCTGGTCTGTTTTATATGTCTTCCGCTCGTCCATCCCGTTTTACGCTATTTCTTAATTTTGGGCTGGTTTATGTGTTTTGGGGGTCGACGTATTTGGGCATTGATCTTGCCATCCAGCACATTCCTCCCGGGCTCATGTGCGCCGCGCGGTTTACGATCGCGGGCATTATTATGCTCACTTATTGCCTTTTGAGCGGGAAAAACGTCCGCTACAGCGGACGCGAACTGGCTCAACTTGCGATTGTGGGAATCTTGCTGCTAGTGGGGGGGAACCTTACGCTCTCATTCGCCGAGCTTTACGTCCCAACCGGAGTCGCGGCCTTGTTGATCGCGATCACCCCACTTTGGTTCCTGGTGCTGGATTCCCTGCTGCTCGGGCACCATCAGGTCTCAGGACGAGGTTTGGCCGGCCTTGCACTGGGGCTGGCAGGCACAGCCGTCCTGTTGTGGCCTGATCTTCACACGAGCGGAGCTCTGGGACATAAGCAATTGTGGTGGGGGCTGGCGCTGCTCGCGGGATCCCTGAGCTGGGCCTTTGGTTCGGTGCTGTCAAAGAAATGGCAGTCCGGACCGCCGACATTTGCTGCCACCGCCTGGCAGGTATTGTTCGCCGGACTGGCCAATCTCAGTTTTGCATTGCTGAATCACGATTTCGCGCACGTAACCTGGACCGCCCGCGGCGTTGGCGCCGTTGCCTATCTTGTGGTCGGTGGGTCCCTGATCGGCTACAGCGCGTATATCTATATTCTTGGGCACGCGCCCACGGCAAAAGTGTCCACCTATGCATACGTGAATCCAGTGGTGGCAGTTTTCTTGGGTTGGCTGGTGTTGCACGAACGGGTTGACGCTTACATCCTCGCCGGTAGTGCGATCGTCATCGCTTCCGTGATTCTGGTGACCAGCGCAACCGTGACTAAGAAAGTCGAGCGGCTGCAGCCGGTTGGAAGTGCGGCCGATTGAAACCCAAATTCCTTTCGTCCAAGTCATAATACCTGCATGCCCAATTGTTTAAGCTGCGGCCGAGAACTGCCGTCATCTGGGGAGGGGGAGACTGGTCCGCTTTGCTCCCAGTGCCGCGCAGGTGCGCTTCCTCGTGCTCAGGCCTCAGCGCCTCGCTCCCTCGCGCTCAGACGCATGCCGGTTACGGCTGTGCTGGTCGGAATCAATACGGTTGTTTTCCTCGCCATGCTGCTCACGGGAGTATCGGCGGCAAGTCCAAGAATCGTAGATCTTTTGAAGTGGGGCGCAGATTTTGGTCCGCTGACGCTGACCGTACAGCCGTGGCGCGTGCTCACCGCGAACTATATCCATATCGGGAGCATTCACATTGCTATGAACATGTGTTGTCTTTGGAACCTAGGAGGGCTGGCGGAGCGAGTTTTCGATCGCTGGACCTATTTCCTCACTTACACGGTGTGCGGGCTGACGGGAAGCCTGGTCAGCCTGTGGTTACATCCGAGCCGGGTGGGAGCGGGAGCGTCGGGCGCGATCTTTGGCATTGCCGGGGCGCTCATTGCAGCACTCTACCTGGGCAGGCTGCCGGTTCCGCCAACCGCTTTGAAGGCGACAATCAAGAGTCTGGTCTCGTTCGCTGCTTACAACTTATTTTTCGGAGCTGTTGTACCACCGATAGATAACTCGGCGCATTTGGGAGGCTTACTTTCCGGGCTGGTGATGGGCGCGATACTTGCGCCCCATCTCACGTCAGATGAGAGGAATTCCTGGAGGAGGCTTGTTTTTATAGGAGCAGGAGTGTTCTTGCTGCTGGCATTCTACTTCGTGCGAAAAACGGTGCTGCACTCGGCAGTCTATCAGTTGCCGTAGTCACCCTCTTTACTGCTCGGGCGGCGCCTCGTCCCCAGCAAAATCGACGGCCCGGCTGGTGACGGAGAAAGTAAATCTATGGTCCCCATTTGGCTCGAACGTGGCCCGCACGGGATCGCGTTGCCAGAGCGGCGCGGCGCAAGCGGGCATCTCCGTCCCAACTACCAGCTTCTTAAGCAGCGGCTTTCGCCTTCCCAACTGCACGATGAGCGCGTACGCCTTCTTGCCATCATCTGATATGCCGCAATAGGCGGCGTAGTCACGAAACCAATTCACCGTGGAATATGAAGGCTCGAATTCGGGTAAATTGATGAGTTGCACCTTGCCATTTACTTGGTCCACGAGCAGCCAGCCGCCCGGCTGCCATTGCCAGCGCGCCGCACCAGTTTCCTGCGGCAGCGAATCATTCACCCGAAACATACGCCGTACAACGAAGGCGCGGTCAGTCACCGGGTGGGCAGAGCCGAGTGTGAACTCTTTTGTGTGTCCGTCGATGTACAGAGGCCGGATTTTTAGCTCTTGAGGCTGGCTGCCTTCATTTGGCGCCGGCCATTTAGCCGTTATCCACTTGCCGAAAGCCACTGCGTGCGGCTTGGGAGCTGCTAGAGCGACAGCGCAGAACAAGATCATGCACCCTATCCACAGGCATAAGTTTCTCATGGAGAGACATAAACACTAATCTCTTTTGCGCGCAAGGATTTCTGAACATCTTCCAGTGGTCTCATCCCAGAATGGGAAAGGAGCTACTTTCACTCAATCGTTTATTTGCCTTAAAATAGATTTTGTCAGTCCGGCTATGGGTTCCTTCAGGAAGTTGTCCACGGCTCATGTTCGCGGCCGGCAAACCACGGCCCCAAGTGATCTCTCCCTCCGGCGTCGCCCTCCCCGGATCCTAGTGGTGGACGACAATCCCGGCACCATGACCATGATGCAGGAGCTGCTTTTGTCTCGGGGCTACGAGGTAGTTGCTGTTCCTGACGCGGCCCAAGCCGAAGCTGAAATTCTCTGCCGCCCTCCGGATTTAGTTCTTTCAGACGTGGTAATGCCGGGCAAGTCGGGGTACGAACTCTGCCGCGAGCTCAAGGAAAATGCTGCGACACGCTTGATTCCAGTCGTTCTTATGACCGGTCTCAGCGAACATGAAGATCGCGTTCGGGGCATCGAATCGGGCGCGGATGACTTCCTGAACAAACCAATATTTCCCGAAGAGCTCTTTGCCCGGGTCAAGTCACTTTTGAAGCTGAAAGAATTCACGGACGAACTGGAGACTGCCGAGAGCGTGTTGTGCACCCTCGGTCTTAGCGTGGAAAGCCGCGATCCTTATACCGAAGGTCACTGCGAGCGGCTGGCGGAGAACGCCAGCAATTTGGGCCGTCATCTTGGTTTGCATGAAGACGAAATTATCGCCCTGCGACGCGGAGGTTATCTGCACGATCTTGGTAAGATTGCGGTGCCGGATGAAATCTTGCAGAAGGGCGCGAATCTCACGACAGAAGAATGGGCGGTCATGAAGCGCCATCCCCTGACCGGGGAAAACATCTGCCGGCCGTTGAAATCGCTGCGATTGGTGCTTCCGATCATTCGCAATCACCACGAGCACTTTAACGGAACTGGATACCCGGATGCTCTCCTGGGCCCCGACATCCCTCTTCTAGCCCGCACCTTGCAGGTGGTGGATGTTTACGACGCCCTGCGCACCGCCCGTCCTTACAAGCCTGCGCTAGGCCACGATCAGGCTGCCATTACCATGCGCGAAGAAGCGCGCTCCGGTCTGTGGGACGAAGACCTGGTGGTTGAATTCTTTTCCATGCTGGAGAAACAGCGCCAGGCTGCATGATTACCTTTCCGAAAGCACAAGTTTGATTTCAAAAAGATCACCTCAAAACCACTTACTGGTTCGGCGTGCCGCGGGTTCGCATGATACCTTCTCGTAGTCGTTTCGCTGTCGTTTCCGGCAGTTAGTTGTGATGGCAACCTATAGCATCGTCATTCCCGCTTACAACGAAGCTGCGCGACTCGGCGCCACTCTCGAGCGCGTCCTCAGCTACATTGCGGTGCAGGCCTGGAAAGCTGAGGTGATTGTGGTTAACGATGGCTCGTGCGATACAACGCCAGAGTTGGTCCGCAGTTATGCGGGAAGATATCCGGGGCTGCGCTTACTTCAAAATCCAGGGAATCGCGGCAAAGGTTTTAGCGTGCGCAACGGCATCTTGCACGCAACCGGCAAAATTATTCTTTTTAGCGATGCCGATCTTTCTTCTCCGATTGAAGAAGCTCCCAAGCTTTTTGCCGCCATTGAGAACGGCGCCGACATCGCTATTGGATCGCGATGGCTGCAGCCGGAACTGCAGACTCGTCGTCAGTCACTGCTACGGCAGATTTATGGGAGGATTTTTAATCTCGCACTCAAAGTGCTTCTGGGTCTGAATTTCAAAGATACACAGTGCGGATTCAAGGCGTTTAGGCGCCCAGCGGCGCAGGCAATTTTCCCGCACCAGAAAATCGAACGCTGGGGATTTGACCCCGAGGTGCTCTACCTTGCCCGCCGCTCGAACCTAAAGGTCAAGGAAGTCCCCGTGGTCTGGTCTCATTCCGGAGGGACGCGAATTAGACCGCTGCGCGACGGAATTCGGATGTTCGGCGAGGTCCTAAAAATTCGCTGGAATGCTTTTGCGGGAAAGTACCCTATGGTTTAGCGTGCAGCTACGGCCCGTGAGTG
Source organism: Terriglobales bacterium (assembly GCA_038254805.1). Lineage (GTDB taxonomy): Bacteria > Acidobacteriota > Terriglobia > Terriglobales > Acidobacteriaceae > Gp1-AA145. Next base: position 67,137 of record JBBSFW010000003.1, read on the forward strand.
GCTTCGGAGACGCAGGAAAACTCCTGTCTCTGGCATGAAAGCCACCGTCATCTTTTCAGCGCAGTCGTCGCACAGCCAATAGAGCTCCGGTCGCCGTATCGGCTCTGGGGTCTTGTTACCTGCGGCGATAGTAATGCAACAGGTGTATGGAACTGCCGTCGTTTCTAGGCGGAACAATTTTCCCTGGTGAAGATAACGGAAGGGAGTAGGACAGTCCGGGTTGGCGCACTTGGAAACCATCCTGGCGCATTCCCCTAGGTTCTTTACTTATTTTCCGCTCGCGTATGTGAAAATTCAATCTGCAAGCGACCCCTCCTGTGGAAATCCGGTTCTTCCTATCAGTGAAGAAGAAAAGAGTGCAATAACAAGAACGATTTTCTCGCTTTCGCTGATACTGTACACTGACTCCCGCAAACCTCACGTCAATAGCTCCGGAGGCCACATGTTTCGGTTTCACCCTTTGATCTTGGTCCCTGTGGTGCTGCTCACGTTTTGCGGCGCATCCCTCGCCCAGCAACTGTCCGGCACGGAGATAGATCGCCGGGTGGATACGCTCCTACAAAAGATGACCTTAGAAGAGAAGGCTGGCCAGCTCACGCAATTTGGCGAGAAGAGCCCACAAACGATGGAAATGATCCGGCAGGGCAGGGTCGGTTCGATCCTGGGGGTACTGGGCGCAAACGAAACCAACGAGGCGCAAAGAGCTGCGGTGGAGCATTCACGACTGAAAATCCCGCTTATTTTTGGCTATGACGTTATTCACGGATACCGCACGGTGTTTCCCGTTCCCCTGGCAAGCGCGGCGAGCTTTGATCCCGAGTTAGTGGAGCAGGCGGAGCGGGTGGCGGCCAGGGAAGCAACAGCTGCGGGTGTGAAGTGGACATTCGCGCCGATGGTGGATATCGCACGCGATCCGCGTTGGGGGAGAATTGTGGAGAGTGCGGGCGAGGATCCGTATCTGGGCTCCGTGATTGCGGCGGCAAGGGTTCGCGGCTTCCAGGGGAAAGACATTGCTGATCCTGAAAGCGTGGTTGCCTGCGCCAAACATTACGTCGCGTATGGCGCCACGGAAGGCGGCCGCGACTACAACACCGTAGATATTTCTGAGCAGTTGCTCCGCGAAATTTATCTCCCTCCATTCCGTGCCACGGTTGATGCAGGCGTGGGCACATTCATGTCCGCTTTTAACGATCTCAACGGGATACCCGCGACCGCCAACCATCATACCCTTAATGAAATTCTTCGCGGTGAGTGGAAGTTCGATGGCTTCGTGGTGAGTGATTACGATGCCGTCCATGAACTGATTCCCCATGGCACCGCGGCAGATGATTCGCAGGCAGCTCTGGAAGCACTTAGCGCCGGCGTTGATATGGACATGGCCGATGGCGACTACATCAAATACGTTCCAGATCTGGTGAAGTCTGGGAAGCTGCCTGTGAGCGTGGTGGATGAGGCTGTCCGCCGGGTGTTGCGCATCAAGTTTAAGGCTGGATTATTCGAGCATCCTTACGCAGATGCGAACCGCGAGAAGACCGAGCTGCTAACACCACAGAATTTGGAAGTGGCGCGCAAGCTGGCATTGGAGTCCATGGTCCTGCTGCAAAACAAGAATGATGTGCTCCCCCTGGACCGAAAGCAGACTTTGGCGGTGATTGGGCCTCTCGCCGATGATAAGGCTTCGCAGCTCGGCTCCTGGGCCGGCAATGGACAAGCAAAAGATGCCGTGACGCCTTTAGAGGCGCTCCGGCAAAAGCTGGGCAACGAGCATGTGCTTTATGCCAAAGGTGTAGACATCCCGCCTTACGAAAAGGGATTGGCGGCCGGAGTGGCCGCGCCCGCTCCTTCATCAGCGACTGGCGTGGGCGGCGTAGAAACCGCCGGCAAGCCCGCCAGCATCGAGGATGCGGTGGGGGTAGCCAACAAGGCCGATGTGATTGTAATGTTTGTCGGCGAACTCGCCGGAATGACTGGAGAAGCCAGCTCCCGCGCGTCGCTGGATCTACCGGGAGATCAGATCAAGCTTATCAATGCCATGCTGGCGACGAAAAAGCCAGTGGTGCTGGTCCTCGAAAGCGGTCGGCCACTGGACATCACTTGGGCGCCGGAGCGTGTGCCCGCCATGATCCAGGCATGGTACCTGGGAGTGCAAGCGGGAAATGCAATCGCCCAAGTCTTGCTTGGAGATGCATCGCCCAGTGGGCGATTGCCCCTGAGCTGGCCGCGCTCAATTGGACAGATTCCGAACTACTACAACCACAAGAATAGCGGCCGGCCGTCATCGCCCGACCGCTGGCACAGCGGATATCTCGATTCGAGCAAGGAGCCGCTATTCCCGTTTGGATTCGGCCTGACCTACACTAAATTCAAGTACAGTAACTTGAGGCTCGAATCGCCTGCAATTTCGCACGACGGAACCGTGAGGATTACCGCAGAACTAGAGAACAGTGGGAAGCGGGAAGGAACTGAGGTAGCCCAGCTCTACGTGCACGACCGAGTCGCTCCAACTTCCCGTCCGGTCCGCGAATTGAAAGGGTTCCAGCGGGTTACGCTGTCTCCGGGCGAACACAAAAGCGTCTCTTTTCAGATCCGAGCGAATGATTTGGGATCGTACGACCCGCAAATGCGCTGGATTGTTCCCCCGGGAACGTACGACGTTTGGGTAGGTGCGGACGCCGTCAGCGGAGTCCAGGGAACATTTGAAATGCAATAGTTAAATTGAACCGTTGAGGGAAATGGACGATTTCGTGGCACGTTAGCGACACCGTTTTGGCACCTTAGTGCCATTCTCACTTCTCACTCGTGCAAGTATCTTTTTAGTGAGCAGTTCTGGGGGAGGGCTGCCCGGGCGTCTGCGACTCTAACCGAGTCTGGACGCCTGTTTTATTGTAGAAGGCCATCTCGCCGCGTTATTCCGCTCCTGCCTTCCCTATGTGGAATTTTGGCGTCTGGCGACCTGCTTCAGCAGGCCAGTTGGTCGCGGGTCAGCTTCAGGCCATTAACGTTTCCTAACACCGTCACTGCGACATTTTCTGTCTTGAAAAACTGATTTGCGAGCTCCTGCAGTTGTTCCGCGGTGACCGCCTCGATGCTTGCAATCAACTCGTCCAAGCCGTAAAACCGATCGAAATACATTTCCTGGCGAGCCAGATTTGACATGCGCGCAGTGGAGGACTCCAACGACAGCATGAGGCTGCCTTTTAACTGATCTTTGGCTCGACGGAGTTCGTCCGCGGAAACTGTCTCGGACTTTAATTTGCGAAACTCCGAAACCACCGACTGCACCACCTTGGCGGCGGATTCGCGGGAAGTGCCGGCGTAAACCGAAAGGCATCCCGTATCGCGATACGGATTCAGGTCGCTGTAAATCGCGTACGCAAGCCCCTGTCGCTCGCGAATGTTCTGGAACAGCCGCGAGCTCATTCCACCGCCCAGCAGCGTGTTCAAGATGTAAGACGAGTGACGCTTTTCATGCGTAATCGGATGTGAGGGAACCCCTACGCAAATTTGCACCTGTTCGAGCGATTTCTTGTTTCGCAGTACAATTTTCGGAACGATTTTCGGCGCCGTAGTGTGGAAGCCGTTGCTCCCCGCCCGCATGCCGCTGAAGTATTTTGTCACGAGCTCAACAAAGTGCTCGTGTCTGAGATGCCCGGCGGCGGTGATGATTACATTTGCCGGTATAAAGCGGTGGCCATAAAAATCCACCACCGGGTTCCGCTCGAACCTTTGGACAGTATCCCGGGTGCCGAGGATGGGCCGCCCAAGGGGGTGGTCCTTCCAGAAGTTTTGGGTAAAAATTTCATGGACGAGGTAATCGGGACTGTCTTCGTCCATTTTTATTTCTTCCAGAATCACGCCGCGTTCGCGGGTAATATCTTGCCCATCAAACGTGGGATTCAGCATCAAGTCGCTGAGTACGTCGAGTGCAATGGGAAGGTGTTCATCCAAAACCTTCATGCTGAAGCTAACGCACTCCTTGGCGGTAAACGCGTCGATGTTGCCGCCAATGGAATCCACTTGCCGCGCGATTTCCTCGGCGGAGCGGTGCTGGGTCCCCTTGAAAACCATGTGTTCGACGAAGTGCGAGATGCCGTTCCATTCCAAGTCCTCGTCCCTTGAACCTGTCTTGATCCAAATGCCGATGGAAATGGAACGAATATGCTGCATCTCTTCCGTGATCAAGGTCAGCCCATTGGGCAGTACCTCCCGTCGAATGCTGCGGTGCTCATGCATCGTCTTATTTTCCCATAGTCCGAGGGGCAACGTGTGGAAGATATAAGTACAATAGAATTAATATATTAGCGGCAGTTGGATTGATTTCCTTCACGGGTGTTCTAAAATATTTGATCTCCGGTTTGAATGTGCAGGGACGCAATCAAATGTCAGAAACAGGAACTGACAACCTTCTTTTAGGTCTTGACCTTCAAGAGCTTATGAAAATCGCTGCGGAAGCCGATGAGCCCTCCTACCGGGCCCAGCAGCTTTTCCACGCCCTATACGCGGAACGAATAAGTTCCCCGGACCAGGCTTCGAACCTGCCCAGAAATTTTCGTTCCGCACTGCTCCGGGAAGGAATCTCCGTCGGTCTTCCCAAGATCCAGCAGAAATTTGTTTCCCGCGATAACACGGTGCGTTACCTGGTTGAACTCGCTGACAAAGAGTCGATTGAAAGCGTCTGGATGCCCGGAGGGGACGGAGGCGAAGCCGGCGATGGCAGCGATGCAGGCTCCGAGGTGGCGACCGGCAGGGAAGGTGAATGGAAGAGAGCGACCATTTGCGTATCCAGCCAGGTCGGGTGCTCTGTCAATTGCCAGTTCTGCCTGACGGCATTGCTTGGCATAACGCGGAACCTGAGTGCGGGAGAAATCGTAGGTCAGGTTATTGCAGTGTTGCAGGATCAGAAGCTTTCACCTCCCCTCGATCGCGTGAATTTGGTCTTCATGGGAATGGGTGAGCCATTTCTGAACTATGAAAACTTCATCAAGGCGGTGCAGTTATTGGTCGAAGGAGTCGGAATTCCAGAGGCCAGGATGACGGTTTCGACAGCCGGCATAGTGCCGCGCATTTACGATTTGGGCGCGGAGCGGCTTCGTCCCAAGCTGGCAATTTCTCTTACCGCCCCCAACGACGAGCTCCGCGGGCGGCTGATGCCAATCAACCGGAAGTGGAATCTGGAGAAGTTGCTGGGCGCGGCGCGAGACTTTCCCCTGCGCAATCGCGAGAAGATTACATTTGAGTACGTGCTCTTGAATGGAGTGAACGACTCCACCGAACACGCGAGGCAACTTTGCGAGCTCATACGGGGGGTCAACTCAAAAGTGAACTTGATTGCCTTAAATGCAGGGCCGGGAATCCAGTTCGAAGCCCCCGAGGAGGGGAGCATAGTAGCGTTTCAGAACATCTTAAGAGCAGGAGGTATCCCCGCCTTTATTCGCTGGCCGCGCGGGAGGGACATCTATGCTGCCTGCGGCCAGTTAAAACGTACGCTTGAGAGCACTACTTAGCAGCATGCGCCTCGGCGTACTGGGCTACTTGTTCCATTGCGGGGAGTTCGATCACGAAAGTCGCGCCCGCCGCATCATTATTGCGGCAGGCGATGCTTCCGCCATGTTCCTGAATAATACCGTAACACGCGCTCAGTCCCAGACCAGCGCCCTCGCCGACCGGGCGCGTGGTATAAAACGGATCAAAGACGCGGTCGGGTTCGAGCATTCCTGGTCCGTTATCCGAGAATTGCACAATGGCCATACTTCTTTCCACGATGGTGGCCACATGCAGAAAACCGCCGCCAGCGGTCATCGCATTCATGGCGTTGTTGATGATATGTGAAAACACTTGAAGCAGTTGGTTGGCATCGCCCAGGACTGGCGGCAATGGCTCGGTTAAATGGACCGAGATGCCAACATTGGCGCCCAGGATCTCTGGCTGCGCGAGCTTCAATGCAGTTTTTAGAATAGAGTTCAGGTCGAGCGGCGCCTTAGTCGAAGGTACCTGCTTCGCAAAACTTAGCAGGCTCGCCACCAGGGCGCGAACACGCTTCGCCTGCCGCGATATCTTGTCCGAAAGGACGCGTTGCTCGGCTCCCAGTTGGGTGGTTGAGAGGAGCTCGGAGTAGCCCAGGATTGCGGTCAGCGGGTTGTTAAGTTCGTGCGCTGCCCCTCCGACTAACTGTCCCATGGAAGCTAATTTTTCCGATTGTACCAACTGACCCTGAAGCAGCTGTAATTCGTCAAACGCCTGCCGCGACGAGCGCAGAAGCCTTATAAGCTCAATATCAAGGAGATGCTGTTTCAGAAAAACCATGGCACCCATCAGCATCATTGTCCCAAGAGTCACGACCAAACGGAAAGTACGGACAGGAGGGGGCACCGCAGCGTCGAATATGGATAGGCAAGCGAAAATGGGCAGCGAGAAAACCGCCAACATCCCAAGTCGCGCCGCCCAGACGCCGCGGGGCAGAGAACGCCCGCCTTGCGTTTGTTCGGACGGTATTTTGATCGCCAGTAGGCCCGGAACAGCCATCCACCCCATCGATACCACCAGAGGCAGATCGTAGAGGCTGCCTGAATAATATATATCCCGCGCAAGGGCCCAGTTAGCGACATACGAGCTTAAGGAATAGAGCAAACTGGCTCCAAACCAGTGCGCGTAAATTGTCCGCCAGGAGCCCGAGCTCCGCGACCATAGCAGGGCTAGTCCCGTCAGAAAAGCCAGCTTTTCCGCCAGGTAGGAAACGTTCAGATTATGTGCGTACGCGGCCTGGTTGGCGAAAACGTACTGCCATGGTATGACTGCGAACAAGTAAAGATAGACCCACCACACCAACAATAGGGCGAAATCCAGCGAGCCGAGCCTAAGGTCACGGTCGTGTTGTTCCACGCTGGGCTGCAAGGCAAGGGCGGCCATCATGGGCACAATATGCAGAAAGAGAATTGCATCGCCCGTAAAGAGGCTGGGCACCTCCTGCCTTTTCACCACCTCGAAATACGTCCACAGTGCCTGGTAACTTAACCAGGATGTTAATCCGAAACTCATCAATAGCCAGAAAAGCCGGGTTCGACCGCGCGTTTGGAAGGCACTCGGCAGGCAGGACGCAGCCGCAGACAACAGCATTGCGAGCTGGAGTAAATCGCTGAGCGCCGCTAAACCGAAGCTGCGTTTGAGGAAAACCGAAGCTGCGGTCTGAAGCAATATCAGAGACACCAACCCTGCAGCCCAGGTTCTAGTGGGTTTGGACATATGCCTCGTTGGTGGCAATTCTAGACGGTTATGAATCCTGCTTAATCTTACTTCGGTAATATGGGTGCAGATTGCTAATTTGCGTGTGCACTGTTGAGGGTTCAGGCTCCGCCGGGGCCGGATGCTCTGACACGCTTGCTCTCCGTCTCAAGCGACCGTAGTATCCCATGCGAGCAGACTCCATTGCGGCTGCGAGATAAAATACCTACGCTCGGTTTGCGTCCACAGTCTTTTTGGCGTACCCGAGCTCCATTTAGCCCTGAGGAAATCCGTCGCACTGAGCGCTGGCTGGCCACCGCCAGGGTTTTTTTGGCGCTGTCGGCCTTGACCGCGGTGTGGATGGATCCGGGGCAAATGCGTTCCATTTGGGCCTACGCCCTCCTGGATTTTTACATTCTGCAGGGTACAGCGATCATGTTCCTGCTGCGTTCGCGGCAGCAGTCCACAGCTTCCTTTCGGCTCCTGGTACATGGAGCCGACGTGATCTGGCCCGCACTAATCTCTTTGTTCCTCACTAGCCAGAGCAATCCCTTTTTTCTGTTCTTTGTCTTTGTGATAGCCGCCGCGGCTTATCGGTGGGGTCTGTGGGAAACGGTGATGACCGCGGTTTCTTCCGTGGGCTTATTGTGGATCGAGTCGCTGGTGTTAAGGCTTGGCCGAATCCAACAGCTGAATGTATGGCTACTTGAGCATCACATGCCTGCAGTTAGCGTCGATGCATTAGATTTCGAGCCAAAAAGACTGTTTATGCGCTCGGCGTACTTAGTCGTCATGGGACTGCTTCTCGGATACCTGGCGGAACAGCAAAAGAAACTCCGGGCCGAACGAGATGTTGCCGCCAAGATGCTGGGATTGATCAGGATGGACGGAGGCCTGGCCGATACCCTCGCGGAGATTGTAGGGGAGTTGCTGGCCATTTATCGATCGCCACGCGCCTTCTTTGCCTCCCGGGAAAGCGGTAACCCACGAATCTCCACGGGAATGGTGGAGCTGAAAGAGGGGAGTGCGGAACTTAATTGGATCGATACCGCATCGAGCGCCCAGGAGGTTTATTTAGACGGAGGCGTGGTTAGCAGCTACTACGTTCGGAGCAACCATAAAGGCGGTGGCCAAGAGTTCGACGTCGTGGGATTGAATTCAGGAGGCAATCTTCTGCGTCTGGATGCCGTCCTCGTGCGGCGTTTTGCCGAAGTTCATAAATTTCGCAGCCTTATCGTAGCGTCATATTCATTTGGGGCAGAGATGTCGGGGCGAATTTTCCTGATTGATCCCGCTCTCAGCGCGAATGTGGAAGAGGAGCTGCATTTCATTCAGGACCTTGTGGGTCGTGTCAGTCCCGCGGTTTATAACTTGTACTTATTGCGCCGGCTGCGGCGCCGGGCCGGAGCTGTGGAGCGGGCGAGGTTGGTCCGGGAGTTACATGATGGAGCAGTGCAGTCGCTGATCGGGGTCGAAATGCAGGTGGACGTCCTGCGGAGAAACTCATCCGAGGCTGGTTCCATGGCGGAGGAGCTGGAGAGAATTCAGCGTCTGCTCCGTGAAGAGGTGCTGAAACTGCGCGACCTGATGCAGCAAATGAAGTCGGCGGATATGGATTCTCGCAAGCTGCCCGGGTTTTTGCGGGATGCAGTGCAGAAATTTCAGCGAGAAACTGGCATTGCTGCGCATTTACTGATTGACGAGGAAGAAATCACCCTTGAGCCTCCGGTGTGCCGCGAGCTCGCGCGGATCGCCCAGGAGGCGCTGGTCAATGTGCGCAAGCACAGCGGAGCCAAAAATGTGTCGGTGCAGATGCTGGAGACCGGTGGCAACTGGGAATTGATCGTGGAGGACGACGGCGCAGGCTTCCCGTTCGCGGGTAGAATTTCACAATCCGATCTGGACTCCGGCGGACGCGCGCCGTCAATCATCCGCGAACGAGTACGCCTGATCGAGGGCGAACTCACGATAGAATCGAAGCCCGGGCTTGGTTCGCGCATTGAAGTGCGTGTGCCTGCGACACAGCAGACGTCCTATGGATAATCGACGAAGGCAAGATGTGCGCATTCTGATTGCAGACGACCATCCCATTTTTCGCGATGGCCTGCGGCGTCTGCTCGAATCAGAACACGAGTTCAAAGTTGTTGGAGAAGCTTGCGACGGGATTGAGGCCGTCAATCTGGCGCGACAGCTTAAGCCGGAGATCCTGCTTCTGGATCTGGCCATGCCTCGGCGTGCCGGACTGGATGCATTACGAGAGATGAGTTCCGGTCCCGAGTCAGCTTCAGTACGGGTGATTTTGCTGACGGCAGCAGTCGAAAAGGAGCAAATTGTAGAGGCGCTACAGCTTGGCGCCCGCGGCGTTGTCCTAAAAGATTCCGCGACCCAAATTCTTCTGAGGAGCATCCGCGCCGTCATGAACGGCGAATACTGGGTTGGACGGGAGAGTGTCTCGAATCTGGTGCAGTACTTGCGCAATCTCGTCGATTCTTCTCATGGCGAAATGCGCAAGAAGAAATATGGTCTTACGCCACGCGAATTAGAGATCATTTCGGCCGTGGTCGCGGGCTATACCAATAAGGAAATCGCCGAACATTTCAAGATTAGCGAAGATACGGTGAAGCACCATTTGAGCAACATCTTCGATAAGCTGGGAGTTTCCACCCGCCTCGAACTGGCACTTTTTGCGGTGAATCAGTCGCTTCCCTTCAAACCAATTACCTGAGGGGCACTTTAGGGCCATTGCCAAAGGAGATTCCGACCCGCTAATTTCGGTAGGGTGCTGAATTCCAAAGGGGCAGGCCTGCATGAAAGCGCTAAATCAGCTTTGGCGAAAAGAGCAGGGCCAGGACATCGCAGAATATGCGGTCATGCTGGCGGTGATTCTGATTGTGGTGATCGGGACGATCCGCCTGATCGGCACGAACGCCAACAGCACCTTCTCCAACGTTGCCAGTTCCATCCAGTAGTCTGAAATTTGGAACGCTCAAGGTATATCAGCAATGAACGATTTTCGCGCTGTGAATTCCTCGCGTCGCGTTCCTGGTATCGACCACCAGCTTTGACTCGCGGACGATCTTCTCAAAATCATAATCCGAATGGTCAGTCACAATCAGAGCGCAGTCATACTCGCCTAGATTGTCCATGGGCGCGCACTTCATCTGCAGGTCGTATTTCCGGCCTCTGCCGACCTCGGGAAAATAGGGGTCGTTATAGCTGACTAGCGCGCCTTCCTTTTGGAGAAGCTCGATGATGGTAAGCGCCGGAGATTCGCGCAGGTCGTCGATATCTTTCTTGTAAGCCACTCCGAGTACCAGCACCTTCGATCCGTTGAGCGCCTTCTTGTGCTGATTCAAAGCACGGCCCACGGACTCCAGCACGTGATAGGGCATGTTGGTATTAATTTCGCCAGCCAGTTCGATGAATCGCGTGCGGAAGTCCCATTCTTTGGCTTTCCAGGAGAGATAGAATGGATCCACGGGAATGCAGTGGCCGCCAAGCCCCGGCCCGGGATAGAACGGATGGAAGCCAAAGGGCTTAGTGGACGCGGCTTCAATCACCTCCCAGATATCCAGGCCCATTCTCAGGCACAGAAGCTTCAGTTCATTAACCAGCGCAATGTTCACGCAGCGGTAAATATTTTCGAGCAGCTTAGTCATTTCCGCCGCGGCGGGCGACGAGACCGGTACGGTGCGGTTGAAAATCGCACCGTAAAGTGAACACGCTAATTCAGATGCCTGCGGGTTCAGGCCTCCGACCACTTTCGGAATATCGCGGCGAGCGACTGTCTGGTTCCCGGGGTCTTCGCGTTCTGGAGAAAAGGCTACAAAGAATGAGTTTCCATTAGACTGCGGCTCCCGGGCCGCCTTCAGCCCGCGCTTATTGCCTCTTTCCAGAATCGGTACCAGCACCTCTTCGGTGGTTCCCGGATATGTTGTGCTCTCGAGAATGACCAACTGCCCGGCTTGAAGATGAGGCGCAATCGATTCGGCAGTGCCGGTGATGTAACTGAGATCCGGCTCGTGATATTCGTTCAGCGGGGTAGGGACACAAATGATAACTGCGTCCATGGCGTCCAGCTGAGAATAGTCGGATGTGGCAGTCAGTCCCTGGCTGCGGGCCCGCTGGATTTCGGGTGCTGCAATCCGAAAAATATAGGAGCCGCCAGAATTCAACGTGGAAATCTTGCGTTGGTCAACGTCGAATCCTGTGACGACAAATCCGCTCTCGCTGTACAACAGTGCGAGCGGAAGGCCCACATACCCGAGTCCTATAATCGCAACCCGGGCCTGGGACTGCTCAATCTTGCTTTTGAGCTCCGAAAAATGGGTTGCAGGAACCGTTGGGCTGTTCATAATTAAAACGGAATAGGTCAGATTTTAGCACGCCAGTCTCATCGCTCCGGCACCCGGCAACCATCAGATTCTCAGATAAGATACAGGATCAAATTGAATTTTTCGCATTGACGAGTTACTTCGGTTACTCGCCGGCGACATGAAAGAAAGCGACATGCGGAGAGTCCGGCTCTTTCTGATTGCGGCTCTGTCGGTCTTCCTTCTGTTTTTGTCGACTTCAGGAAAATTTCTTGTGATTGATGATCCGCGGGGGGCGGATGTAATCCTGGTGCTCGCCGGGGAAACAGACCGCCGTCCCGCCCGCGCGTTGGAGCTATTAACTCGGGGCTATTCTCCGAAAGTCCTGCTTGACGTTTCGGCCTCCGCGCGGGTATATAACTCCAGCCTTTTGCAACTCGCCCAAAATTATGTGCAATCACTGCCGAACTCCCAGTGCGTGTTTATCTGTCCGATTACTGGTCTGTCCACCAAGACGGAGGCTCAGGACGCGACCCGCTGCGTGCAGCAATCAGGAGCGCGCAGGGTTTTGCTCGTTACTTCTGATTACCACACGCGCCGAGCCCTGAGCACATTCCGGCACGAGTTAAAGGGATATCAAATATCGGTCGCGGCCGCTTATGATCCCCAACAATTTGGGACCTCATGGTGGAGACGACGTCAGTGGGCCAAACTGAACTTCGACGAATGGATCCGCCTGGCCTGGTGGGAAACCGTGGACCGATGGCGCTGACCGATAGCACTAGGAATTCGCCCCCTGGTACTAATTTGCCCGGAGGCGGAGTATTCAAGATTTCAGTTGCGCGAGTTGCTTCCGAACATCGTCAGCATCGCTGTACTTCGGATCAAGTTTCAACACGCGCTCAAAATGCTGCCGCGCTAGGATGGGTTGTTCCGACTTGGCGTACGCCAGTGCCAAGTGGTAGTGGTAAGTGGCATTATCAGGCTCCTTGTTCTTAGCAGCAATTTTGATTGCCTCCTGGAACATATCAATCGCCGAACGGTACACTCCTTTTTTATAGAACACCCATCCCAGGGTATCGGCGACGTTGGAAGAGGAGGGCAAGCCGCGCCGGGCAGTTTGCGCCAACTGCAGGGCCATATCGGCATTGGCCCCAGTTTCAAGCAGCACGTACGCGAGATTGTTCGATGCCACCGCGTCTCCAGGCTTCAGCTGCAGCGCAGTCTGATACGCCGCTTTGGCGTTCTCAAGGTCATGCCGGGTTTCATACAATTCTCCGCAAACGATGTACAAAGACGAGTCTCCCGGGTTGGAGCTCGACCCACTCTTGTAAGTTGCGAGGGCTTCATCTAAGGCGCCTCTCCCAATTTGCGCTTGCCCGAGCTTAATAAACGAGCCCGTATTGTTCTTATCGAGGTCCACCGCTTTCTTCAGCGCCGTTTCTGCGGCCGCATAGTCTTTCTTCTGCAGTAAAACGGAACCGAGCAGGTCATAGAAAACGCTAATGTCGGGCGAAATCGCAATTTGGGCGTTAGCTGCGGCAAGGGCCTTATCAATCTGCTTCTGCGCGAGGTAAACATTCATCAGCCCGCGGAGAGCGTCCCCGGATTTGGGATCGCGGCTGAGTGCCTGCCTGTACCAGCTTTCTGACTCCGAGAACTGGTGTTGCATCGCGCGGAGGTTCCCCATCTGCAAATAACCGGTGGCAGCTTGCGGAGCTACTTCGATTGCCTTGCGAGCATCTTGCTCGGCCGGAGGAAAACGGTTTCGCGACATAAAGGAAAGCGCGCGCATGGCATATCCGTCGGGAGCAGCCGGTTGCAGCTTGATCATTTCAGTTGCAGCCTGCTCCATGCCCGCCATGTCAGATTTTTGCAGCGAAAGGGCCGCGAGGGAACGCTGGGCATCGATCATGGCGGGGTTGAGCCGGACGGCTTCCCGCCACTCAGCGCCGGCACGGTCCAGTTCGGCAGTTTGGCTGAGAGCCAATCCAAGCTGGTAATGGGTAACCGCGTTATCCCGGTTGTTGCCAAGGGCAGACTGCAACGTCTTGACTGCCTCGCTGAACTTGCCTCGCCGGATCTGAATCTCCCCACGATAAGTTAGTGCTTCGTCATCTTTCGGCCTGGACTTCAGGATTTCGTCATTGAGCTTGCCGGCCTCGTCCAGTTCCCCCTTGAGAATAAGCAGTTGTACGTAGTTCTTCTGTATATCGACGTCTTTCGGGTGATCTTTGTATAGGGACTGATACTCGGAAACCGCCCTCTCCAGATCTCCTGTGCCGTAATAAAAGTCACCCAGCATGCGATATGCGAGTGGGTCGTCGGACAGATCGCGTTTCACCTGTTGGAGGAACTGTTCGGCTTCGGCCTTCTTGCCTTCGGCCATATACAGCCGGGCGAGTGAAGCGCGCGACTCGGCATCTTTGGGATTGGCCGCGATTACAAGTTGCACCTGCTGCTCGGCGTCGGGGTAACGTCGACGTGCCTGGTAGAAGCTAGCAAGCGCCAGATGCGGATTCGCGCCCGTCGCATTGAGCGCAATTGCCTTCTTGAAACTCGCTTCCGCGGCTTCCGGCTGATTGGCATTGACCTGAAGCAGTGCCAGATTGAGGTAGGAGTCCCCGCGGTCAGGAGCGAGTGCAATTGCTTTCTGGATCTCTGCAATCGCTTGAGTGTGCTTCTGCTGGACCCCTAAAAAATTAGCCATCACCATGTGGGTATCGGGGTCATTGGGTTGCTTCTCTAAAAGTAAGTCGGCATGCTCCTGCGCCGCTTTCAGCTGCTCGAGATTGACTCCAGTTGAGTTGCGAGAACCCAAAATGATGAGATTCGCAATATCTCCATGTGCCTTGTAATTGTCGGGTTGAAGTTCCAACGTACGGCTCAATTCGCTGTAAGCATGCGGGAAATCCTGAATTTTCAGGTAAGCTTGCGCAAGCTCATAATGGGCTGGAGCAAAGGTGCCATCCACTTGGGTAGCGTTGCGAAACTGAATCACCGCCTCCCGGTACTTACCTGCCGCGGAATAGCGCTTGCCGCTCTCAAAATATTTCTGCTTCCGCACATTGGGATCGCGCGAACAAGCCGTCAATAAAGCGGCCAAAACGCTCAGCACCAGGACCAGGCGCAAATAACAAGCAATCTTCATTGCAAACTCTCCAAGAGGGCGCGATGCGATGCGCCAATAGTTCCTTTTTCAACCAACCAGCAAGTTACTGGAGCGAAATTCCAATTTAAAGTTACCGGCGTCACCGCGCGGGGCAGCGTCCCATTTCTTCGTTAGCTTAGCGCGGGACATAGACATTAATTAACGGAACGACATTGCCGGCCAATGCGAGCAAGCGCTCCTGTCCTGAGTCGATTGTTTCCCCGGGTACCAGCTGGGTAGTGACACGAATCAGTGATCCATCACTACGATGCATTCGCACCGAATCCTCAACCAGGTAGAACTTGGCCCAGTACTCACTTGCGAGCGCCCGGTCGTGTGCCCAGTACCAGTAAAAAACGAGGCGTCTGTCTGCTCCTTTGGCTATTAGGTAGCGGTTCACAGGGAAAGCAGCGTGTCCCGGGAAACTGACGGTCAACTGGTCCGCCTGTACCGGGGCCCATCCGGCCCCGGGCAAGCAGTTCTTCGGAGAGTGAATGGTGTCGCCGGAACGTTGGCTAGGGAAATAGGCCACGAAAAGATCAACGTTGGCGCCGTTGGTTCGGTTTTGAAAATCGCGCAGCAGGAAATCTCCTGGTCCGAGTACCTCCCTCACTTCTTGCGGAATGGAAATATCAGTCGAGGTCCAGTTTTGCAGGGTGTGGGGAAATGAACTCAGAGCCGGGTGAGCCGGAATGATCTCGCCGCGGTTGCAGCCATGCATCAGAAAGGCTGTGCACCCCAGCAGTCCAGCCACCATCAGAAATCGCCATTGTGATCTCATGCCGCCGCCTTGCGCTCGAGAAAAAACGAAATGCACCGATGCAGGGCGAACAGCATGAGCAGCGAAACCACAAAGATAAGCCAACCCGAAAATGCATGAAAGAAGCCCTCGGCTTTGTCCGGGTCCCAGTACTGGACTAATAAGCCAGTACCTACGATCCGCATTCCGTTTGCGGCCACCGCGATCGGCGCCGACGCGAGTGCGAGTGCGGCGCGAACGGCTGGCCGCTTTTCCATCAGGTAGCCGTACATGATCGCCAGAGTTGTCAAAGACAATAAAGAACGGATTCCGCTGCACGCCTCGGCCACTTCCAGCGGCATAGCGGGAAGATAAATGACATTGCCTTCCCTCAACACCGGCACGCCCAGAATGGGCAAACTCGATGCCGCCAGTTTCGAGGCCAAGATTTGCAACGGAAAGGTGATCTGGCTGAAGACAATCGCCGGAATCGGGACCATTAAAATGAGGAATAATATTGCAAACAGAGCCGCACGGAACATAGCCCATCCGGCAAAAAATACAACCATGCCGCCGATCAAAAACACCAGTGAGAGGCGTGCCAGAAACAGTTCAGCTCCAAAAACGCCCAGCAAAAGCGTGAGTAATGAGAACAGAATGATGGGCAAGCCCCAAATGGAAGGTTTTTGTGCCACTGACCGGAGCCGGGCGCGATCCTGCCAGATCACAAAAGCGGAGAAGGCGGGAACGAAAAACCCATGGGAGAAATTAGGGTCGCTCCACCACTGAACGGCTAAGCGGACCAGGACAGCCGAATAGAGCGCCGCAGTCAGGGCCAGCAGCACTCCCGATTGCCACACGCCTACGGACTTCCCCGTGGTCCTTGCCGGAGTGGCGACCGGTACGGCTTGTGCCAGATTACCCATGCAACAATAAGACCCCTAAAGAATAACCAGAACAGCACCCCTGTGCAATTCCCGTACCGGGAAAGTTCTACGAATGTGCATGATTAAACAATGAAACATCACCCTACCGGGGTGGGCGCGTTTTGATCCCGCGGCGCTAGGCCGGAGTGGGTTTGAGGGGGCGTTCCAGTGTAACTTTTGGCTAGTGTTTAGGCTAAGGATCAGGCAATAAATAATAGAGCACAACAGCGGGAACTGAACGGTACTTCGCTGTTCGGCCGCTTGATCAAAGATTAAAAATGTAAGTGCTCCATAAAACCGCCAGAAAGAGGGAAAATCCGGCGGGGTACAGGGTGCGAAATCGGCGGAGTCCAAACCAGGACCTTGCCACTCAGAAAATTTTGAGCGACGGGATTGTAATACTTGATGTAGTCGGAGCTCTCATTCAGGCGCGCGGAGTTGGGCAAGAGCAAAATAAACACCCCACTTGAACCGCCACTGCAAAGGAAAATGTGGGCCAGGTGAGACGCGATCTCGCCAGAGGAAAGCGTGGAAAGGGACTGTCTCGACGTGGCAATGCCCATCAGACTGGCACAATCCTGTCGCGGTCGCGGCCATTACGGGAGACCGGCTGCTTTTCTTCCAGCTTTCCGCATTCCATTCCGGACGAGGTTACACCTGATTGCGCCGGCAAACTCTTGAGCGAATATTTGAACAGACACCAGATGGCGCGAAACCCATCTTTCCAGCCGATCTTTTTGCCCTCCTCGTAAGTACGCCCAGAATAGCTGATGCCGACTTCATAGACCCGCAGCCTCAACTTGGCTATCTTTACCGTGACTTCCGGCTCGAAACCGAAGCGGTTCTCCTCGAGCGGAATCGATTGAATGATCTCGCGCCGGAATATCTTGTAGCAAGTCTCCATGTCAGTGAGATTTAGATTGGTTAGACAATTGGAAAAGAGGGTGAGCAGCCAATTGCCGACCGAGTGCCAGAAGTAAAGCACGCGATGCGGCCGGCCACCCATGAATCTCGAACCGTAAACCACGTCCGCTTTCCCTTGCAGAAGTGGTTCGAGCAAAATCGAATATTCGTTGGGATCGTACTCCAGGTCGGCGTCTTGGATGACCACATAGCTGCCACTAGCCTCCTGAATGCCACGCCGTAAAGCCGCTCCTTTGCCCATGTTGTGTGGCTGCAGAATCACCCGCATCTGGGGATGTTGAGCAGCCAGTTGGGCAAGGATATCTTGCGAACCGTCCGTAGATCCGTCATCTACGCACACCAGTTCAATATTCAGGGGCACCGCAAACACATGCGACACGATGGTTCGCAACGTCGCGCGCTCGTTGTAAATCGGGATTACCACCGATAAGATCATTTTGTTCCTCCCCCCAGCGCCCCGCGCAGGCCGCGAATCTGCCTGGGCCAGATTATCAAGCCTGGGGCAACGCGGGATGAAGTGCAAGTGGGTACTTCCGCCCCCGGTTACACCAAGGACGTGCCCCTATTTTAGACACTCATGAATGGGATTGCGGGGGTGGGAGACAAACTCGCGCAGGCGGTGTAAAAATTGCAACCGGCGAAGTGAGTCTTAACGGATAAGCGCGTGGTGGGGAAGGGTAATCTCAGGAACGCGGCGAAGTATCTGATCTGCGGCCGACGACAGATCGGCCGCGACCAAATCGGGGGCGGGGAAGGTGCTCGCCTCGTAGTTTAGAGGACCAATTCGCGCCGTCCGGCACCCGGCACGGATGCCAGCTTCAATGTCGCTGGGCGCATCCCCGATGAGCCAGCAGTGGCGCAGGTCGAGGCCGTGCTCTTCGGCTGCCTGCAGCAGCATCCCAAGCTGGGGCTTCCGGCAGGAGCAGTGCTCATGTTTGGCGTGGGGACAAAAATAAATCCCGCTGATGCGGGCGTGCAATTCGCCCAACTTTGCCCGCATGCGGTCGTGAATCTCATCCAGGTCACGTAGGTCCACTCGTCCCAATGCGATGCCCCTCTGATTAGTGACGAGGAAAATCTTGAAACCGGCGCAGTACAGCTTTGCTATCGCGTGCAGTGCGCCGGAAAAGAACGCCACGTCTTCCCAGCGCGCAATATATTCGTTTTCAGGCGCTTTTCGGATGATGACGCCGTCGCGGTCGAGAAATACGGCTTTCATGGAATGAGAATCAGCCGCACAGCTGTTGTTCCACGATCTCGCACAGTATGTGGCCAACCATGACGTGAACTTCCTGGATTCGGGGAGTATGGTCACAACTGACGCACAGGAAGTGGTCAACCAGGGACCGCAACTCCCCACCGTTTTTCCCCGTCAACGCCACCGAAATCAGCTTATGGCGTCTTGCAACTTCAATCGCCCGCAGGACATTGCCGGAATTGCCGCTGGTGGAGATCGCGACCGCCACATCTCCGGGAGAGCCCAGCCCCTCCAGTTGCCGGGCAAACACTTGATCATAGCCGTAATCGTTTGCAATCGCAGTCAGACAAGAGCTGTTGGTGCTCAAAGCCACTCCCCGAAGCGGCCGCCTGTCCATCAGGTATCGGCCAGCCAACTCGGCCGCCAGATGCTGCGCGTCCGCGGCGCTCCCACCATTTCCGAAAAAGAAAACTGTGCCCCCGTTGCGCAGCGACCACGTAATCGCGTTCGCGGCGCTGGCCACGGCGGCGATGAAATGCGCATCTCGTGAGAGCGCCTGTTTGAGCGCACTGCTCTCTTCCATCCTATCGGCAATGAGCCGCTCAACGTCCAGCGCGACTTTCATGCGCCCTCCAGGTCTGCAAGCCACGAGGCTCGAAGGCGAATTCGGCGGCCACCGCCCCCAGCTTTCGCAGTGCGGCCGCAATCCGATGCTTCTTCTCAAAGGGACAATAAAAAAGCATGTACCCACCTCCTCCGGCCCCCGTCATCTTGCCGCCCAGCGCGCCCTCTCTCCTCGCGCAGGCGTACATTTGGTCAATCAGCGGGTTACTGATCTTAGGCGACAGATTCTTCTTGGACTCCCACGCGCCGTGTAGCAAGTCTCCAAAATCCTCTAGCCGCTGCTGCAGAAGCGCGTTTTTCATGTCCATCGCCAGTTGCTTTTGCCGGCGCAGGGCTTGCACGGTTGCATCTTCGTTGTTTTCGTATCTGCTTTTTTGATCCTCAATGATGCGGTCTGACCGGCGTGTCGATCCGGTGTAGCAAAGCAAAAGATTACGCTCCAGTTCATTGATGACTTCCTGGCTGATGCGCAACGGGTTTACGATGATGCGGTCCGCATCAAATTCGATGAAATTAAATCCCCCAAAGCTGGCGGCGTATTGGTCCTGGAAGCCTCCTTGGATGCCGAGATCTTTGCGTTCAATTTCATATGCCAGATGTGCGATGTCGTAATCCGTGAAAGCGAAGTTTTTGAACTCTTTCACCAGACCGACAAGACTGACCATTAGGGCGGAGGAAGACCCCAGGCCCGAGCCGGGAGGCGCGTCGCTGTGCAAAAAGATATCGAAACCGTAAGAGTTTCTGGCCCCCAGGCGCAAAATCGCGGCTTTTACCAGATCGAGCTGGCCGTCAAAAGCCATTTCGCTCTCGACGGTGTAGCTGAGTGAGGTATTGAGATCGACCGACTCAATTCCGATCTGGCCATCCTCCCGCGGCCGCAAGCTGCCCCAGGCAAAGTTGTTGATGGTGGCGTTGAGGACGCATCCGCCTTCCCGCTCGGGAAACGGGGGAACATCGGTCCCGCCGCCGGCAAAACTGATGCGCAGCGGGGCTTTAGCTCGGATGGTCATATTGGAAATCTCAGGGGAAGTTCGGTCTGCGCTCGTTGAAGGTCCTCGGGAACTCCGATATCTACGAAGTACCCATCTGTAGCAAAGCCAAACAGCTCGGTGCCCGCCAGCATGGGAAATATTTCACGCTCCAGGGACACGGGTTTTCCTGCATCAATCAAATCCAGAAACTCCTTGCGCAACAGGTAGACTCCCCCATTGACCAGCTCTGACCCACACCCCGCGATTTGTGGAGTTAGAGCTTTTTCCTGAAACGCTACAATTTGACCTTGGCGGTTTAACTCCACCGCGCCATAACGCGCCGCGGCCGGCTGACACGCCAAGGCCAGGGTCGCCAGACCCTGATGGGCCATGTGGAAGCGGTACATTTCGTGAAGATCAACGTCCAGAAAAGAATCGCCATTAATCCTCCGTGGAGATCAATGTTTGGGCATGCTTGAGCGCCCCGCCAGTGCCCAGAGGCGCCGTCTCCACAGAATAGCGCGCGTGTACTCCGAATCGGCTCCCATCTCCGAGCCAGTGCTTAAGCTGTAATTCCTTGTATCCGGCACACAGGATTGCGTCGCGGAATCCCGCGGTTCGCAGCCACAACAACAGATACTCCAGAAAGCGGCGCCCGCCAACCGGGACCATGCATTTTGGCCCCGCACGGTAGACGCTGCGCAGCCGTTTCCCCAACCCTCCGGCGAGAACCAGTGCAGAACAGTGTTTCAGGCCCGGCAAACCGAAGGTCCTGCCATTTTTTCGTCCACGAGCGGAAACGCCGAAGCATGATGATGGCTTGCTCACGAGAGTTTTTCGGTGAAGCAGTTAGAAAATTAGGGGCTGTATCATTCTGCGAGTCTTGGCCGCATACCACGGCATCTTGAATTGGATCAACGTGCGGTAGCATCGCGCGCGCGGTTCGGACAGCAAACGGAACAGCCATTCCATTCCCGAGTATTGCATCCATGCAGGCGCCCGCGGGCGAGTGCCGGCGAGGAAGTCGATGGTTCCCCCCAACCCGTACGCACAGCGCACGCCGCCGCCGGCCAGTTGCTCCCGGTTCTGGTCGATCCAGAACTCCTGTTTGCCCGGCCCGAAACAAACTCCCAGGTGGTGCGGGTGAAATTCTTGTATGCGGTTCAGTATTTCCTCCCTACAAGGAGAGTTGAAGGGAGATTGCGACAGCGAGGGGCCAAAACCGGCGACCTGCAGCCGGGGATAAAGATTGTTTAAAGCCGCCACCGCGCCGGCATTCGCTTTTCCGTCGGAGCCAAGCAGAAAGAGTTTTTCAGCGCGCGATTCGCAGAATGCGGCGAGGTCGTCAATAAAATTTGCCCCCTTGAGCAGCACGATTTGCCGTCGCGGATAAAGAAGTTTGCAGATCCATTGCAAAACCCTGCCATCCACTGTGTTCAAAGTGTCGGCAAGCAACCGCTTTAGAGGCTCATCTTCGTGGGCCATGACGAAGACCTCGGCATTGACGGGGACAATTTGCAGGAACCCCTGATCTTGTCTGCCCGCGAATAGCTCCTGCGGCGGCAGAGAAGCCAGCCGCAGAGTGCCGCAGCGCAATTGCCAATTTGACGATACCGTGACTGCCGATTCTAATCCGGAGCAAGCTGTGCTCTCCGAATGGGGGACAAGTTTTACAACTTCAGTCGGTTGCTGCAAGCTCACCTCCGGAGGAAATCACTTTCTGCCGCTCACCCGAGAAGGCCAGGCACGTCCCCACAACGAACCAGGGAAGCAGGTAGGGAATGAAACTGAATGGATAATAAGAGCTATTCATGATTACCATCATTCCCAGGGGCGCAGCCTGGGCCACTAGAAATAACGGGCGGTCCCGCAGGCGGCTGTGGCGTAGCCAGGAATACAGCGAGAAAAAGAACCAGAGGATGAGCAGCAGCGCAGGTATTCCGTATCGCACCAGCAGGATGCCGTAGCCGCTTTCATAAACTCTGGCGTTCAATCCCTGGCCCAGCACATTCTCCCAACCCCACAGTCCCTCTTTGTAGAGCCATACCAACCCATCCGCGTGGTCTTCTTTTGGATTACTCCACGAGAGCCGGGCCAGGGTCTCCGAGTACCACTTTCCCAGCGGCGTCCAAACCATGCAAGCCATGAGCGCGGCGGCTGCGGCCGCAGCCAGCAGGCGATACTTTTTGGTACGCAGCAGTACAAACCCAAGACTTAGGAGCACGAAAATCCAGGCCGAGCGCGTAAACGAAAAGAACAGAGCCGCCACGATGGCAATCAGCACCAAGCGCGTTTTCCAACTCTGAGGCAGACAGAAGGCAAATAACAACGTGGGAAATGCCACCAGGTGGCCGAAGCCCACGGCATCGCAAACCGTCCCAATGGCCCGAAAAGGCGAAAGAAATAAGAACTCGTCGCGGCCGCGGGCGTTGCCGGGGAGGCCTTCGTCCTGCTCCTTCACGTCTTCTCCTCCCAGTTGCTGCTGGAGGGCTGAGCTGCCGCCGGATTCTCCCTTCACTTCAGAGTTGTACCGGGCAACGTTCACCTCGTACCGCCAGAAGTCAGCCGGGGCCAGCAAATAAATCGCGAGGCCGATCAGGGCCACGACTGCCCCCAAGTACGCCATGTGGCGGATGAATCTCATCGCAAATGCCGGGCGCAGGGACGCGATCACAAATGCAAGTGTGAGGATCTGGAAAGGGAAACTCACGATCCGCAGGTTCCAAAGGTTGGCCCACAGGCCCTGATTCTGCAAAAGGACAGCTGCGGCATAGCGGGCCAAGCACCAGGCGGAAAAAGTTAATAGCACCCGCAACGGGATCGGCCAGTCGCATTCCAGCATCCGGGGGAAAAAACCGAGAAAAAGCCACAGCAGAAGGAACTCTTTCAGAATAAGAAGGCTCTGGCAGAAATCTTTGTCCGCCCAGCCCGAGGTATACATCCAGGCCAGGACGAAATTCTGCACATAGGCCCAAGGGAAGAGCAAATATAGGGATCTTTCCTCTAGCCACAGAAAGAGCAGTAAGCTGACCACTCCCGAGATTATGAGATAGGGCACAGATGACTAGATTCCTCGGGAAGGCAGACGCCCAGCGTCTCTAGAAATTGCTCCCCATAGCGCTTCCAGGAAAATGATGCTGCCCGCTGCAGGCCTTGTGAGATTAGTTCGCGGCGCAGGCTCTCGTCCGTGTGTGTCCGCCAGACTGCCTCCGCGATGGACCGAATGCTCTCGGGGTCACAGTGTAGGGCGCAGCCGGCCGTGACCTCCTGCAGCGCTCCGCGATTGGATGTCACCACCGGACATCCGCAGGCCATGGCTTCAATGGCAGGCAGCCCAAAGCCTTCGTACAACGACGGGAAAACCAGCAGACGCGCCATTTTGTACAGCGCCAGCAGGTCATGGTCGGAAACATAACCGGTGAGGTGCACGTCTTTGGACAGGGTACTTGTTGAGAGCCGCGAAAAGATGGGGTCACAAAGCCAGCCTTTGCGGCCCACCAGTACCAAATCCGGCCCAAAATGCTGTTCGGTCTTGAGTAAGCGGAACGCCTCCAGGATGCGACCGAGGTTCTTTCGAGGTTCCAGCGTCCCCACGAACAAAATGAACTCTCGGGGCACACCATACCTGCGGCGCACTGGGTCGAATGCCATCGTGCCTCCACAGCGCCCGAAAACGGGCCGCAAACCGGGATAAAGAACGTGAATCCGCTCGGGAGGAATTTTCAAGGCATTCACCAGACTGCCGGACGTGTTCTTGCCAGGCTCAGGCCTCCACTTCCGCGATTATGGGGACTGGAGAAGCAAGTCTGAAGCACCAAAGGTATATAGAGAAGGGGAACGGTTTACGCAGCCAATGCCGTAAAACCTTTTGATTTGCTCATCATGGATGAAATGCGAACTGATCGTAACATTAGAAAGATTTAACGGTTGGGCCTTTGCGCCAGAGGCTTGGATTCGAAAATCTAGCGCTTGCGATTAAGTCCAACGCAGTAGCGGCGTTTGCCGAGAGTTGACAGCGGTCGCCGTAAATCGTACAAACTCTAAGCGTCTGGTTAAGCGTTTTATCGAAACCCTGGGATAATAGCGACGCTCAGCTGGTTCGCGGTTCTCACACGAGGCCAGGGGTGTATGAAAGGTAAAGCCGCGACCATCGAAGCTACCCCCCATACATTAAACGACGCCTTTTTGCGACTCTTTGCCGAAGTTCCGCAGATTTACCAGGCCCCGGGACGAGTAAATCTGATCGGCGAACACACTGACTATAACGATGGATTCGTGATGCCTGCGGCCGTGGGATTTTACACCTGGGTGGCCATCAGCCCTCGGTCCGACCGCAAACTGATTCTGCGTTCCCAAAATTTCAACGAGCAAATAGAGGCGGTGTTGGACGAGTTGCCATCGCACGGCCGAAATCATTGGAGCGACTACGTTCTGGGCGTCGCCAAGATGCTGGAACAGTCCGGCAGGCGCTTATCGGGCGCCAACCTTTTGTTAACAGGAAATGTGCCCCAGGGCGCTGGCCTTAGTTCCTCAGCTTCTTTAGAGGTGGTTGTTGGCTACGCTTTCGAGAGCATGCATGCTGGCCAAGCGGATCTGGAGGAGCTTCCGGTTTTATGCCGGCGCGCCGAAAACGAATTCGTTGGAGCGCGCTGCGGCATCATGGACCAGTTTGTTTCGACTCATGGCAAGCGCGGCAAGGCCCTCCTGCTGGATTGCCGCTCTCTGAAATATCGCCTGCTGCCATTGCCCGATCATGCCCGTTTGGTAATTTGCAACACCATGGTGCGCCACAATCTTGCGAGCAGTGGGTATAACCAGCGGCGCGCGGAGTGCGAAGCGGGACTGAAGATTATGGCGAAACATCTTCCCCGGGTGAAGGCATTGAGAGATTTGACGCTGCTTGATTTGGACGCACACGGACAAGATCTGCCGGAGACCATCTTCCGCAGGTGCCGGCACGTGATCAGTGAAAATAGTCGTGTAATCGAAGCCGCCGGTGGTTTGGAGCGCGAGGACCTTGGGCGATTCGGAGAATTGATGCGCCAGTCGCATCAGAGTTTGCGGGATGACTTTGAAGTCAGCTGCCCGGAGCTCGATCTCATGGTCGAGCTCGCTGAAGGGATCGAAGGAGTATATGGCGCGCGCATGACTGGCGGCGGTTTTGGTGGTTGCACCGTGAATTTGCTCCAGGAAGCCTGCGTGCAACGCTTCTCGGCTGTGGTGGCCGAAGGTTACGAAAAGGCAACTGGGACACAGCCAGAAATCTACGTCTGTTTCGCCGAGGACGGGGTAGGTCCCATCTCCTGAGAGAGACCAAACCGATCGTACGCTGATCCGGGATTTTTGGGTTGGGCAATTGTCAATTTCGCGTTTCCGAAGAACCGGAACCTATACTGTATCTTCCCCTGCGAGTGTCGCCGCCGGCTTCTTCCCTGGCGTAGTCGTGATCAGCACCACGCTGATCAGGACAAACAGAGTTCCCAGAATCGTTCGCACGCCAAGGGTTTCGCCCCCCAGGAAATATCCAACCAGCACGGCCACTGCCGGATTCACGTACGCGTAGGTCCCGACTTTTGTCGGCGATTCATGATGAATCAGCCATACGTAAGCGGTAAACGCGATAATGGAGCCCGCGACGATAAGATAGAGCAACGAGAGCCACGCGGAGCATGAGACAGCCAACGGATGAAAACTGCGAAATTCTCCCAGCGACGCCGCCGCGAGCGACAGCAACACTCCTCCGGCGAGCATCTGCGCCCCGGAGCTCATGACTTTGGACGTCGGAAGCGGAAGCTTGCGCGTAAGGGCAGACGCCAGGGACCAACTGATCGATGCAATGATCAGCACCGCAGCACCCGCCCTGTTGATCGGCGCGCCGCCGAGGTTCGCCGAGTGGTTCATAAGTACCGCCACTCCCCCGATTCCGATCAAGAGTGCCAATGCCAACCGAACCGTCAGTCTCCGGGTTCGCAGGAAAATGATTTCCGACAGGGCCATAAATACCGGAATCGTGGCCATCATGACCGCGGCTATGCCCGAAGGCAGACGCTGCTCGGCCCAGAACAACAGTCCGTAGTCGAGAACGAAGATCAGCACAGCGAGTAAGGATACCGAGGACCATTGGTGTCCGCTCGGTGAGCGCTCGCCCCGGGCCATCATCCAACTGTAAAGAACCAGTCCCGCAACCAAAAACCGCATCGCCGCGAGAAGGAACGGCGGAACCTCGCGGACGCCAATGCGAATTGCGAGGAATGTCGATCCCCACACAAAATAGATAATCGCGAAAGCCAACAGCGTCTTCCACGTCGCACGATGGTTTTTGGCGTCCATAGCAGGTTTCTACCAGGAATCTACCAAGTTTCCTCCCCCGGATCGCTCATATTGTCCGAGATACCGCTCCCGCCGTCTATTGCGCGTTCGTCTTTGGTAGATTGTTGGAAGCCTACCGACAAGAAGATGACCAAGAATCGCAAATTATTCGGCGTCGGCCCATTCGTGTTCTTTCGCTGTTGTAGAAAAGCCACGGGTTCGTATTCAACCTGCCACTCACCTACGTTTCAGCAAAAGGGTTCTTAACCGGTGAAATCTGCCCCGGAGGCAAAACGTTTTCCGAGCATCCGCCATCCAAGCCGCAGCAAATAACTAAAGCGAGGAACTCTTATGAGGCGAGCATTTCCAGTTCTATGGATCGCAATGGCGTTAGCCCTGACCGGACTGGCGCAGGCGAGGGATATTCGGCTTACGGCTGATCCCTCGGTACCCGCCGCCGCGGGGAAGGCCGAGGTCAAACACGACCGTAACGGCAATTTGAAGATCAAAGTTGAGGTCAAGCATCTGGCGAAGCCGGCGGCTCTGACTCCGCCCGCGCAGGCTTATGTGGTTTGGATCCAGGGCCGAGGGAAGGAACCAGAAAACCAGGGACAACTCAAGGTGAACAATGACCTCGATGGGAGTTTTGAGGGGACAACGTCCTACGCCGTATTTGACGTTTTCATCACCGCTGAAGACAATCCCGCCGCCACTGCTCCCAGCGGCCCGCAGCTATTGAAAGGCAGCATGCAGCCCTGACAACATCGTCGCTTCTCGCCCGGCTGATACGAGGCGCTGCTCTGTCAGCCGACAGAAGGACAGACCCGTTCAAGTGATGCCGGTTAGAATGGTTTTGGCTGAGTTACATTCGAAGTGTCATCTGATCGCATAACCGCCGTCGACACGAATCGTGGTACCGGTTACGAAGTCCGAAGCCCGCGAGGCCAAGTACACAGCGGTTCCGGCAACTTCTCCCGGTTGACCCCATCGACCGGCGGGGGTTCGCGCAAGAATTTCGTCGTTCATGGGCGTTGTGCGTACAGGCGCTGTCATGTCCGTTTCAATCCACCCTGGCGCGATCGCGTTGACTTGAATGTTGTGTGGGGCGAGCTCAATAGCCATTGACTTGGTCAGTTGGACTATCGCTCCTTTCGCTGCGCTGTAAGACGGGACGAGCCCAGATCCAAAGAAAGAGTACATACTGCCAATGTTAATAATCTTGCCGCTTTTATGACTAAGCATCGATCCGGCAGCAAGCTTGGAAAGAAGGAAAACTGCATTGAGTTGCGTCTCGACGACGCTGTCCCAATCTTCAGGCTTTTCGTGCAACACCCCGCCGCTCAAAGACACGTTGCCGGCATTATTTACCAGGATGCCGATGCCACCAAGTTCGCTCTCGACCCACTTGAGCGCAGGCTCCAATCCAGCGCGATTGGTTACATCAACCCTCGCAGCAACCGATGGAACACCGATTTCTTTCAATTCGGAAAGCACCCGCTGGTTCTTTTCGTCATTTCGTCCAAACACTGCGACGGCAGCCCCAGCCTCGGCCAATCCGAGCGCAATGCTGCGACCAATTCCGCCATTACCACCAGTCACGACTGCCACCCGACCGGTCAAGTCAAATAATGCATGCGTTTTCATCAAGCGCTCCCCATTTCGAATCTCCGAAGTGGCGGCCCATCTGCTATTCGGACTGGTCTTGCTTTAAAGACCCAAGGGCGAAACCCCATGCCGGGGTGAGCCACCGCGCGGTTGGATGGTAGGCGATCTTCGAGCGAAATTCAAACTAAACTCGGGCTCGGCAAGTTAACCGTCGCAATCAGGTTGTTACCACTCACAACCTCTTCGTGGTCTGAAAAACCCGGTTCAAAAATGTTGACTGGGTGTGCCTGCAACTTGGTGAGAATGCAGAATGAAATTTGTTGGTCGGCTGGCAGACGATTTTCGAACTCGGCCGACCGCAATAACTGCGGATTGCCGGCCATCGGGCCACAGTCGGCCAAGGCCAGTGGTGTAAAGATGATTTCACACCTTACGTGTGGCGCCATGACCAGTTCATCCATCGGCACGACGCGGCGCCTACGACCAGCAGGCAGTTGTGGGTTGTGTCCCATGCAGCAGCTGACCATCATATAACCCAAACGATTCCACTGAATTCAACATCTCGAGACCGATTTCACCTGTGCTTGTAGACGTATTGAGACTGGCAATCCGCCTCAAAAACTCACGATTGAGCAATATTTAGGTGCGCTCCCGGGGGCCGAGCACCTGGGCCAATATCCGAATGGTAGAGGACTAACGATTGCAAGTTATTGAAAAGTTTGGTCGGGGAGAGAGGATTTGAACCTCCGACCCCTGGTCCCGAAACAACCACGGAAATGCTATCTCATTGATTCGCTTAGCTTGGCTCTGCGTCAAACACCCTGGTTCTACCCGCGGTTTTCGGCGCTTCTCCTTCAGATCAGTACCACTCCCGCCTCCCGAGATTTGGTAGTACTGGTTTGTCGGCGAGCCCGCACCGCTCTCCCCGCTGTAGGTCGGAAGGAATTGGATTGAGTGTTATTTTGCACTATTCAGCAACATCGGGGCCCTAATCGGACAAGATAGCTCAGTCCGTGCCTCCACGAACTTACCAAAGCTTGAGTTACGTCTTGACGACATTACGGAATCTGTTGATCGCGAGAACCAAGATAAGGAGAAATACATGCGGACACGAAACCAGAAGTGCATTTTATCTCTTTGAAAAGATTGGTCGGGGAGAGAGGATTTGAACCTCCGACCCCCTGGTCCCGAAGATTGGTTTCACGAAGAATCAACGACTTAGCGTCGTTTGTATGGAGTGAGATCAGCCAGTATTTATGCGGGTTTCTCCGTCTTACACCTACCCGGATACAAACACAAACAAGCACCCCCTGGGCACAATTTTAGGCACAGTGGTTAGATAAGTCCGCGACGCTCTTAAGCCAGTGGAATATCTGGCAGAGGGTAGCTCGGACCTGTGTAGTGACTAAACACTGCGTGTGTACTGAGGCATCACGCAGGACGACGAATCGTGTCCGGACGATGGGGCCGAAGGCCGACACTAGAAGGAGGATCGCAGTGCCCAACAGAGCGCGACAGTACGAAAGAGCACGATGGTACGAACGGGAGAATTTGCCCTATGCCGCTGACTGGAAACTTGTTGAGGGGTATGCGGATTGGTTGAAATTGGTTGAGTGGAAGCTGTTTTGCACGTTCACTTTCGCTGGGAAGGTGTCGGACGCTCACGCCAATAGGGGTTTCGACGAATTTATAGACGGCCTCGAAAGACATGTGAAATGCGATGTCGGCTATGTTCGTGGAGATGAGAGGAGATTTTCAGGATGTGGGAAACCTGCATCTGGTCGCCATTTCCACGCTCTCTTAACCTACGAGGGTAAAGTACACCCCCCGTCGTTGAGGGGCTCTGGACGAGCATTGCAGGCCACCGGAGTGATGATGCTGGCGCTTTGGTCGTACTTTACAACCCGAGCCAAAATGGTGCAGAGTACGTTCTGAAGTGCATTAACCAGCCCGATGGAAACTGGGAGTCTAGCAGGCTGCTGAAAATTGAAGGATTGGGCTTTTTCTTTCTGTTTCTCATCGTTCGTGATGTTGAGCGGATGAATTTCTGGTGTTGGTGAGTTTTTCGGTCTAACCATGCCCAACCAGACACCATTCGGCCCGAACTTACACCACCGGAACTGCGGCGGTCAGGTTTCGTATGCGCACCAGGTTGAGTACAAGAATGGTCCGACTCTTAAGCAGCCCCGGAAGGTTCAGAGAGGATCGAAGAGACGAAAACCGCCCGCTCACTAGGTGCCTATTAAATGCGAAGAAGCAGGAATGACATATTTCCTAGCATGCCCCTAACAAAGTTGATCGAACTCAGCAGGACTGGTGCGGTGGAATGATGGACTTGATTCATGCACACGGTGCTGTCGGGAAAAACCCTAAGGATGCCGTGCTCGAGGGCGACAAAGACCCTTGGATCGGTTCCTGCCTTTTACCGTCGGCAACCCAATCGAGCACAAGTACGGAAGCGAGACTGCGCAGATTCTTGGCGAGCCGCCGATGCGCTTGCGGACTTCGGCATCGAGGTTGACCATAATTTCGCAGTAGGACAGGAAAGTCGATCCCATGATGCTGAAATTGATTTTTGTTTCTCCTATTGATTAAACTGAATCGCTGAAATCCCGCCGGAGGAGTTACCAGGTCTAAAGATGATCGGTTTATGAAGAGATTGCGGGAATGGGCCGGCCTGGTGTTTCTGGTTGTTCTATTAGTTGGTTGGGCTGTGCAAGCACAACAACGGGATCGTCACCGAAACCAGCACCAGATCGCTCAACCAGGAGTATTCGATTACTACGTCCTTTCTCTCTCCTGGTCGCCAGAGTTCTGTCACAATCATGCCGCAAGTCCCGAATGCCAAAATGGGCATTTTGGTTTCGTGGTTCATGGTCTCTGGCCGCAGTTCGTCAAGGGCTATCCGGAAAATTGCTCAAGCGAATCGGGTCCGTCAACTTTTTCCAGCATGACAGACATCATGCCAGACCCGAAGCTTGTACAACACGAATGGAGGACGCACGGAACCTGCAGCGGACTAGATCCAGACAATTACTTCAAACTTGTACGTCAGGCATTCGCCTCAATCAAAGTGCCGGCGCGACTCACCAATACCAGACAGGAATTTTTCATGACCCCCTTGCAGGTCAAGCAAGAGTTTCTGCAGTCCAACCCTCGTTTGAGTAGCGATGACATTTTGGTGAGTTGTGGGAATAACTATCTTAGCGGAGTATCAATTTGTTTAACAAAGAGTCTCGAGCCGACCGTTTGTCGATCGTTACGTGATTGCCGCGCGAATACCATCAGAGTGCCACCAGTGTACTGACGGTCGCCACGCGCCGACAGTATTCAGCTCTGTCTGAGCAAATCAATCTGGTCAGCCGGGCGACGCTTTTCTTCTGCATCGCGGCGCCCACAATTCTTGGGGTTGCTATAGGCAGTCAGAGGGCGATCCTCTGGCAGAAATACGGCCTTGCTGCGCAAGCAGTGGGCGGCAGCGCTCGCATGTGTTCTCTTGTTCACTGTCCTCGGCCCAGCATCGGCGAGGGGGTTTGATCCCGTTGTCTTGGTGACCGTGCTAATCACGACCGGTCTGACAGTGTTTCTGTTGATCCGCTTCGGCTTGCTGGCTGTGGTGGCTAACCTTGTCTTCAGCAATTTACTGGGGAGCTTTCCCCTGACCACCCAAGGATCTCCGTGGTATGCGGGCATCAGTCTGGCCGGAATTCTGTTGTCGGCCGCGATGGCGCTATACGGGTTCTACACCTCCTTGGGCGGCCCGGCCGATTCGGAGGCGCCGTCCTCAAGGAGTGAGCTGAGCTTGTTCGCAGCCGATCCTCGACGCTTTTCGCGATCCCGCCCGAGTCACCGGCAATCCGGAAATTGTTCCGGGCCAGAAGTCGGCTTGGGGAAGCGCGGCACCGTCGAATGCTAAGCTAGGCCAGAGTTCCGCGAACGCCGTTTCTGGACCAAGAGTCGAAGGGGCTCCCGGATCACTTCCTCATCGCCGACCTTCCGGGAGTTCCGGCAGGTGCCAGCGGACACGGAAACTGGCGTTATGCCCCAAGCTAAACAATCTTTGCCTCGCGCTCTGCGGCAGCTGCAATCTCGCGAAGCATGCCGCCGAAAATCCAGCGGTGGATGGGGAAGATCGCGTACCAATAGAGAAGCCCCGCCAATCCCGCGGGATCAAAAATACCGGTTTGCCGGATAACCGAGCCGCTGCTGTCTGGTTCAACCTCAAACTGAAGCCACGCACGCCCGGGCACTTTCATTTCAGCCACCAGCCCGAGCCGATGATCCGGTTCAAAGGTTTCCACGCGCCAAAAATCCAAAGCGTCGCCCGGCGCCAGCGTGTCAGGATCGCGACGGCCTCGGCGAAGTCCCACGCCGCCGACGAGCAAATCCAAGGAGCCTCGAAGCCACCACAGAAAATTGGCGAAGTACCAACCATTCGACCCTCCTATCCGCCTCACCGGAGCAAAAGCGAAAGCCGGAGGAACTGACACTTGAATGCTCCTGGAATCGACCAACCTTGTGCCGAACTGCACGCCGCCCCACGATGCTGGTTTCCCACTCGAAGAGAGAGCGTCGCACCAACTCGTCAAGGCAAATTCCTGGTCCTCATGCTGAAGAGCTCTTTCGATGGCAGCTTTTAAACCTTTCGGCTTGATCCCAAAGACTGTCAATGCCGATGGGTCGTGAACCAGAGTCGGGTTGCGCATGCTATCCACGAGCTTACGGCCGATGCGAGCATAAATAGGGGTGACGAGGGCCAACCACAAGCTTGACAGGCGGGGCGTCAGGACTGGCACCGGTATCATCCATCGGCGGAGGCCGCATTGCCGCGCGTACTCTTGCATGATTTCGCCATAACTCACCTGGTCAGTACCACCGATTTCGAATACCGCTCTTTGGTCCACAGGCAACTCAAGCGCTGCCATCAGGTAAGCAATCACATCTTCGACCGCGATTGGCTGGGCCTTGACCTCAACCCAGCGCGGGCAGATCATCACCGGTAAGCGCTGCACCAAGGCGCGAATCATTTCAAAGGAGAGGCTCCCAGAGCCGATCACAATGGAGGCGCGAAATTCGATGGTTGGGATCCCGGAACTTCGTAAGATATCCGCAACTTCGTGACGACTTCGCAGATGAGCCGATAGAGCCTGACCCTGGTTCCCCAAGCCGCCCAGATAGATAATGCGTCGTACTCCAGACTCGCGTGCAGCGTGAACGAAACCCTGCGCGGCTCGCCGGTCTTCCTCCTCGAACTGCCCCGGGGAACCCATGGAGTGAACCAGGTAGTAGGCGGTATTTACGCCGGCCATGATCGGAGCAAGGGAAGCTGGGTCGAGGCAGTCACCCTTCATGACCTCCGTGTTGGGGGCAACGCGGGACTTCAGAAACTCTGGGCGGCGAGCCGGGCAACGAACCGGCCAGCCTTTCTTCTCCAGGCCCTTGAGAAGGCGTCCTCCGATATACCCCGTGGCTCCAGTCAGCAGGACCAGCGGTTGGCGAGAGAAAACTGTTGAGGATGCCATTAGGATCTGCCCCACGAATGAAAGGGATCTGCCCGCTCCTCCTGTTTAGTCCGACTAATTTGCTCGATGTAAGCCTTGCTATCGAACTTCCGTGACGTACTGGCATACGACATATAACGGATTGTGCCGAAGATGGACCGTTCAGACCAGGGGCGATCATGTTTTCCGCCAATTGCCCACGCGATGCCAGCGTAACAGTTGGGATCACGGCCGTCCAGTTCATAGCGATCATTGAGGCGGACGGCGATTCGATACGCCTGGGCGGGATCTGGCGTCCACTCGAGAATTCAATCTTTGCTTGCGGCGTATTTGAGCTTGGCGTAATTTACTGGAATGGCGTTCGGCTTCCCGAAAGGAACCTCAAGATCCTATTCGAGCGCTCGCCAGCCCTTTTCCTGGTTTTAGACGCTCACCTCATCATTGTGACTGCGACGGATGCTTATCTTCGTGCCACAATGACCGAGCGGGCTCAGATTGCCGGCAAGCAGTTGTTTGAAGTGTTCCCTGACAATCCTGACGATCCGGCGGCAAGTGGTGTTCAGAACTTAAAAACCTCCCTGAAACGTGCATTTAAGACTAAGCGACCGGATGCGATGCCGGTACAAAAAGTACGACATTCGTAAGCCGGATGGCACCTTTGAAGAACGATACTGGAGCCCCGTAAATTCCCCGATCCTCGATGACAACGGAGAATTTTTATACTACCTACACAGAGTGGAGGATGTCACCGAAGTGGTGCGCCTTTCGGAAGCTGGCGAACAAGACCGTTGAACGCATGCCGCTGAAGTCGCAAGCAAAAATAAGGAACTGGAGCTAGTCGGGGAGCTGTTACGCAAGGAGCGGGAGTTGCCCAGATCGCTTCAGGAAAGCGAAGATTTCTTGCGCCTATTGTTTGACTCCGCGGCGGAGGGCTTCTATGCGGTGGATCACGAAGGTGTCACTACCAACTGTCCGTATGCCTTCACCAACTTGCGGAAAGCAACCTCGTATCGTGAGGCATGGATGAAACCGTTCTCAACTCGCGACCCTAAAAAACTGCTTTCCGAAGCCTGCCCGCCACGCTTGCGAAAGCTGCCAAATGCGCGATAGGCTAGCCTCCTTCCAAGCTTTCAATTCAACAATGAGGGTATCTCAGCGATGGGCTATCTCGACCGCAAGTGTCGTTCGGTGAACATGCGGCTTCAACTCTGCCATGCCATGGCCATCGCGGCCCTGTTCTTTGGAGCAATGAGCAGTCGTTCGGCAAAGGCAGCAAGCGAGCCTGATGGCTATCCCACGTTGGTCAGGCTTTTTCAGCAATGGCGGGAATTCGAACGTCCGGTGATGAAGAATAATGTTCCCGACTACAGCGCGAGCGC
Organism: Terriglobales bacterium; assembly: GCA_038254805.1. Classification (GTDB taxonomy): domain Bacteria; phylum Acidobacteriota; class Terriglobia; order Terriglobales; family Acidobacteriaceae; genus Gp1-AA145. Next base: position 101,995 of record JBBSFW010000003.1, read on the forward strand.
CATGGCAGCTAAGGCTGCGGAGCTGGCCCGGTGGCGCAAGCGGCTCGACGCAATTGATCCCAAGTCGTGGCCCATTGCACAACAGAACGACTACAAGCTGGTGAAGGCTGAGATGAATGGGTTCGACTTCAGCCTGAGGGTGATCCGCTCCTGGGCGCGCGATCCCGCATTCTATGCCAGCATATCGTCGTCCCGCAGCGATGTGCCCTCGCGCGAAGGTCCGGTTTCCTACCCCGAGATCCAGCTCTACAACTATCGCTTTCCGCTCGATGCCGAGGCGCAGAAGGACTTAACAGCGAAGGTTGACATGATTCCCGCCTTCATGGCCGAAGCAAAGGAGAATCTCAAGGCGAGCAACGCGCGTGACCTCTGGGTGTATGGCGCGGAGGAGCTGCGCAATCAGTCCCGCACCCTGGCTTCGCTTGAGGCCGGGACGCTGACGGTCCACACGTTGGCCGAACACCAGCACGCCGACCTGAGCGGTGCCAGCCCAGCGTTGCGCGCCGCCGTGACCAGCGCCCGCACGGCGACCGACGAATTCGTCGCCTGGCTGGAGAAGCTGGCGCCCACTAAGACCGGCCCCTCGGGCGTGGGCAAAGAGAATTACACCTGGTATCAGCAGAATGTGCACTTCATTTCTTACGACTGGGACGAGGAGGTCGTGCTGCTGCGTCGCGAGCTGGAGCGCGCGCAATCATCCCTGCGTCTTGAAGAACACAACAACCGCAACCTGCCTCCGCTCGAGCCGGCCGCCGATGCCGCCGCGTTCGACAAGATGGCGCATGACCGGCTGGATAAGTTCGTCGATTTCCTGGTCAAGCAGGAGATTATCCCAAATAAGCCTTACATCAGGACGGCGCTGGCGGAAGAGGTCGGTCACTTCGTTCCAGAGGAGCAAAGGGCATTCTTTACCCGTATTACTCACCGCGAGCCCATGGTGCTTTTCTCGCACGACTATCACTGGATCGACTTGGCACGCATGCGGGACGAGCCAAACCCGAGCCCAATTCGCCGCCAAGTCCTGCTCTCAAACATCTGGGACAATCGCGCGGAGGGTTTCGCCACCGCGTTCGAAGAGCTGATGATGCACGCCGGCCTATACGACGATAATCCGCGCGCCAAAGAGCTGGTCTGGATTGCACTGGCGAACCGCGCTGCCCGTGGCCTAGCCTCGCTCTATGTGCAGGCGAATCAATTTACCCTGGAGCAGGCAGGAAAGTTCCACGCGGAATGGACGCCGCGCGGCTGGGCCAAGGCAAGGGACTCGCTCACCGAATTCGAACAGTTGCTGTATCTTCGCCAGCCTGGCTATGGTAGCTGCTACATCACTGGGAAGATGCTCGCCGACGAATTGATCACGAACTACGCCCACCAGCAGGACCTGGCAGGCAAGCCGTTTGTGCTACGCGATTTCATGGATCGCTTCAACAACGAGGGTATGATTCCGATTCCCCTGATGGAGTTGGAGATGATCCCCGGGTTCCCGGTTCGCGGCAGCCCTGACCGGTAGCGGTTCTGGCCGCTGCCGTTTCTCGTGGATTCAACATCCAATGTGCTCTGAGCTGTCCCGGATCGCCCATTTGTATACAATTTCCGGGTGCTTCCCAGACATGCGCTCCCGCTGCCATCGAGTGCGCTTTCTTCCGGAGGAGCAATGAGCATCTTCACGGGCCACAAAGTTACGCGCCGTTCCATGCTGCTGTCCAGCCGTCCGCCCCAGGAAGGTCATCTTTGCCTTGACGACAGTGCCCGGACTCCCCAGCTTCTCGGCACTGGATCACAAGCCAAGACGATTAACTGCGTGCCTGGCTTTCGGGCACTGGGCGCGGTGCGAGCCACGCTTCACCTTCAGAGACATAACCTTCGTTCCCACGCTCACCTCTGAAGCCTTCAATTGTAAGTACTTTCATCGTGGCTCCCGCATTCGAGTAAATTCGTCGGTATAGTGCCGAGACGCAGAAAAACATCCCCTACCCCCCCCCTCGCTGGGCGTCCGGACTGGTGAGGCTGTTCAAGACTGCGGCTTTTGCATGCTCCAGGTCGGGCAGTCGCAGGACAGATTTTGTCGTGGTGCGTTTCGTTCGCGAGTGCGGCTTCCTCTTCATGACCGGTGGCCTCCATGCCACCGATCAAATTGAACTAGTAGCGCACAGGTAATTTCAGGGTAGCCCGTTATACGTAGAAGTGACAGAGACGAAGAATGACCAGCCACCTGAACCCAGAACTATCCCGCCAGCATCTCCAGCACCGAGTACGGACTCTGCGTCTCCACCACTCGCTTCAGGCGCAAGCCGCAGTGGGATACCAGCTTCGAGTATTCCTCTTGGGTACGTTCTTTGCCACCGGGCAGTGTCATCATGGCAATATCAAGTTCCTTCGAGAGATGTGGGCCCTGCGTGGTCGGCACTACAGTCTCGATGACCAGCACCAGAGCGTGGGTCGGCATATCGCGACGGATTCCCGACAGAATCTTGATGGAGTCCGCGTCATCCCAGTCGTGAATGATGTTCATCAGCAGGTAAGTGTCCGCTGCGGGCAAGTGGTCGGTGAAGAAATTGCCGCCGACCACGCTCAGCTTCTCTGCGGGTTCCGGCTTGACTTCGGCAACCACATGCGGTTGGTCGAAGAGTATGCCATTCGTGTTAGGCGATTGCTTCAAGATGGCGCGTAGCAGATGGCCGCGTCCGCCTCCTATGTCAGCAATGGTCTTAAACTGGGAGAAGTCATACGCCGGCAATACAGCGGCGATGTCACGGTGCGCTTTCGAGGTCATCGAAGCGTTGAAGATACGGCTTTGCTCGGGATGTTCGGAAAAGTATGCGAATACTCCGGCGGGATGGATTTTCTGGAATGCCGTTCTGCCCGTCTGCACTGAGTATTCCAGCTCTTCCCATGCATGCCAAAGGACCGGCATCCCGATCATGCGGATGTAATCGCGCATCGAGGCTGGATGATCGGCCCGCATCAGACGCGAAGCCTCCGTGTGCACCCATGCGCCATCTTTCCAGGCAAAGATTCCCTGCGACGCCAGCAAACGCAACACGCGGTAGAGCGATTCGGGATGTGTCCCGGTCGATCGCGCCAGCGAATCGGTGGACTCTGACTTTTCATTAAGGTGATCGGCGACGCCGATCTCGGCGACAACATGAAGGCAACGCGATGTCCAAAAAGCGTTGGTGAGCTGCATCAGTTGAATGTTGGCATCGCTTGGTTTTCCGCTGTCCATAGGATTCATAGGCCGCCCCTCAGGTTTGGGCACCGTCTACGCTACACTGGCGCAAAGGAAGGAATCAAGTTGAGCACAACGAGCGCCCTCCTACCGCGCGTTCACTTGTCCGTATTGTTTGGATGCTAAGTCCAGGGAGGAGCACGTGGTGTACAAGAAGCTGAACTCAACGGGAACGCGCCTTGGGCGACAGGCTGCACCTGAGCTTCAGATGGAACGAAGATCGCAATCGAAGGGAACTGCCGAACGAGGCCTTCATCAATTTCTACAATCCGTTGGCTAACCAGTTTATATGCGACTCCCCAAGGGAGCAACACCGTTGTTGTCAACATCAGGCGGTAGGCTGACTTTCGGTTCGATCCCTCCGGTTAGAGTCAATAATGGCGGACGAGAAGTCGTTTAGCTGGCGAGTTTGCCGATAAGCGACGCTGACCTCGCGAGTCACGAGATCTGCGCAGACCCATCGCGTCTCGTCCGAGGTCCGTGTTCCCCATGTGGTCAAGCGTTGATTGAAATCGCCGCAAGCGAAAAACGAGTGACTTCGCGGATGGGTGAGGCTGTACATACATGCAAGCTGGACAGGAGAGAAATCAGTCGCCTCATCTACAAGAATCTGTGTCCTGTATTGGTCCAACACGTTCTTCATGTGTGTCCAGGTCGGAGAATCTAAATCGCGTAGAACCTGAGAGCGACTCAGCAATCAGTGCAATACTTCAGAACTGGATCGCGCGCTGAAATACTTTTCGGCAGGATTTACCTTCTCTTGCCCATCATTTACGATGATTTTGGCCCGCGCTCCCGCACTCATGCCAAATCTCTCTTCGTAGGCTCGTTTTTGGGTTAAGCGAGCGGAATCCATGTGCTCGGGAGCCTTGCGCCAATCAGCCTCAAGCCAGCACCAGGTTGCAAATGCAGCCGAGTCAACCTCTTAAAGGGTGTTTCCACGGGGTGGTCCCGCCACAATGGTCAATATGAAATCGCCGAACAGGTCCGAAGTTGGGCCGCTACCGGTCATGAAGATTCTCCACAAACACTGAGACTCTTGACTCTACTGCTTTTCGGAAACCGCCGTGATGATCCCGCTCACGTCAGTGGTCTTCTTTGTCAAACGGTAAAGCCAGTGTCCATATATACCGTCCGCGTTCACCGCCGAGATCCATCGTTCTGCCGCATGACGTTTGACTTCCTCCAGCAAGTCGTAGCCTTTCGTCTCCAGGATCACGAGCAAGGGCGAGTCGCCACGCAGCCGAATGATGAAGTCTGGCATGTAATCGTGCATCTGCCCATTGTTCAAGTATGGGATCGCGAACCCGAGGCCCGCATTTTTTACGAACGAATGAACTGCCGGGTGCTTGTCGATGTAGTACGCAGTAGATTGTTCCATCGCTTGGTGTCCGGCACCACATAGTTCACATGGCTGCGGAGCACCTCGACAGCCTCGCGGCTCGTCCAGTAATCCACATCAGCAGTCGTACCCGGTCCACGTGTCGATTCGTAACGTGGAACCTCGGGAGCCTCGCCCTCGGACGTGTCGGGTCGCAGCGCTTCCAGCAGAATTTCAACGATCCATCCGTAGTACGGAGCTAGGAATAGGTCTTTCAAATCGGCAGGCGGTCGCACGTCCACTTTTTCCTTAGAGCCTGTATCAAAACCTCAAGGACGCACGCTGACCGATCCAGGCCGTTGACGGCGATCGGCGCCGGATTACTAAACACTGCGGCGTCGGGACTTATCAGACGTCGCGAGTAGCCGAGTACAAGAGACCGTCCGGTGTCGATTCCACGTCGAGGGACGAAGGTCAGGCGGGTGCAGCGGAGGAAGATGAGAATCTTCGTCCCAGTGCCACGTCCCGGTGTAGGATGCCGCCGAGCTTGGACGTCAAATCGGAAATGTCGGATTAGCTAATAGTTGCTATCTTCTCGATCCACGACGGCGATCGCTAGCCGGCATCACATTCGGGGAGGAAAACCAAATGCCCAGCAATCTCGTCAGCAAAGAAACGATCAAGACCCTTGCGGCCAGGGCCGCAGGACCCGACAAGCCCGGCGGTAATCCCCGCCTGAATCAGATCGTGAACCGGCTGCTCAACGATCTGATGGTGGCCATCGACGATCTCGACATCTCGATGGACGAGTTCTGGGCCGGCGTCGCCTACCTCGGACAGTCAGGGCAAGCCAACGAACTGGGTCTCCTGGTTCCGGGCATCGTCCTTGAACACTTCCTCGATCTGCGCCTTGACGAGGCGGAGCGCCGCGCCGGCCTCTCCGGCGGCACGGTGCGGACGATCGAAGGCCCGCTCTACGTTGCCGGAGCGCCGCTGGTAAAAGGCGAGGCTCGGCTCGACGACGGTACCGACGATGGCGAAGTCCTCTTCGTCGAGGGCCAGGTCAAGGACACCTCCGGTCGGGCGGTGCCCGAGGCCATCGTCGACGTCTGGCACGCCAACACGATGGGCTTCTACTCGTTCTTCGGCCCGCCGCAGTCGCCCTACAATCTCCGCCGGCGGATCGAGACCGATCAGAACGGCCGCTACAAGTTCCGCTCCGTCATGCCGAGCGGGTACGGCTGCCCGCCCGACGGGCCGACACAGGCGCTCCTCACCAAGCTTGGGCGCCACGGCCAGCGCCCGGCACATGTGCACTTCTTCGTCACCGCACCGGGCTATCGCCACCTCACCACGCAATTCAACATCGAGGGCGACAAGTATCTCCACGACGACTTCGCCTTCGGTACGCGCGACGAGCTGATACCGCCGGTGGTGCGCATCAAGGATGCCGAGGCGATCAAGAAGGCCGGCCTCACCAAGCCTTTCGCGACGATCAAGTTCGACTTCACGGTCGTGAAGGAAAAGGCGGGAGCACCGGAAACGATCGTGCATCGCGAGCACGCCCTGGCGTGGTGACGTGTCGACGGAATCCGGCTCTCGTCGTCGAAGGACCTGCCGAGCCCGGTCGCCTCGGCGGTGTCCGGTGTTCGAGCCGTTGTCCACCGCTCTTCTGTCGGTGAATCTGTCGGTGGGCGAAGCAGGGCAGGGCCCACCGTAGCGGGAATCTCGGGGTTATGGGGCCGGATTGCCACGGGGAATAAGGCCGTGAGCGTTCAGGGCGTCATCCAGCCCTTGCGCAGCGACTGCCAGCAAATCCACACACAGCCGAGCGAGAGGAACGCTTCGTGGATGTCGGCCCGTTTGTCGTAGCGGACGCGCAACCGACGGAATTGATTCAGCCAGGCGAACGTCCGCTCAACGACCCACCGCCACCGCCCAAGACCGCTGCCGTGGCAGTGCTGAGATCACAGTAACCTTTTGCTGCATCGAAAGTGTGTTGACCGAACAGCCTAACTCCCAGATGGTCGGCGACCCTTACTAAGAAGTGCAGCAGCCGTCACTTCAGTTCTTTCCTATCCTTCATGTCAGTGCGCCATCGCGTGCGGGGCGCCGCCGGCGACCGGGATCATGGCATGCGCATACGGCGTATTCGCCCACATCAAATAAGGTTTGGTGGGATCGGCGTCGGCGGAGTCGGGGATGCCGAGCTGCTTCGCCGCCGGCCCAACAATCATGATGTGTGGACCTGTCACCACCCAGTGATTGTCTGCGGTCTTCTTCGTGGCGGTGGGATCGGTGTTGCTGGCGCCCTTGTCGCCTCCGAGCATGTAGCTGATGCCGAGCTTATCGGGCGGGTTCTGCTTCTTCATCATGGCGTTGAAGAACTCCATGCTGTTGGGGTCGGCGCACATGGTGTTGCCGAGGATGATCATGCAGTTGAATCCGTTCTTGCTGTCGAGGAGGGTCTTCATGCTGCCGTCCTCCTGCATGCGAACCACGCCGGCTTCCTTCGCGATGGCTTTGGGAGCCGCAGTTAAAGCCTGAGTGCTGTATTGTGCATCGGCGAGCTCAGCCTTTTTTGCGGCCATCTTGTGCGGCATTTTGTCTTTCGACATTTGATCCTTCGACATTTGGTCCTGCGCCACGGCGAAGCCAAATATCGCGAACAGAGAGACTGCAATCAAGAAACTTCGTGTAAACCCACGCATATCGCCTCCGTGAGACTGGTTGATTTCTATCGAGAATTTCGGGCGTAGATATTGTAGCGCGAAGGGCGCAGAGTTCAACCAAGTGAAGGGACGAAGGCCACTGCGGCCGATCTTCGACACAGTACGGTACGCGGACCTCGGACAGTCAGTACCCAGCTGAATGGAGCTATTCGCCTTGCGCTTTTGCTGCGATCTGTAAGGGAAGGATCGCCCGTGATGCAGGAGTTGTCGGCCGAGGAGTTACGGCACCTCATCCACTTACCGAGTCGATCAACTCGCTGGCGTCATCGAGTCCGCATTTTCTGGCGCAATCCGCCGCAGTCGCCCCGTCGCTGTTCCGGATCGTCGGGTCGGTACCGTGGGCGAGCAACAACTCGACGATCTCGACCGCCTGACCGTCGTCTTCGGGCAGGCAGAAGACCGTAGTCATGCCCCAATTCACGGCTCGTGCCAGTTTCGTCTGCTGATCAAGATTACGTTCTGGAATGACGAGCGGACATAGACTTCCGACAGGCGCAATCTCCCGCAGCCCCGCTTACGATGTTCATAACTACTCTCGTAGAATTCTCTGTTTAGGGGCGTGGCATGTCTCATTCTTCGAAGCGGTTCGCACTAACGGCGCTGCGGATGCGGAGGTCACTTCGATAATGCTGTCAAGCCCGAACCCAACCAGAGAAATGCTGCCAGCGAGCGATCACAGGCTGTTGTGCGGGGATAGTACTAAAAAGGCCGACGTAACGCGCGTTCTCCACAAAGATGCGACTGGTTGGAGAGTGGCCATACTTGATTGGAGCGGGAGACGAGTGGAATGATCGCTTTGCTCACCGTCAGCACCAGACCTCGGCATGCTATGAGGATTCCATTTTTCTGCGAGATGATATTGTCTTTCAAATGGAAACGATCTGGTTGCGCAAAGGCGTGGCACTGATATTACTTTCAGCAACATGTGCTGCCCAAAACCAACCCAAGCCCATTCAGGACAATTCATTTCTGGTGGAAGAGGCCTACAACCAGGACGATCATGTGGTCCAGCACATTAGCCAGTTCACCCGGTTTTGGCTGGACCGCAGCTGGACATATGCATTCACGCAAGAATGGCCGGACTTGCATCATCCGCGGCATCAATACAGCTACACAATTGCATTCACAGATCCGGGTACGCCACAGAATGCGGGGGCTAGATTCGGTGATGTGGCACTCAATTACCGTTATCAGGTTGTGGGGGACACGAACGCTCGTATTGCCTTCGCGCCGCGCTTTAGCGTCTTGTTACCGACTGGTGATTCCCGATTAGCCCGAGGGGCCGGTGCTCTCGGAATCCAAAGTGCGCTACCCCTAAGCACCGTCATTACCCGAAAACTGGTGATGCATTGGAATGCCGGTGCTACATTCATTCCGGGCGCCCGTGATGTCGTC
>JBBSFW010000004.1:0-106466 GCA_038254805.1 Terriglobales bacterium
AGGGGTGGGGCAACCTCAAGTAGACTAAGCCCAAGGCCGGGCCAACCGGCCAGCCCACCTTTCGAAAGCGCGAAAGGTGGGGCAGCCTCACTGGGTTTGGCTTGAAAGGGTGGGCCAGCCCGCCGTAGTACCACTGACGGACGCGCAGCATGATTTTCTTACTCAGCGATAGATGGCGTTCATCATGGCCTGTCGCTGAACCATGCTAAACCGGGAACATGGCATGCATAGGTCCTTCGTTGGGACTCCGCGTCTTCAGGATGACAATTGAAGGGAAGGTGCGGAGATGAACTCGCTGGGGCGGACGTTTGGTCGGGGCCTTGGCGGGTGGGGGCACCCGCCCTACATGACGTCCTCGTCCGGCCTTGGCGGGTGGGGGGCACCCGCCCTACATGGTCATTTGAGGCTGAATTTGGATACTGCGGCGAGCAAGCCCTTTGTGGGCAGGCCGGGGACCAGGAAACTTTTTGGCGCTCCCGACATTTTCGTGATCTCCTCTGCGGCCAAGTATCCGCTGCGCACCGCGCCTTCCATGGTGGCAGGCCAGCCGGTGGCAGTCCAATCTCCGGCGAGAAAAATATGCGGCCAGGGACTCTGCGAAGACGGGCGATAGCGGTCAATTCCCGGCGCTGGAGAGAAAGTTGCATTGACTTCTTTGATCACGGTGGCTTTGACCAGCTTCGCAAGCTTCACATCAGGAAAAAACTCGCTGAGTTCTTTCAGCGCCAGGCCGATAATTTCCTGCCGCGACTTTTCCAGAAGCGACTTGGATGCGCTGATGACCAGTTCCACGTAGCTACCAGGCGGCGATGAACGCAGGCCCCCCGGCTGCGCAGGATTGGATCTGGCGGCGCCGGTATCTTCTGCCGAGGCGCGCGGGCTCAGCAGCTTCGATTTGTGAAACATCCATTGAATGCTGCGGTCGAGCAGCACCGCGTGAGGCAGACCGGTGATCTGCCGGTCGAACCACAAGTGCACGCCGGTGATGGGTGAGGTCTCAAAATGCGAGAGCTTCTCTCGCAGACCACGGGCGGCGGGGGAATCAGGCAGCAATTTGGCCAGGGAGTCGAAGGGGACCGCCAGCACTCCATATTCGAATTCTTCTTCTGAATCCTGCGGCATAAAGCGGACGCCCTTCTCAGTGGCAAGAAAGGACTGCACGGGGTTGCGCAGACGAATGCTTCCGCCGTGAGCTGAGATGTATTCCAGGGCGGCATTGTAAAGCTCGGTCAGCGGCACCGTGGGAATTCCCATGCGTTGCGCCGCCGCCGACTTCGTGGACTCTCGAAACACTTGCGCCGCGTAGGGAACGGCGATGCGGTCAAGATCTTCGCTAAGCGCGCTGACCAGAACCGGCTTCCAGAAACGCTCAATGGCGGCCGAAGTCTGCGCATGGCGCACCAGCCACTGCTGAAAATTCCCTTCATCTTCCGGCGCACGACCAATCAGGGCCAGCAATCCGCGCCCAATCGAGAACTTGTCGCGCAGCTTCAAAAACTTCAGTCCCAGGAACGACCGCGCAAGATGCAGCGGCGGCGGCAAGAAATCCGGTCGCAGGATGGATTGCCTGCCCCCCGGTTCAATGAACGTCATGCGATCGAACCAGCGGATCTTGTCTTGGATGCCGATGGTTCCGTAGAAGGCGAGCAGATTGGTGCAACTCCCGAAGAGCACGTGCTGACAGTTGTCCACTACTTCGCCGGCGCCGGGATGTTCGTAGGAAGAGGCGCGCCCGCCGAGATAGGGCCGCCGTTCGAAGACGGTCACGCGAAAACCGCTGGCGGAAAGCGCGCAGGCTGCGGCCAGCCCCGCCAGTCCGCCCCCGGCGATAGCCACGGTGGGTTGCGAGGAGGCCATCAAACGATTCGTTTGAAAAATCCTTTGCTCAGGATGGCCAGCTTTTCCGCAACGCTGAGGCTGACTCTGCGAGTGAAGACGTCGTAGTTGAGACGGGCAATTTTTTCGAGCAGGCGGCGGTAGATGGTAATCAAGACCCACAGGGCCGGCTGGCTGTCTTCATCGATAAAAGGAATCAGCTCGTCGCCGGCGCGATAATTTTCCCGCGCCCGTTCCGCTTCAAGCTGGAGCAGAGGACGAATACGCGCGACATCAGGCGCGGTGGCGAGTTCGGAAAAGGAGATCCCAAACTGCGCCAGGTCATCTTCCGGCAAATAGATTCGGCCCAGAGCGGCGTCTTCTCTCACGTCGCGAATGATATTGGTGAGTTGAAAGGCAAGCCCGCAGCGCTCCGCCAGGGACTCGGCGGCGGGGTCGCGGTATCCGAAGATGCGGATGCAAACCAGTCCCACCACCGAAGCCACGTTGTAACAATAAAGTCTCAGTTCCTCGAAACTGCGGTAGCGGATGGATCCGCCAGCTGACGCAGGGTCTCGATTTTCTTCCACCTCGACATCCATTGCGGTACCGTAGGCAAGCTGGTCGAGCAACCCGACCGTAATATTGAACTGGCGCTGGGCATCGGTCAGGGCCAGCAGAATGGGATCGTCGGTGGGATAGCCGGCATGGGCGGCGTGAAACGCGTCGAGCCATGCATCCAGCTTTTGCTGGCGGTCACTGGCGGCAAGCGAGGGATCATCGGCGATATCGTCACAACGGCGCATGAAGGCATACACCGCGCACAACGCCTGGCGTTTGCGTTTGGGAAGCACCAGAAATCCATAATAAAAATTTTTGGCTTGCGAGCGGGTAATTCCGCGGCAGACCGAATAAGCCACGTCGAGCTGCGACGGGGTAGGCTCGAACCGAGCTGGCACATGCAGCGCAGCGCTCATAGGAACTTGTGCAGCGCCGCCCGGGCGACCAGCGCCAGTTTGCGGGCTTTAGAGATCGCCGGCCTGCGTCCGAGCACGGCATAGTCCTGGGCTTCAATTGCATTCAGAATTGCCTCTCCGCCGCGGCTGAAAAGTGCGACGTCGGTGGCAAGTTCGCGGTTGATCTTCCCTGCCAGAGGCAGCCCGCGTTCGAACCACTGGCGCGAGCGCGCGACTTCGAAGCGCATCATCTCGCGAAATTGCGTGCTGTTGCGGCCGGCGGCGATGTCGTCCTCGGAAACTCCGAAGCGCCTAAAGTCTTCGAGCGGCAGATAAATCCGGCCCTTCTGGTAGTCCACGCTTACGTCCTGCCAGAAGTTGGCCAGCTGCAGCGCAGTACAGGTGAAATCGGAAAGTTGCTGCCGCTCGGCATCGCGATATCCGCAAAGATAAAGAACAAGATGGCCGACGGGATTCGCGGAATAACGGCAATAGCGAAGAAGGTCGTCGAAAGTCTGATAGCGAGTTACGCTCTGGTCCTGGCGGAAGGCGGTCAGCAGATCAGCAAGAGTCTGCTTGGGGATATCGAATTCGCGCACCGTGCCGGCCAGGGCGACGAATACTGGATGACGCGGGCTTGCGGCGTAGCAGGCATTGAGTTCGGTTTCCCATTCGTCGAGCAGGCTCAGGGATGCATTGGCATCGCCGGTTTCATCGCCAAGATCGTCGGAGATCCGGCAGTAAGCGTACACATTGAAGAAATGCTGGCGCAGGCGTTTAGGAAGGAACCATGTGGCAACGGAAAAATTTTCGTAATGTGAGCGCGCGAGGCGCTCGCAATAAGCCTGAGCATCCGCCAGGGAGGGGGCGCTCGCGGGAATGGCGTATTCCGCGGGGACGTGGCTCCAGATTTGGGAAGTGGCATTCATGCAGCAACGAAATTGGGTAATTGAGTAATTTCGTAATTTGGTAATTGAAAACCTTGCGGCCAAAAGTGAACTGCGATTTTCAGCTATCAAATTGCCCAATTACAAAATTACCCAATTTTCTCATTGTCCGGGGATGATGGCGGTCTTGATGTCCCCGTTGCGATGCATCATGTGCTGCAAAACTTGCTGCAAGCTCGAAAGCGGCGCTTCCCCGGTGATATATTCCGCCGGGCGAATTTTTTTCTCGGCGATCAAGGCAAAGGCCTTGCGCACAGCGTCGGGGGTGTGATGGAAGGTGGCTTTGAGGGTCACTTCCGAGTAATGCAAGCGGTTGGTATCCAGTTCCACCTTGACGCCTCTTCCGCAGCCGCCGAAGAAATTTACCGTTCCCCCCTTGCGTACCATTTCCGTGGCCCAGACCCAGGCTTCAGGACGGCCCACAGCCTCAATCACCACATCGGTGCCGCGCCGCCCGGGCGAGAGCGCGCGCACCGCAGCCACCGGGTCCTTGAGCGAGCCGAGATGCACAACGTCGTGCGCGCCCATGCGGCGGGCTGCGGCAACCTGTGCCTCGTGCTTCACCACCGCAATCACATTGCATCCCACGGCCTGGGCCACATGGGCAAACATCAGGCCAATGGGCCCTCCGCCAATCACGGCCACGGTGTCGCCAATTTCCACTTCGGTTTCATGCAGCCCGCGCAGCACGCAGGCCAGCGGCTCCACCATAGCGGCTTCCTCTAAGCTTATGTGCGCGGGGATGGCCAGCATATTCAGCTCGACGATGCGGCGAGGAACACGAATGTACTCGGCGTAAGCGCCATTGTTGAACAGCAGATCTTCGCAAAGATTTTCCTGATGGCGCGAGCAATAGAAGCACACCTGGCAGGGCGCCGAGTTGAGCGCGACCACCCGCATGCCCTTCCTGAAGCCGCGCACCTCCGGACCCACCTCGTCGATCACGCCGGCCAGTTCGTGGCCGAACAGAGCGGGAGGAACGATCATGCGGGCGTGGTATCCGCTCTTGTAAACTTTCAGGTCAGTGCCGCAGGTAAGCGCCACCTGGACTTTGACCAGTACTTCGCCATTTTCGAGGCGGGGGATCGGCACTTTCTCGATTTTCACGTCCTCTTTGCCGTAGAGGACGGCGGCGGTCATCTTTCCGTTCACTTCTGCCTTTCACTACCCGGCTGGATCACGATTTTCATCGAGTCCGGCTGCGGATGCGCGGCCAGGTTCAGGGCTTCCACGGCTTGCGACAGCGGGAAGCGGTGGCTGATCAATTTCTCCAATGCCATTTCCCTGCCCATCACCCAGCGGACTGATTCATCCTGCAAATCTACCGAGGCGCTGTAGGAACCGAGCAGCGTCTTTTCGTCCACGCAAACCGCCGCCGGATCGAAGCCCGCCTCCCCATGCTGAGTCTGCGCAAACAATAACACCCGGCCTCCGGGACGGACCGCTTGCATGGCGGCCGGGATCAGCCGATCGCTTCCCACCGCCAAAATGGCTGCGTCCGCGCCCCGCCCCTCCGTCTGCCGGCGTACTTCCTTGACCGGGTCAATGAGGGAGGCGTTGATTGAGTTTTCGAGTCCGAATCCTTTAGATATTGTAAGCCTCGGCTCGTACAAATCGGAAGTGATTACCCTCGCTCCTGCTCGTTTGGCTAAGGCACTCAACAAGATACCGATGGGACCCTGACCGATTACCAGGACCGTTTCCCCCGGCTCGATCGCCATCCGCTGAATGCCCTTCATGCAGGTGTTCACCGGTTCGACGAAGGCCGCCTGCTCGAAGGAAGTCTCAGCGGGAATGCGCACTGTCCCCAGCTTAACAATCCAATCCATGACGCGAACGTATTCAGCGAAGCCTCCGCCGGAAGGCTCGAATCCCGCTGTGCAGCCGACTTTCTTATAGGTTTCACACTGGGCAAAGGTCTTGTGGCGGCAGTAGTAGCACTCCCCACAAGGGATGTGATGGAAAACCATCACCCGGTCACCCAGGGAAAATTCCGTGACCTTATCGCCCAGGGCGGCGATCACACCTGAAGTTTCGTGGCCAAAGATTCGGGGCGCCGAATGCGAGCCGGTGGCAATTTTCTTTAAATCGGTTCCGCAAATGCCGCAGGTGTGGACCTTGATTAATATCTCTCCGGAGGCAATTTCCGGAACAGCAACCGTTTCGAGGCGCACGTCGTTCACGCCGTGATACACGGCGGCGAGCATGGTGGAAGGAAGCACTGCTGAAATCTGCCTGGATCTCAGGTGCTGAGCAATTGCCATATCAAGACTGATGCGGTTCCATGGCGCCAGGAACTATTGTATTAGTCAGGGCACTGTGGCGCAGCCAGGCGCAGAGATTTTCCGAGGCGATCTGAGCATTGCGCGCCAGGCGGAAAACTCGCAGCCACCGCCACGGCCGGAACGCCATATGCAGCAGAAATCTGGCGGTCTCGAACTTTCCGGCGCGAATGAATTGCTGCATCTCCGGCAGCTCGAAATCAACTTCATCCGAAATAGCCTTCACCGCGAGGAAAGGCAGGTTGTAAGCTTGCGCCGCCCGGGCCACGGCGGCGGCTTCCATATCCACCGCGTGCGCGCCATAGGATTTCGCGAGCTGCAATTTTTGAGCGGCAGTGACAATTGCAGGGCAGGTGACCAGGATCGTGCGTCCCAGGGCGGTATTGCCGACCGGGGAGTTGGGGGTTGTAGTTTCGTGGCGGCTGCCGTCCTGGGAGTCGATCACGGTGGCGGGGAAAATTGTGACGCCGACTTTCAGGTCTGGAACCAGCGAGCCCGCCAGCCCCGCCGAGATCAATGTTTCAGGAGAATATTTAGCGATGACGGCTTCGGTTGCGCGGCGGGCGGAATCGCTTCCGATTCCGCCGCAAATGGCGATCGCGTGCTCGCCTTCATAAAACGTGAATTCGCGCCCTTCATGCTGAAGTGTCTTCGATGGCCAGTTTCTCACCAGGGGGCGGAGTTCGCGCTCCAGCGCAGCGATGATGGCGAATTTCTTTGGCATCAGGTTACATCAAGCGCGTTAGAACTCCGGCAGTTGTGGCGCTGCTGGCAAACAGCAGGTCCTTCGACTGCGCGCAATGATTGGCCGAGCCAATCATTGTGCTCCGCTCAGGATGACAGGATTTATATATGACAGAGTTTATATAATTCCAAATCAGGCGTAGCCATTTTCGCGGAACCAAGCGACCGCGCGTTGCAGCGCGTCATCTACCGGAACAATTTTCCATCCCAATTCGAGCTCGGCTTTTGCCGGCGATACGAACATTTTCTTCCGGCCCATGCGGACGGCGTCTATGGTAGCGCGCGGCTCGCGGCCACGGATGCGTCCGGTAACGATTTCATCTACTATGCCGGTGGCCAGCGCGAGGACGTACGGGACGCGGATTTTTGGCGACGGCAATCCGGTTATGGCTGCTAGCTTGTCGAGGATCTGCTTCAGGGTGAGATTTTCGCCGCCCAGAATGTAGCGCTCGCCGCTTCTTCCCTTCTCGAGCGCCGCGATATGACCGCGGGCGCACTCGGTCGCATCCACCAAGTTCAGGCCGGTGTCTACGTAGGCGGGAAATTTCTTCTTCAGAAAATCGACGACGATGCGTCCGGTGGGCGTGGGTTTGAGGTCGCGCTCGCCGATGGGTGTGGTGGGATTCACGATGACGACATGGAGGCCCGAGCGGGCGGCTTCGATCGCGACCTGCTCAGCCTGGAATTTCGAGCGCTTGTAGGGGCCGATCATGTTGGCGAGCGAGACCGGCGAATCCTCGGTCGCGGGGGCGCCGTTCCGGGTGAACCCCATGGTGGCGACGCTCGAGGTGTAAACCACGCGGCGGACCTTGTTCTTGCGTGCGGCGTCAAGGATGGCGCGGGTGCCTTCGACATTGGCGCGAAACATCTCCTCGGGATCGCGTACCCACAGGCGGTAATCGGCGGCGACGTGGAAGATTACGTCGCATCCGGCGATTCCCTTCTCCAGCGAGGCGGGGGCGCGGAGGTCTCCGGTTACGCGATCGGCATTTAGGTCGTCGATGTTTTTTGTGTT
This sequence comes from Terriglobales bacterium, assembly GCA_038254805.1. Lineage (GTDB taxonomy): Bacteria > Acidobacteriota > Terriglobia > Terriglobales > Acidobacteriaceae > Gp1-AA145. Next base: position 7,760 of record JBBSFW010000004.1, read on the forward strand.
GCTGTTGGCGCGGACGAGGAGGCGGAGGCTGGCCCCGTTTTCAGCCAGGGCGCGGGCGACATGGCTGCCTACGAATCCGGTGGCGCCTGTGAGGAAGGTCAGCATTCAGCATTCAGCATTCAGCATTCAGCCGTCAGCCGTCAGCCGTCAGGAAAAATCCCACGCGTTCAGGTCGTTTCCTGCAAGCTGACGGCTCACAGCTGAGGGTTAGTTCCCTTTAAATGTACCCGATTGCTCTCTCGGATTGTGATGCTATAATGTATCACATGATGAAAGCTTCGGTGCGCGATCTCAGATACAGGTTTCGTGAAGTCGAAGATCTGCTGTGGCAGGGGCAGGAAATACAGATTACGAAACGCAAACGGGTGATTGCGCGGCTGGTTCCGGAGCGCGACCAAAAAACTCCTGAGATTCCAGACTTTCTGTCGCGTCTGAAAAAAATCTATGGCAAGCCGCTGAAAGTGACGGGAGCAGAAATCATTTCCAAGGACCGCGAGGACCGCTTTTGAGCGCCTACGCCGACACCAGTTTTCTGGTTTCGCTTTACGTGTTTGACGATAACTCTCCGCGAGCCTGCGCGATTTTCCCGGATGCTGTTCCATTCCTATTGACGCCGCTTCTTGAAGCCGAAATCGTCAACACGTTCTACTTGCGAGTCTTCCGAAAGGAATCGGGCGAAAAACAAATACGGACTTCGTTAGAGCTCTTCGGAAAAGACGTTCGCGCCGGAGTGTTCGAGTCTAAATCCTTCAGCAATGAAATTTTCCGACAGGCGTCGCAAATTTCGACTCGCCGCACAGCGAAGCTTGGCGCGCGTACGCTCGATCTTCTGCACGTCGCCTCTGCCGTTTTTCTGCAAACCGAGAAATTTTGCACGTTTGATAGAAAGCAAGCGCAACTTGCGCGGGCCGAGGGGCTGGTCGTGCGGGACCATTAGGAGTTGAGTGGGAGCGCGTAGGCCGCTGGTCGTCAGCCTTTCAGTGTCGCATGCGGGGAAAGTGGGGCAAGATTTCTATCCTCTTTCGACACACCCTGCATCAGCTCAACGATCATCGCAAACAGATGATTCCGGGCCTCCACCCTCACTCCGGCACGAGTGATATAGCGAATCACGATGTCAACACCAGCTCCCGCCGGCCTGAGGTTGACCGACGGCATGGCGCTAAACTGTGGCGACCCTTCTTCGTGCGTCACCCTCTTCCATTCCGCTTCCGCCATTTTCGCATCCGCTTCCGTTGTCTTTACCGTCGCTTCGTAGATCTCCTTGATAAGAGGATGAATACCCGTGCCGGGAGGAACACTTACCTTAATCTCATCCCACATCCACTGTCCTGCAGTGGAGAAGTTGAAATACTTGCCGCGTATGGCATAGCCGTTTAAAAACGAGACTCTTCTTCCCGTAGGATGGCCATTGGCAGTCCAGTTTCCCGTTTCCAGTAACCAAGTGCGGAACAGACCGAGGTGCACCACCTCGCCACCGACACCATCGATCTCTACCCAGTCCCTAACCCTAACTCCGTTTGGTCCCATCAGAACAAACCAACCGCAGAATGCCAGGATGAAATCCTGAAAGACCACCGTCAGTCCTGCGGTCGCCAGACCCAGGATCGTTGGCATCTGCCGTGGTACGCCGAAAATGGTCAGCAGGATTAATAAGAGGCCGACCAGTTGCGTTCCCAGATTTAGAACTGTTTTCAACGTCTGCTTTTGGCGAGGATCGCGAACCATCTTCTCCAATGCCAGTTGGAGAGCCCAGCCCGCCAGGATCACCAACATGCAGATCGCCGCAATCAAAGCCAGAGAGCGCAATAGCAGGTGAACCACGATCCTTCGCTGTATCTCGACTTGCTCTCCCCACCGCCCGTAGACTGCCACAAGCTGCTGTTGCGCTCCCAGACGATCGTTGAGGATGCTCTGGATGTTTCGCTGAGCGCTTATCTGTCGCAACCGGTCGATTCGTTCGGAAGTTGATTCTGCAACGGCTTTATCGCCAAGGCCAGCGGCTTCCATCTTCAGCCTCGCCTGATCGGCTGTCAGCGCGGCGACGTCGGCCCTGGCCAACTGCTCAGACTGCGCAATCAGTTGTTTCCGGTTGCGGAGGGACCGCCACGTTGATAGCTGCTGTGCCAACGTCTTGTACTGTTCGGCTGAGGCGACAGCAGTTTGCCCATCGTCGTTAGAGGCACTATCCCTGTACTTCTTCATGGCGGCTTGGCGTGCCGCTAGTTCCTGCTGAAGCTTGCCCCGCTGATCTCCGCTTTCGCGGGCGAGGTCTTCGATCGAATCGGTCAGCTCGTTTTGGTCGAGGCCAAGTTGCGCCTTCGCAATTTCCAAGTCGCTGCCATTGGAAACTGCGCCCGCCGGTCTGGCGCCACCGCCTGCACTGAGTGATGCGATGCGAGCCTGGTCGTTCTTGATGGTCTCCTGGAGCTCGGTGACCCTTTGCTGCAATGCCAATGCTTTACCGCTGAGATTTGGTTTTTCAAGGCTTGCCTGCCTGAGTGACTGCGAGAACGCCTGGTCGACTTCGTGGTCCGCAAGGCGCTCGGCCTCCCGGGCGAGTTCCCTCTCCTCCGCCGACTGTGCCAAGGCCGCCAGAGTTGCCGCTGTCTGCCAGGGCCGTTGATCCACGACTCCGTGCGGTACATAGGCTCCCGTCCAGTTCCCCTTCCTAGCCTGCAAAAACGGAAGATATGTCATCACCCCGCGAGTCAGGAACGCACCTGCCAGGGTGACGGCCAGCACGATCAGCATGATTAGCACAATCACCATTCGGGCCCGATTCATACGCACACCTTTCGTTTAGACCTCTGGTTGACTTTATCGCAAACGGAGAACAAATCTAGTGTTCAACTGGAGATATGCCGCCGGGTGACGCCTGTGAGGAAGGCGAGCATTCAGCATTCAGCCGTCAGGAAAGGCGGGGTTATGGCTGTTTCGAACTAATAAATAGCGGTTTGGCCGCTCGGATACTGATTTGTTCTGATTTACGATTGTCGAATTTGTTGGTCGAAATGCCCATGATGCTCGCAGTCGTGGCCGCCCCTTCGAAAATTGCGAAAGAGCCTGCTCTGGGCGCAGTCGAAGGGGTGGGGCAGCCTCAATTTGTAGGATCGAAGGGTGAGCACAGCCGCCCTTAGCGAAGGAATTCAATGGCTGGCCAGCCCGCCCGTTTTCAGCAATGGCGCGGGCGGCGTGGCTGCCTATAAATCCGGTGGCACCTTTGAGCAAAGCAAGCATAGTGAGTGAGGTATATGGGCTGAAAGCTCGATAATCACAGCCGCTCCGTTCAATATTCAGCGCGACGGCTTCCATGGGCGACGGCCCAGATTGTGATTACCTCGTCCTTTTGCGAATAGATGATGGTAAATGGAAAGCGCCACAGCAGGAATCGGCGGGTTTGGTTGCTTCCAGAGGGCCAGCGTCCTGGCGCTTTTCGGATTACCTCCGCGGCGCGATTGAGTTCGTGATAAAATCCAAGGCAACTTTAGGATTTCGTTTTTCATACCAAGCGAGGGCGTTCCTTACATCCGCGGCTCCTCCCTCGTGATATATGACGCGACTAGCGCTCATTCAGTGTGGCAAGAAGTTGCAGCCGCAGTTCTTGCCACGGGACGGTCACTGCTCGTCCGGCATCCAGGTCTTTCATGCGGCGGGCGACTTCTTTATCCCACGACTCTTCCACCGAATTATCTGCTCGATCCAGGCTATCGAAGAGAGTGTTGGCCAGGGCGGCGCGTTCATCGGCAGGAAGCGACAGGGCGCGTTTTAGGAGATCGGAAACTTCGGGGTTCACGGAGATTATTGTACCCTCTCGACGCGGTCTTCTGCCGAAGGACCGTGCGGTCGAGGTCCGTGGTGCCCACCCCATTCGACTACGCTCAGGGCAGGCTCTTCGAAACACGGAAGGTGGGGCAGCCTCAGTTGGGCTGATTCAGTCGAAGAGGAACAATCAGGTGGGCAGCCCGCCCAGCAGCCTCTATGAGATTTCCGCCCAAAAACATCTTGAGAGCAATGGCGATGTTTCATCAATTGGAAAGACCGCCTGGTTGTGGCCAATCGGTCCCGAAGCTATGTTCTTTTCAGTTTGAGGAGGCTGCAACATGGATAGTCCGATTAGCCAGGCGTGGCGCTTAGTTCACTTTCTTATACGTAGTTAGGGCGATCAGGGGGAAGTATTGGCGATACTTGTCTAGCGCTCATTCAGGGTTATGGGCTGTTTCGAACTAATAATAGCGGTTTGGCCGCTCGGATACTGATTTGTTCTGATTTACGATTGTCGAATTTGTTGGTCGAAATGCCCATGATGCTCGCAGTCGTGGCCGCCCCTTCGAAAATTGCGAAAGAGCCTGCCCTGGGCGCAGTCGAAGGGGTGGGGCAGCCTCAATTTGTAGGATCGAAGGGTGAGCGCAGCCGCCCTTAGTGAAGGAATTCAATGGCTGGCCAGCCCGCCTGGTCCGAAGGGAATGCCGGACTGCGTGGATGTGCGAGCGCGGCACGGGCAGAACCGGATCATACAACCCCGATCCGCAAAAACCTGGGGCGGCGGTGAGAAGGGCAACCCTCGTCGTGCCATGGCTTCTCGCGGGCGGTTGGCCTTCTCTCATTCAATCCCTGGTGGACACAAGGACCGAGTGCGGCGACGGCGGCATAGCATGAAACTCGTGCCGCGAAAAGCCGGCGCGGTTGAACATGTGTTCCAGCTCCGCGCGCGTGTACGCGTCTCCCGCAGGCGTCTCGGCCAGCATAATCAGCGCAAACGCCGCCGGCACGGCAGGCCTCACCCTGTCTTCTTCAGGCACAAATTCCAGCGTGGCGACTTTTCCGGCCGGCTTCAACGCGCGGTGTAGTTTGTTCAGCAACTGTTCGATCGTGGGCTCATCGAAGTGATGCAGAAAATTCGGAACCAGAATCAGGTCGTACCCCGTTCCAATAGCCACCTCGAAAATGCTTCCCGCAAGAGTATTGTAGCGGTCTGCAACTCCGAGCTTCTTTGCGTTCTCCTGGGCTACCTCCAGCACGTTCTTCCAATCCACTGCAGTGACTTCGGCGTTCGGATTGGTGCGCAGGACTGCTATCCCGAATAGCCCGTGCCCGGCGGCGATGTCCAGCACCTTCATCGAGCGCCTCTCACTGCCCAGTACGATTCCGCGAGCCCCTGGGCCGCCATCATCATCATCGGCGCCATGGAGCGCGCAAACGCTACCCACACGGGCGATTCCGGGGAGTGCGCGTAAGTGTGCTGGCAGCCTCCATGCCTAACCGCGTTTGTCAGATCGCGGAAATTTTGCCGTATGTCATCGGTAAGCAGGAACTCGATGCAGGACCCCATGTAGGCCGGTGACTTGCGGTCAAGGAACTTGGCGCTGTGCTCGCTCAAGAAGTACTGGTTGCCGCTTTTGCTGCGGAATTCGTTCACTACTAAAAAATCGCACAGAATCCGCGCGCCGCGCTCGGCAATACCGCAGTGGCTCGCAACCCCCTCTGCGATTGTGTGTCCCGCGCCAATGGCGGTAAAGATGTCCAACTCGATCGCGCTGCGGATTGCTTCTGTCAGGTGGAATGCGTTGATCGCCTGAAATAGCGGGAACGGGGAGGCTTCTATGCGCGGAGGACTTGCCGGAATCGCTGACATGTTCACCTCTTAGGCCAAACTTCTTATGAGGACGACCAGTATATCCGAGTGGGACGGCCTCTGCGCCAACGCGGGACCGCCTCGAATATTTCCAGGCGTCAGGCCAGTGGAGATACTTGCGCCCCTCGAAAGATCTTTTGCCCGAACAGGCCCCAACGACCAGAAGCGCACTCATCGAAGAGCACGCAGTAAGGGCGAATGAAACTCCGTCTCCAGACCTGTACCCGTCCGACCCGGATTTTGTTTCGCTTTGTGATTTGTACAAATATCAACCGTAGTTGGCGTATCAGGCGATAGCACTCATTAAAATTGCTACTGGTTCACGAGTGGCTGAATGGCAGCAGTCAATTCTTTTCGATCATCACTTTCTTATACGTAGTTAGGGCGATCAGGGGGAAGTATTGGCGATACGACTTGTCTAGCGCTCATTCAGTGTGGCGAGAAGCTGAAGCCGCAATTCCCATGCGACAGTCACCGCGCGTTCGGCATCCAAGTCTTTCATGCGGCGGGCGATGTCTTTGTTCCATACAGGCTGCGCTTCGTCCGGGGGTGCCCCGTTCAAGCTCCGCTTGGGCGGGGATTTTCGGTACTTCGAACCCGCAGGGCCGGAAATATTCCGGCTCTCTCCCGAACGCGCGCCGTCTATTGAGACTCGATTTCGACCACTCCCCGATCCCCAGTCATGTAGTGACGAAAACTACTCCATCTCCAATCTTCGGGGCGTTGAACGAGTGCGCGTTTAACTGGATTTCGATGGATATACCTGAGCTTCTCAACGAATTTCCGTTCAGTCCAGACGTTGAAATCGTAGTACCGCGCCTGCCAGAACGAGTCTCCCGCTCGCAGCGCCAGTCTTCTCGCGACGCCTTGTTTCAGCGATTGCAGTGCCTGTGCTAACGTGCCGCATTCCGGTTCGCTGACCAGCAAATGCACATGCTCCGGCATAACCACGTAGCCGTAAACACACAGGTCGTACTGCTGCTTCACACGTTCCAGAGCCGTTTCAAATGTGCAACGAGACCCGATTGTTCTGAAATCAGGTCTCCGCTTGTAGCAGCTGAACGTGATGAAGTGAGAATCGGGGCATTGTTGAAAGCGTTTCAGACCCCAAGGCATGGGGACAATGTAGTTCCAAGTCACGTTCTAGTCTGTGACGGATGAACAGGAATATCAAAAAAGACCCGCCCAAGCAAAGCTTGGATGGGGCACCCTGCTGAATGGCAGCAGTTAATTCTTCTCGATCATTACTTTCTTGTACGTAGTCAGCGCGATCAGGGGGAAGTAATGGCGGTAGAGGTGGTACATGAGGTAGAAGACGCGGGGGAAGCCGGTGCCGGTGTACCACGGTTCGTCCCAGGAGCCGTCGCGTTTCTGGGTCTTGAGGAGGTAGGCGATGCCTTTGGCGACGGAATCGCTGCGGGTGTCGTTGGCGGCTAGGAGGCCCGCGACGGCCCAGGCCGTCTGCGAAGGCGTGCTCGGGCCAACGCCCCGGGTGTTGGGATCGTCATAGGAAGCGCAGCTCTCTCCCCAGCCGCCATCGGAATTTTGTACCATGCGTATCCACTCCGCCGCCTGTTGGACGTAGGGCTCGTGACAATCAATGCCGATGGCTTCGAGGCCGCGCAGCACTACCGCGGTGCCATAGATGTAATTCACTCCCCAGCGGCCAAACCATGAGCCGTCCGGCTCCTGCTGGGCGCGGATGAACTTCAGCGCTTTCTTTACCGCGTGATGGTTCTTGTCATACCCGTAGGTGGCCAGCATTTCCAGGATGCGCCCGGTGATATCCACGGTGGGCGGATCGAGCATGGCGTTGTGGTCGGCGAAGGGAATGTACTGGAAGACCATGCGATCGTTGTCTTTGTCAAAGGAGGCCCAGCCGCCGTTTTTGCATTGCATGGACATGATCCAGTCAATCGCCCGCTGCACCGATTCCACCTGGTACCGCCCGTTGGGATGCTCCACCTTCGATAGTCCCAGCGCCACCATCGCCGAATCATCCACGTCGGGGTAAAACTCATTGTTGAATTCGAAGTACCATCCCCCCGGCTTGCCCTTCTTGTTCTTCACCGTCCAATCGCCGGGGTTGCGCACCTGCTTCTGCAGGATCCAGTCGGCGCACCTCACCATGCGCGGATCGTTGGCCGGCACGCCGGCTTCGCCCAGCGCGAACAGCGCGTATGCCGCGTCCCACACCGGCGACTTGCAGGGCTGCATGCGGAATGTGTCCTCTTCCTCGATGCCTAACTTCTCGAATTCGTCGAGCGCTCGAATCATCTGCGGATCATCGAGCGAATATCCCAGGCAGCGCAGGGCAATGATCGCGTTCAGCATGGCAGGATAGATCGCGCCCAGGCCGTCGGACATCTCAAAACGGGCCAGCATCCATTGCTCCGCCTTTTTTAAAGCCAGAGAACGCAGCGGGCGAATGTGCACCGCCTCAAACCAGTGCACCATGCGATCGAGCACCAGAAAGAAATTCCGCCACGACACCAGCTTCTCGCTCCACTCCAGGCGCATGCGCGATTTATCACGCCCGCCCACGAAGAGCTCGTCGATCGCCAGCTGGCCGGGAATTTTCTTGAACGGCTTCTTGGCATAAACGATCGACAGCGGCACCAGGATGGCGCGCGACCAGGAGGAAATTTCGTAAATGTTGAACCAGAACCAGTTGGGGAAAAGAACAATCTCTGGGGGAATCGCAGGAACGGCATCGTAATCGTACTGGCCCAGAAAGCAGAGATAAATCTTGGTGAAGGTGTTGACCCGGGTAACGCCGCCAAGCTCCAGAATTTTATGGCGCGCGCGCGCCAAGGCGGGATGATCCGCTTTGTATCCCGCCAGCTTCAGGCTGAAATAAGCTTTGACCGAAGCGCTGATGTTCGAAGGCCCGCCGTTGTAGATTGGCCAGCCTCCGTCTTCATTCTGGTGGCGGAGTATGTAGTTCGCGCATTTCTGGAAACGCTCCTGGTTGCTGGCGCCGAGGAGCGTGTGCAGCAGGATGTAATCGGATTCGAGGGTGCTGTCGGCTTCGAGTTCCCCGCACCAGTAGCCGTCCTGGTGCTGCTGCGAGAACAGCCACGCTCGCGCGCCATCCACGGCGGCAGCCACCCGGCTGGAGAGATCGTCAATTTTCCCGAAACGCAGTTGCGGCGCCGACGAAGCCGGGGGAAATGAGTGTTCCATACGGTTTACGGTTCTTCCTCCAGCCGGCAAGCCCCCGAAAACCCACCTCAGCGGCTGAAGCCGCCATTCCTTTTTCGAATCTTGCGGCACGGCTGAAGCCGTGCCCTTTCAAACAGACTTTCAAAGCTGCACTCGCGAAAGACACCATCAAACGGCGGCGGATGGCGCAGCGGCGATTGCCTCCACGATCTCGGGAGGCAACCCGAAGCGCACGTTTTCCGGCATGACCTCGACCTCCTGGACATTGGTGAAGCCCTTCTGGTCCAGGAACTGCATGACTTTCTCCACCAGGCACTCCGGCGCGGAGGCCCCCGCGGTCAGGGCAACCGTAGTCACCTTCTCCAGCCATTCCGGCTGAATATCGTCGCAACTGTCAATGAGGTGCGCAGGCGTACCCAGGTTGCGCGCCACTTCTACCAGCCGGTTAGAGTTGGAGCTGTTCTCCGAGCCGACCACCAGCAGCAGGTCAGCGTCGGAGGCAACATGCTTCACCGCAACCTGGCGGTTCTCTGTGGCGTAGCAAATATCTTGCGCGTGCGGACCTTTGATATTGGGGAACTTGCGCCGCAGAGCGTCGATGATCTCTTTCGCCTCGTCCAGGCTCAGGGTTGTCTGCGTCAGATAAGCCACGCGGTTGGGATCAGGAACGGTCAGCGATTCCACTTGCGCGGGTGATCCCACCACCTGGGTAACCGTGGGCGCTTCGCCTAAAGTGCCGATCACTTCATCATGGTCGCGATGGCCGATCAGGATCAGCGAGTAGCCCTCTTTAGCAAACTTGACGGCTTCTACGTGAACTTTGGTGACCAGCGGACAGGTGGCATCAATTACGCGGAGAGCGCGTTCTTTGCTGGCGCTTCGCACTTCCGGCGAAACCCCGTGGGCGCTATAGATCACGCGCTCGCCGGCGGGCACTTCATCCACCGAATCCACAAAAATCGCGCCCTTGCCCTGAAGTTCCTCGACCACGAAACGGTTGTGAACAATCTCCTTGCGCACGTAAATCGGCGGACCAAAGGCCTCGAGCGCAATGCGGACAATATCAATTGCCCGGACCACGCCGGCGCAGAATCCGCGCGGCTTCAGCAGGAGCAAAGTCTTCTGGCTTTCCGGCACAGGTTTTTCCTTTACAGGGATGCTCTAAGAATACACTTTTCCCACTCTGGTCTTTGTAAAAACCTATCGGAACGCGCCCTCTTGGTCAATGTAAGTCCAAGAACTGCGGGAGATTAGCAGCGAGAGGGGAAAATTCAGGGCTGAACGGCGCTACCACAAACGCCGGATTCCGTAGGCGTCAAAAACAGAGTCATTGCTAACCACTGCCAAGTTCTCTGCCTGTGCCTGTGCAATCAGCATTCGGTCAAACGGATCTCGGTGATGGCCGGGGAGCATTCCGGCGCGGATGCCGTGGGCCAGAGTCATCGCCAGTCCCTCAAAATGCTGCCGCTGCAAGAAGCCCTCGAAGTCGGTGATAAGATCGGTCGCCGACGGGAGCTGCCCCAGACGCGTCTTGGTCGCGATCTCCCAGGCAGAAACCGCGCTTACCAACACGCCATTGTAAGATTCGGCGATGTGTCGCCGCGACCGGTCCGGCAGTTTACTATCGTCGGTGGCCCACCATAGAAGCGCGTGGGTATCCAGCAGTATGCGCACGCGCTATTGGCCCCAAGCGTCGAGCTCTTCAGGCGGCAGGGGCTCGAAGAACTCTGGCCCAAGTTTGAGTTTGCCTTTCAGGAGGCCAGGTTTGCGATTGCCCCGCACATCAGAGATGGGGGTAAGCCGCACCATGGGCTCGGAGCCGCGCGCAATCACGATATCTTCTCCCCGGCACGCTTCCGCGATCAGGCGGGAAAGGTTGGTCTTCGCTTTATGAATCGTAACCGTTTTCGTGTTAGCTAACGCGGCTTAGCTAATTACAAGATTAGTTGAACCGCGGGCCGGCAGTCAAGATAAAGCACTTGGCAGGATGCCGCCTTGACTTGCAAATCCGCTCAGGATCATAATGCGCGCCATACATTGCGGGACATTCCATCTTGCTCGCCCGCCGGATGTTCCTGACCCGGTCTGAGTTCTCACCGCCGGCATGGCGAGAGGCAGAGGCATCCTCGCACTCTTAAGATCTGAACGCGATTTTGTTTGAGCGTAGTTCGTCCGAGTTCATTGGCGCGATTTCCGTGCAACGGCAGGAGGCCATGTGGAGCTCTCAACGATTTTTCTGCGTTCAATCCTCGCGATCACACTGGGATTATTGCTGAACGCTTGCGGCGGTGGCGACAGCCAAACACCAGCGCCGAATGTCACCCTGAGCGTCGCGGCCAATCCGACCACCGTGCCAGCAGGTGGAACAGCCCAAATCACTGCCATAGTTACTAACGATCCCGGGAACAAAGGGGTCACGTGGAAGGTGGCCTGTTTCACCAGCGTGCGGCACACTTTCTGCTACCGCGACAGGCAGCGGTACAGCGACGACCTACACGGCCCCCAGTACTCCTCCTGCCTTAGATACACAAATCACGATTACCGCCACGTCTGTGGCCAATCCATCGGTGTCAAAATTTGTGAATGTTACATTTTCGGCAGTGATGGTTTCCGTAACTCCTTCTTCGCGGACGGTGAATGTTGGCGGCACTGCCCAATTCACTGCAACGGTCACGAAGGATCCCTCAAACCAAGGCGTCACATGGAGTGTTTCATGCGGAACTGCGCCGTGCGGAACGGTTTCGCCGTCATCAACTGCGAGCGGAATTGCGACTACCTACACCGCGCCTGCGACTCCTCCTGCTGGCGATCTATCGGTCACAATCACGGCCACTTCCGTCGCCGCCGGCTCATCAGGATCTGCCAGCGTTACTGTACCGGGAACGAATGTTGTGGTCACGCCTGGTTCAGCTACCGTGCTGGCAGGGGCCTCAACTCAATTTAGTGCCACCGTGACTAACGATCCTGCAAACAAAGGCGTCACATGGAGTGTGTCTTGTTCCCCGGCACCATGCGGCACGGTCACACCGCTCAGTACGGCGAGCGGTGGCGCCACTACTTACACTGCACCGGCTACCGTGCCAACCAGCGACCTGGCAGTAACGATCACCGCAACCTCAGTTTTTAACCCAGCAGTATCGGGCGCTTCCGCGGTAACCGTTCCCGCGATCACGGTCTCGGCGGCACCAACGAGCGCCCTTATACCTGTAAACATCTCCCAGCAATTCAGCGCAACGGTTGGAAATGATCCAATAAACCAAGGCGTTAAATGGGTCTTGACGCTTGGAAGCACGGCGTGTTCGGCGGCTTGCGGCAAGATTTCTCCAAGTACCACTGCGAGCGGAATTGCCACAACATACACCGCACCCAACGGTGTGCCGGCAGGGGCAATAACTCTCACTGCTAGCTCGGTTACTGACCCGAGCAAGTCCGCTGCCGTTACGGTCATGGTCTCTTCTGGAACCGTGAAGCTGGTTCCAGCGGCTCTGAATTTTGGAAGTTGGGTCAAGGGCACCACCAGTCCCGCGCAAACTGTAGTTTTGACTAACACGGGGAGCTCGGCGCTGACGATCAGTTCGGTCGCCATAGCCGGTGCCAACTCCCTAGACTTCCTTCTGACTCCGTCGGCGCCTTGCGGTTCAAGCGTTGCGCCCACCGCCACGTGCAATATCGGCGTGACATTCAAGCCGCTGAGCACCGGCCCGCTAAGTGCATCTCTCGTCATCAGCGATAGCAGTTCTGACAGTCCGCAGAGCGTGAGTTTGTCAGGGACGGGCATAATCCCCTGCACTGAGCAGATCAAACAGACACTGAGCGCGGCACCCGTCCGCACGGCGCTCGCCACACTGGGAACAGTCTCTGTACCGCCTCCCACCGGTGCGAATTCGGTTGGGACTCGGGTGATTCATTTCATTGATAGGGACCGCGAAGATCCCTTCCTGGAAAACGGCAGCAAGAGAGAGCTCCTGGTGCGTTTCTGGTATCCGGCCTTTCTCGAGCAGGCCTGCAAGCCGGCCGAATACGCTCCTCGTGAGGTTTGGAGCTATTTTTCGCAGTTAATGAGGCTTCCGCTTCCCGAGGTAACGACGAACAGTTGCCTAAACGCCCAGGTTGCTGACGGCGCTCATCCGGTTGTGGTCTTCACCCATGGGTACACCGGGACCTTCACAGATTACACATTCCTATCAGAGGATCTTGCCAGTCGCGGCTATATTGTCGCGTCCGTTGACCACACCTATGAAGCCACTGGGGTAAAGTTTCCGGATGGCCGTTTCCTTCATTCCGGATTCGGCAGCCATCTTGGCAACAGCTTGCTTGAGGACAGGCAATCACTGGCTTTCGCGTTGTCTGTTCGCCTAGATGATCTCAAGTTCGTCGCAGACGAGTTGCGTCGTTTGAACGGCACCGCGCGGAGCCCGTTCGTCGGGCACCTGGATCTGGAACGCATGGCGATTGCCGGACATTCCATGGGCGGACTGGCTGCTGCCCTGACGATAGAGCATGACTTGCGTTTCAAAGCAGGCGTGATCATTGATGTGCACGACGGTTATGTTCAAACCGAGGTGATAGGCAGCACTCGGACGCCGGTGTTCATCCTGGCCTCTGGCCGCCAACAATGGAGCGAGAACGAGTGCCGGCTGTGGAAGAACCTTCAAGGCTCGCGCTTTGCTGTGAATTTTGCTGGAGCGGAGCACCTCACTTCGTCCGATGCTGTTTGGCTGGCTAGAAATACGGTCAAGACCGGCAGCATGGGTCCAGACAAGACAATCGCCGCGATCAGGAATTACATCGCCGATTTCCTGGAGACGTCAGTGCGTGACTACAACGCCAGCCCAAGGCTGACGGTGAATTCTGTTGAATATCCAGATGCAATCGTAGCAGCACCCGGAGGCGATCTTTGCCCGATAGAACGTGAATAAAAAGCTAGTTTCTGGCTAGTTCTCTCTTTGCGGGGATGACACTCAGGAGAGTACAGGCGGTTACGACACAACTAACGTCACAAGAGAGCTGTACCCGAATAGTGTACCGGTGGAGCTGCTTGACGTCACCCACAGGCTGAGCCTGGCGACGCACTCAGGATCCCCCGCCGCCCCCCGGTTTGACAAACTCGTCTCCGCTCCAATCAAATCTTCTTTCACCCGGATCTTTGGAGGTTCGATGTTGCGTGCTCTAAAATTCCTTCCCCTGTTATTTATCCTTGTTGCTTTGTGCCCGGCGCAGGACCTTGCGTCCTTTGAAAAGCGGGTTGTCATCAAGAAACTTCCGAACGGTCTTACGGCGATCGTCTGCCGCCGGCCGGAGACCGCACCCGTCTTTTCGTTTTTCACCAATGTGGACGCAGGTTCGGTGCAGGATCCGATGGGAAAAACCGGGCTGGCGCACATGTTCGAGCACATGGCCTTCAAGGGCACGGATAAGATCGGCACCAAAAACTACGCCGCGGAAAAGGCCGCGCTGGAAAAAGTCGAGAAGTCATATGCCGCCTACATTTACGAACGCGACGAGCGCGTGGACCGCGACGAGCAAAAAATTAAGCAACTCGAGACCGCGTGGCAGGACGCTATCAAAGACGCCCAGCAGTATGTGGTGCCCAATGAATTCAGCGAGATTGTGGAGCGCAACGGCGGCGAAAATGTAAATGCCTTCACTCGCGACGACGATACCGCCTACCACTATTCTTTTGGCGTGAACCGCCTGGAGTTGTGGGCCTATCTGGAATCCGAGCGCTTTACCCATCCGGTATTCCGCGAGTTCTACAAAGAGCGCAATGTGGTCATCGAAGAGCGCCGCATGCGCACTGACAGCGCGCCCGTGGGACGCCTGGTGGAGCAGTTCCTTTCGGCAGCCTTTGCCGCCCATCCGTATCACCGGCCGACGGTGGGCTACCTGGCCGACCTGAACTCCTTTTCCGCCACCGACGCGCAGAATTTCTTCAACACTTACTACGTTCCGTCGAACATGGTGGTGGCTGTGGTGGGGGACCTCGATCCCGACCCGGCCATGGCGGTCATCAAAAAATATTTTGGCCGCATTCCGTCTCACGCCAAACCTGACGATCACTCGACCACCGAGCCGGCGCAGAATTCGGAGCGCCAGGTGACCCTACAGGAGAATTCGCAGCCCATGTATCTCGAGGGCTACCACCGTCCCGACTACCGCGACAAAGACGACGCCGTGTATGACGCTCTGGCCGATCTGCTCTCTGAGGGGCGAACCTCGCGCCTGTACCGCGCCCTGGTTCGCGACAAAAAAATCGCCTCCGAGGCCGAAGGCTTCACCGGATTCCCCGGGGTGAAGTATCCACACTTATTTGCCTTCTTCGCGCTGCCCATGCCGGGGCATAAGCCGGATGAGATCGGTGGCGCCATCCATGCCGAGCTTGACCGGCTGAAGAAGGAAGACATCAGCGATGACGAACTCAAAATGGTAAAGACCCGGGCCAAAGCCAACTTAATTCGCAGCCTCGATAGCAATGAGGGACTGGCTACGAATCTCGCAATCTTTCAGACCATGTACGGTGACTGGCGGGAGTTGTTCCGCTCGGTAGACCGCATTGAGGCGGTGAGCAAGGCCGATATTCGACGGGTGGCCATTCAGGTCTTCGTGCCCACCAACCGCACGGTGGGCGTCATCGAAAATGCGGCGGCTGCCAGCGGAGGTGCACAGTGAAAAAATTCATCCTGCTCGCGGCCATGGCATTCTTCTTCTTTCCGGTTCTTTCAGCGCAGACAAGCTGGAAACAGGTTCCTATCCCGCAATTACCGCCCTTCCATCCGCAGGAGCCGAAACGCATCGAGCTGCCCAATGGAATGGTGATCTTTCTCCAGGAAGATCACGAACTGCCAACCATAGACGCCATCGCCCGCATAAGAGGCGGGTCGCGCTCTGAGCCGGCCGCCAAAGTAGGGCTGGTTTCTCTGTACGGCGAAGTCTGGCGTACCGGCGGCGCCAAGGCCCAGACCGGCGATCAACTGGATGATTACCTCGAGGTCCGTGCCGCTAAAGTGGAAACCGGCGGCAACGCGGATTCGACCACCATTTCACTTTCCTGCTTGAAGGAAGACTTTGACGACACCTTCAAGGCTTTTAACGATCTGCTGCGCCAGCCGGAGTTCCGCGAAGAGAAACTTGATCTCGCGAAGCGCGAGGCCTTCGACGGCATCTCACGCCGCAATGACGAGATCAGCGACATTGCTCACCGAGAGTCCGTGAAGTTGGCCTATGGCGCGGAAAACCCCTATGCGCGCATGCCCGAGTACGCGACCGTGAGCGCCGTTACCCGGCAGGACCTGGTGGACTGGCACCGCGCCTACGCTCATCCCAACAACATCATCTTCGGGATCGCCGGCGACTTCAATTCCGCTCAGATGGAAGCCAAGCTGCGCCAGGCCTTTGGCGACTGGGAGAAGGGCGCAGCCGCGAAGGCGCCGGAGATAAAATTTGAAACCGCCAAGCCGGGCTACTATCTGGTCAAAAAAGAAGATGTGAACCAAAGCTCGATCCACATGGTCGGTCTGGGCACCACCCGCGACAATCCTGATTACTACGCCATCGAGGTCTTCAACGAAGTTTTCGGCGGAGGCTTCTCTTCCCGCCTGGTGCAGAGCATTCGCACGGCCCAAGGCCTGGCTTACAGTGTCGGCGGCGGCGTTGGCACCCGCTTCGACCACCCCGGCATGTTGCAGCTGGCGATGGGCACCAAGAGCGCAACCACGGTTCAAGCTATTCAGTCGCTCTATGAACAGATTGATCAGCTGAGCAGCAAGCCGGTCAGCGAGGCCGAAATTTCGCGCGCCAAAGATTCCATCCTGAACGCGTTCGTCTTCAACTTCGACTCGCCCGACAAAGTTTTGCGCGAGCGGATGGCCTACGAATATTACGGATACCCTGCGGACTTTCTGGAGCGCTACCGCGCCGGGATCGAAAAAGTGACCGCCGCCGACGTGGCGCGAATCATCCCGAAATATCTGCACAAAGATCAGCTGGCGGTGCTGGTGGCGGGCAACGCCTCGGAATTCGACAAGCCGCTGTCGTCACTGGGTTCGGTCACCGACGTGGACATTGCTATACCTCCGCCAGCAGGGGAGGGCGAAGCGGCTTCGCCTGCTGCCGCTCCTACTGCTGAGAAGAAGGGATCGAATCCTGAGGGCAAAGCGCTGGCCGCCAAAGTCGCAGCCGCGCTGGGTGGCGCCACAAAGCTCGAAAGCGTGAAATCGATGAAATCAAATTTCACCCTCTCGCAGCCGCAAACCGGAGCGGTGCAGGTGGAAGCAACCATTATTTTCCCTGACCGCATACGAGCCGACCTGCAAACGCCGCAAGGAACTTTTTCGATTGTCGCCACTCCCGATTCCGGTTTCATGGCCGCCGGCGCCATGGGCGTGCGGGACCTGCCGGCATCGCGAAAGAATGAAAACCTGGAGCAGGTGCGTCGCGATCTGGTTTATCTCGCGCAGCATGTGTCGGATCCGGCATTCGCATTCACCGCTTCGGGGAGAGACAAGTCCAGTGGGCCGGAGTTGGCCATCGTGGATGTTTCCGGGCCGGGCGTGAGCATGCGATGGTTTGTCGATCCGCAGAGCGGAAAGGTCGTTCGCGAAACTTATAAAGCCATGGGCCAGTCGGGGCCAGTGGATGCGCAGACAGATTTTTCCGATTGGAAGCCGGTTGAGGGCGGACTGAACCTGCCGTTTCATCGTGCCACCAAGCAGAATGGCCAGGATGCGAGTTCGGCGCAGTTCAGCCGGATTCAGATCAATCCGGCAGTGGATCCTAAGCTGTTTGAGAAGCCGGCTGCGGCGGCGCAGTAGTAGGCACAGGCTTGTAGGGGCGGGCATCCAGCCCTTTGGGGGCGTCCGGCGCTACATGAACTTTGAGGAACAGCAGGTCCTTCGACTGCGCACGATGATTGGCAAGCCAATCACATTGTGCTCCGCTCAGGGTGACAGGGCAAGTTTGAGGAACAGTGCCCTGTAAGCCCTTGTCGTGTGGCGGACGGGGGTGTGGTTCGTCCGCGATTAGCGTTGGCTGGAAAATGGGGACCCTGAGAACAGCAGGTCCTTCGACTGCTCCGCTCAGGATGACAGGGCGAGGTTACCGGAATATGTTACTATGGCGAACAAAAGGCGAATATGGCTTCTCTGCCCCTCCTCCCCGAGTCCGGTCCGCGTCTGGTGGGGATTGCCCAGCTCGCCTCGCATGGTGAGAGCGTGCGCCAGGGGCATGACGTTGAATACTTCACTCTGCCCGTCCGCTCTCTTCTCAACCGGTGCACCGGATCGCGCATGCCATTTACCTGGACTATCAATCCCTACCGCGGCTGCGAGTTCGCCTGCAAATACTGCTATGCCCGCTATACCCACGAGTTCATGGAGATGCGCGACGGCATTGAGTTCGAACAGAAGATTTTCGTCAAGCAGCACGCCGCCGATCTGCTGCGCCAGGAACTTCGCAGGGTGAAGCCGGGAGAGGACATCGCTATCGGAACCGCCACCGATCCGTATCAGCCAATCGAGCGCCAGCTGGAAATTACCCGCTCCATTTTGCAGGAGCTGGCGCGGCACTCCGGACTCGATCTGGGTATCGTGACCAAGTCGGCGATGGTTCCACGCGATATTGATCTGTTGCAGGAAATTTCGCGGCACAACCGCATTTGCGTGAATTTCACAGTGACCACCACGGATATCGATCTGGCGCGCATTTTGGAAGCTCGCGCCCCGCGTCCCGATCTACGGCTGGAGGCGATGAGCAAATTACGCGACGCCGGAATCCGCGCGGGCGTGATTTGCGCCCGGTGCTGCCCGGGATCACTGATGGGCCACGTCAGCTGGAGGACGTGGTACGCGCCGCATCCCAGGCCAAGGCGTGCCACATTCATGCCAACCCGCTGTTTTTGAAGCCATGCTCCGCCGCCGTTTTCCTGCCGTTTTTGCGGGAACATTTTCCACAGCTTGTCCGGGAGTATGAACAGCGCTTTAAAGACCGGGCGGTTTTGCCGGCGGCCTACCGCAAGCGTATTGCCGAGCTTTTCGCGCGGCTGCGCGCGAAATATGGAATCACCCGGCAATCCGGGTGGGAGAAGAATGCGATCCGGGCGGCACCCAAAGATCAGCAGATGAAGTTATTCTGAACTGGATGGAATAGGCAAACCAAGGCGCCGTCGCTATTCTCAGCGTCGTCGCCGCTCTATTCTTTCAACTTCATTCCTTCAACTTCAGCTTTGACTTGTTCTCTTCCAAGAATTGGCGCAACTTTTCGGCGGAGTCCAGCAGCCGGTTCCACTGCTCGTAATAGAGGGTCACGGGAAAGCGTCCCAGGCCGTAAACGCTGACTCCGCCCTTTTCTCCGACTCTGAATTCCAGGCTTCCGGTGCGCCGCGCGCCCTGTTGCTTTTCGAGGTCCGCCAGCCGTGCTTTCAATTCCTCATAAGTAGGTTCTGCCATGTTGCTCCTTTAATTTGTGATTGTACTGCCACGTGCATGTAAAGGGGCGGGCGGGTGGTCGCCCAGGCCGGACGGGGGCGTCCGGCCCAAATGGTCTTTGCAGCGGCTGTGGATCAGCGCGGAGGACGAGGGATGGAATTTTCCACCGGGGCATTGTCGATGGGGACGCTGCCAAGGGGGGGACGGGGAATTGCCGGCCGGGCCGGGGTGGATTCAGCGGGAGGGTTGTCCGGTTGGGGAACCGTAACCAGGCTGTTGTCCCGGCGGCGCAGAACGACTGGTGTCCCGCTGCGCCGCTTGGCCTCGGCCTGGGCCTGCAGATTTGCCTCGGTGCCTTGCGCATTGGCGCCGGCAACCGAGCCAATCGCCGCTCCTACCATTTCATGGTGGCTGGCGGCTTGCACCGGCCTACCCGCCTCATATCCACGCTGGGCCAGACTGTAAAACTCGTTGGCGGTTTCCTGGTCGCCCTGCACCTCGGAAACGTATCCCATGTTGTTCCGCGAAAATGCGCTCTGGGGATCCAGCTTGTAAGCCTGTTCAAAATAATTCAAGGCTTTTTGGGGATCGTTGTGGTTCAGCGCGGCCACGCCTTCTACGTTGAGGCGGGCCGCATGGTCCTGCGCGCTCTGCTCGAAACTCAGCCGGCGGCGGACCGCTTCCTGATTTCTGAATGCGACATCGCTGATGGGCTTCCCGCGCCAGTGAGGATCGAGGGATACAATGATGGGTTCGGTCGAATGGGTGATCGACGCCTGGTTATAGTAGCCAAGCGCAGCCTCCAGGTCTCCCTGGCCTTCCATGGCATAGCCCAGATTGTTGAGCGTAAACGGATTTCTTGGGTCCAGCTTCAGCGCCCCCCGCAGCACGTCTTCTGCTTCCTGGTTTCTTCCCTGCTGCAGCAGGCTCATGGCCTGAACATTGTCGCGATTAATCCGGAGGTCCAGATTGGCATAGGAGGTGGTCAGATCACTCAATTTGCGGCCTTCGAACTCGCGCACACTGGCTGCGGCGATCACCGTTTCCGAGTTGTTCTCTTTCGCCGCCAGCTCGTAGTAACGTTGCGCACGCTCCACTTTTCCTTGCAATTCCGAAATGTAGCCCAGATTGTTGAGCGTGAAGGGGTCGTCGGGATCGAGCAGATAGGCCTTGTAAAAAAGTTTCTGCGCCTTCTCCAGGTTGTGGCGCTGAATTTCTTTAACTCCCTGGCGGTTCAGCTTCTGAACCGGCGTAGCCTGGGTACGCTTGGGGATGTTGATCCGGAACTGGGTTTCGCCGGCCGCTGACGCCACGAGCGTAGCGGCAAGAGCGGCGGAAAGCAGATTGGAAATAACTGAGCGCATGGTCTTTCCGGCAACTTTGGATTCAATGACTTGGATGCTATCTTAACAGCTCGCGTTACCTTTCCGGCAGCATCATCTCTGGCTACCCTTCCCGCCCCGGGGCGCATCCAACTCTCCAACCAAAATATGCGCAATCGATTGGGACTTCTCAGCCTTTTCACTGCTTTTGCCATCTCGGTTCCGGCCTTTGCCCGGCAGCAGACGGGGTCTACACCCGCATCACCAACCGGCGCGCCCGCGACATCCTCGCCGGTAAATTCGAGGCCTGCGGCCCGCCGGGAAGACTTCGACCCTTTGCTCGACCCGCCTCCTCTCCCAAAACGCACCGTCACCCTGATCGGAGGAACGGTGAAAAGCCTGGACGAGGTAACCAACCGGATGGTGGTCCAGCCCTTCGGCGGCAAACAGAAGATCAAGATTGCATTCGACACCCGCACCAGGTTTTTCCGTGACGGCAAACCCATTACCCTGCGCGACGTTCAACAGGCGCAGCGCGTTTACGTGGACACCATGCTCAATGGCAGCAGGGTGTTCGCCAAGACGATCTGGATCCAAACCTCGGTCGAAAGTGGAAGCAGCCACGGGCAGATCACGGAAATGGACCTTAGTCGCCACACCCTGACCGTGCGCGACGAACTCTCCGACCAGCCGGTGAAGCTGCACCTCACCTCTGCGACGGTAGTACGCAAAGCCGACCAGCCAGCCACTTTGATGGACCTTACCCAAGGCGCTTTGGTGGCTCTCAATTTTTCGCCGCAAAGAGAGATCACCGAAATAAGGCTGCTGGCCGCCCCTGGCTCGGCGTTTACGTTTGCCGGCGGAATTACCTATCTCGACCTGTCCAGCAAAATGATAGCCATCCACAACAACAGTGATGGAAAAACCTACGACGTTTACGTGGATGCCATCGCGGTGAATACGCTGCGTCAATTGCGGGAAGGTCTGGATGTGACCGTTTCCGCGGTGTTTGATGGCAACCGCTACGCCGCCCGGCACCTGGACCTGGTGGGAACCAATTCCGCCCCGCAACCCCGGTAAGCTTCCCGTCAGTCCGCGCCCACGCCTGCCTTGGCGGCGGTCTCGCCTTCCAGTATTTCGGTTGTGAGTTTGTGCCGGTCTTTCAGGTAGTAGGTCAGAGTATTTTTCCCATAGTGCCACAGCGACGAAAAATCCGTCTGGTACCAGCAGCATTCGGCCATATGCGGCGAGAATCCGCACAGAAATCGAAAGCGTGCCGGCAGGGTTTCAGGCGAGAGCAGCGCCGCCGCGGTCATGCGGTGATTGCCCTCAATAATGGTGAGCGGCGTCCCGGGATCAATGGAGATGAGGATGACGGAGCTGTATCCAACCTCTTTTGACATCTCGACGCTCAGCGAGCGCAGCTTGGCGACGAATGGGTCTCGAGAGTGGGAGAGAATTCGCGAACGCACGTTCTCGACCGTGTCGAGCAGAAGGAAACCCGGCATGCCGTACCGCAGCCAATGGTTTCGCGGAAACACCCTGATCCTGGCAACATCATCCGCCGTCAACTGCACCTCCCACCACTCGGTGTCAGGCGGCAGTTCGCGCCATAACCTGCCGCGGCGCAGGTACAACAACGCGCGGCGCAAGGCATTGTCGCGCGCGTTGCCGAGGTCGGGATGGTTGACCACTTTCGAAAATGTTTCGCGGAGATGGCTGAACTCGGGCTGAAAGAACTCGCTTTTCAGAAATTCGGCGATGACCTCGTCTTCCTCGACTCGCTTCATCTTCACCAATCCCCATGGGGCCTCTTCCATCGGCGGTTCATTTTGCCGGGCGCGCAGGAAGGGGAGCGATACCAACAGCAGCAGCGCCAGCATCACCACCAGTTGCACCGCAATCACTTGCCGCAGGCTGTTATGGAAAAGGTAAATTCCGAGGATGATGGCGGCGCTAAATCCCAGTTGCACCCAGCTCACATTGCCGATCTTTCGTGATATCTCATATGTCATCAGCACCACGCCCAGGGAGTAGATCGCCGTAGTGACCGCATACAGTACCAGAAGAGACGAATAGAACCCGTGCGCGGGAACGGGAAATCCATGACCCAGCAGAAGCTGCCACAAGGCCGAGGGAGCGAGCCACACGGCGAGGGTGAAAAGGCTGGCGATCACTACTACCATCAACATGGCGGTGCTGAGAACCGCTCTGCCGCTGTGCTCCTCGGAACGGGCCTTGGCGGAGAAAGGAAACATGCCGCTCACCACCGACCACGAAAGCATGTAAACCACGCGGCCGGCGAGAGCCACGGCGGCGTAAACCCCGGCCGCGGTGGCGTCAAAGAAATGCTTCACCAGAATGATGTCCAAATTATTGATGATGACCTGGCCCACGAAAAACGTAACTGCCTGCACCCCTTCCTCCATGCCGGCGCGCAGCGTGGCTGGGGGTACAGCAGTTAACGCGTGCTTTCGCGGCGCCGCGATCAGGTAGGCAACAATTACCGAAGTGGCCATCGCCCCCACGACCCCTTCCACTCTGTAGCCGGCGGACATCAGCGCCATCGCGCCGATCAGCTTGACCACCACTTCCGTAACAAAATTCAGGGCCAGCGGCCGGAAGTGGTATGTGCCCTGCATAAAGCCGCGGCGCACACCGAGGGGAATGTAAAAGACGGTCGCCGTAGCCAGCAGGTAAATGAGGATCTTCGAGGGGAGATTCAGGTAAGCGGTTATGACCGGGCTTGCAGCCGCCAGAGCGATGCCGATTCCGGCGCTGCAGAACCAGGCGCGGCGATGCAGAAGGCGGTAGATGCCTACCCGTTCCGTTTCCGACTCAGTGCGAGCCACAAACTTCGAGCACAGCAGCTGGAACGACAAAGTTACGGATGAGAGCAGCATGAGCATGGTGTAAACCACGCTGGCATGGCCGAAGTTGTCCGCTCCCAGCACATGGGCAATGGAAAAGTTGTAAACCAGGTTCATGCCGCCCACTACCACGGAGCTGAACAGCATGGTCGCGCTTCCACCCAGCACCCGGGCACGCAGTTTGTGCAGGGAGCGCCTCCGCCCGATTGCCGTTTCTGGCGCCGCCGCCGCTGCGATTTCGAACGGCTGGTTATCGGGCATCGCGGCAGACCCCGTGCTTATGATGAAGGGTGTTCATGTTAGAAGACGTTGAAGCGGATGACCGGCAGGATGGTGCTGCGGTTCTTTCCCGTGAAGTCGTAGAAGGTCTGCTGCTGAATTCCCAGAGAAATCCGCAGCGGGTAGGTGACGGGGATTTCCCCTTGCCCGTCATTCAGGGGACGCTCGAGACCCCTGGTGTAAGAGACGATGACTTCGTTACTTACATTGTCGTAGGCATGGTAGCCTTCGCCGCGCGACCAGGTTCCGGCGGCGTGCACCGCCCAGTGCGAGGCCATCGGCTTGTAATCGAGGCGGAATCCCGGCCGCAGGGCCTGCGCAATGGCAAACGAAGCATCCTGCACCCGCCATGCCCGCAGGTATTCGGCCAGCACCGCCGCCGTCCATGCCGGACGGAATTTGCGCTGCAATCCAATGTAGGTGTCAGTGGTGTAGTATTCGCGGATCAGCGGCCGGAAGAGCACGTCGCGACCTTCATATCCGGTCAGCAGTGCGGTCTTTCCCCATGGCCGGCCCACCTGGAACTGAATCGTCCCGGCGGCGTCGCGCGAGTGCAGATTCATCCCGGTGAACGGGCCGGATTCATGAATCAGGCTGCCGGAAACAGCGACCCAATTGGCGAAGGAGCCGGTGTATACGTAGAGGTATTGCCGGAACAGGTTTTGATTCAACGCCGCCGGCGCGCGGGCATCCCGCCGCAGAGTGAATTGCACCCCCGGGTTCAGACTGATGGGCGTGCCAAACAGGTGAAACACCGGAGTCACCCCCCCGTTGAAAATCGTGTCGTAGGTGTTCCGGTACTGAATCAGAAACTCGCTGGGAAAGGAAACGTTGCCGCGCGCGTTCCGTTCCGCGACAAATCCGCTGATCGTTGGCCAGCCCTTGAAGCGCAGATGATAGCGGGCGCGGGCAAAGGTCTCGACCGTAGAACGCGGCGTCGGAAGCACCGGGGAAGTAGATGGCAAACCCCGCAGCCTGGCGTCGAGCTGATAGATGTTTACGTCTTCAAAAATGGAGGAAACCGAAAACTGCGGCTCCACGCTGACCTGTTGCGTGAGTTGCTTCCCTTCCTCTTCGGCCAGGCGCATTTCCGTTTCACGTGAATAGTCGTTCCCCGCCATGAGCTGGTTCGCCCGCGCGTACATGCCCAGCGCCTGCGGAGTATTGTGCTCCTGCTGAAACGCGTTTCCCATGGCCAGCAGGTAATCGTAGTCCTCGGCGGTATCCGGATTACTGCCAATCACTTTCAGCAGGGCCATGGCGCTGCGGGTTTCGCCCAGAGCAAGATCGGCATTGGCCAGACCGAGATTCACTGACTCCTGGTCCGCCCCTTCGGCCTGCGCCCGCGCAAAGTATTTTTTGGCCAGCTCGAATTGATCGATGGAGACCAGGATGCGCCCGGCATCAATCAAATTTTCCGGAGTCACTGCGTTGGCATCTCCGACTCTTGATTCAGCCAGCGCGAAGGCCACCTGGTCCTGGGCATCGACGCGACGGTTGGACTGCACAAACAAACGGGCGAGAGCCAGCCGCACCTCAACTCGATCGGAGCCGGGAGCGTCCAGGGCCCGCGCATAACGCTGCATCGCGGCCTTGTTGTCACCGAGGATCAGCAGCGATTCCCCGGTCGCCATCAGCACCTTGCTGTCGTTCCCATTTGCTTCTGCACTGGTGATGGCCTTATAAGCGCTATCTCTTTCTTTGAGCTGGGCATAGCTGCGGGCCATCTCAGCGTAGAGAATGGAGTCATTCGTCCCCTTGCCCAGGGCCCCCCGCAACGCTTCCAGAGCGTCGTTATAGCGATGCAGCCGGTATAACGCCTCCGCCAGCGCGAGATGCACTTGCACGTTGTCGGGCGCCACTTTCAAGGCGGCGCGGTACTCCCCTTCCGCCTGGTGGAACATCATCTGCTGCCGGTAAGCTTCGGCGCGCCCGAGGTGAGTGGCGACATTTTCCCCCATCAGTCCCGCCGCCAGGTCGGCTTCCTTCAGCGCCGGCTTTGCGCGATGCAATTGCAAATTCGCAAAGGCCAGCCCCAAATGGGCTTCGCCGTAATTGGGACGAAGCTTCAGCGCCGCCTCGAAATCGGTGATGGCCTTGCTGGCTTCGCGCAGGTCATTTCGCGCATAGCCGCGATTCATGTAGGCGGTGGCATCGTTGGGATCGCGGTCCAGCGATCGCGTGAAGTCGGCCTCGGCCTCCCGCGAACGTCCCTGGTGGGCGTGCACGTAGCCCGCGATCAGCGGCAGGTCGCGGTCGTTCGGCATTAGCGGCTCGTATTGCTCGACAATCTTGTACGCGTCGTTGAAGCGGTCCAGGAACAGCAGATCGTAGGCCAGGTAAGTCGGCGCTTCGGGATCGTGCGGCAGTTTCTCCAGGACCTTGTATCCCAGGTCCGCGGCCTCCTGATAATTTCCGGTGAAGGTCAGATACCGCTGGCGCTCGCGCATCACCTGGGGATTGTCATTGATGGCGGGATTCGCCGCCGCAGCCTCAATCCAAGACTTCGCCTGGGCCAACTGATGGGCGGGACCTTCCAGTGATGAATTGATGGCGGCGGCAACGATCAGCGCATTCTTTGGCGCCAGCGCATGGGCTTTCTCGTAACTGGCCTGCGCCCGGTCAAACTGCCGGCTCGACGTATAGAGATCGCCGAGCGCGAAGTAGGGAACGTAATCGCGGGGATACAGTTCCACCAGCTTCAGAAAATATTTTTCTGCCGAAACCGGATCTTTCAAATCACGCGACAGGTATCCCAAGGCGGTAAGGGCGGAATGATTGCCGGGATCGCTTTGCAACGATTTTTTGTATTGCTCCAGCGCCTCCTGGGGACGATCGGTCTTCCATAACAGGTTGGCGTAGTTCAGTTGGATGTTGATATTGTTGGGCGCCAGTGTCATCGCCTCTTTCAGGTCCCGCTCCGCCGCAGCATTGTCGCCAAAGCCGGATTCGATCAGCGCCCGCAAGCGCAGGTAGTCGGGGCGCTCCGCCTGTTCGGTACCGGAGACCTTATTGAGCGCGGTCCGGGCCGCCGTCAGCTCCGCTTCCGCCTGCGGCCCCTGGCCCATGCGCCGGTAGATTTCCGAGACGCTCAGGTGCAATGACACCGGATACAGCGGGCCCTCCTGGGGTGTCTCCGGCAGGTTCTGGATGGCAGTGCGGTATTCACTGATGGCTTCCTCGTTATGATCTTCCAGGGTCGCCATCTGGCCGCGTATCGCGTGCAGCCGGTAGCTATTGGGATTTGAAGCTTCAGCCCGCTTCAGAAAATTCTCCGCTTGCTCGAACCCGCCCACATTGACCTGGGCCTGGGCCGCGCTCAGCTGTAGGCCAGCATCTTTCGGAAGCCGATTGGCCGCCTGGCTGTAGGTTTCCGCCGCTTGCCTTTTCTTGCCCGCCAGTCCGTAGGTATAGGCGAGCTCGGGAAGCGCATCGGGAACTTTGCGAACTACTTTTAGCAGCATGGCGATGGCTTCATCGTACTTTCCAGAATCCCGATAAAAAGCTCCGACCGCCCGCTGCACACTGGGATCATTTGGCGCCCGGCTCTGGGCTCGATCCAGATACTGCTTGGAAGCGCCCGGCTGGTTGAGCTTCTGGTAGGCCCGCGCGATCAGCAGTTCTGTGCGCGCATCGGACTTGATCGTTTCCGCCCTTTTCAGAAGATCAACCGCGGTACCAGGATCAGAGCCCAACGCCAGCTCGCCCGAAAGTTGCAGGTCGGTGGCGCTCTTCGGATTTGCCTCCAACACTTTTTTCAGCAACTCCTGGGCCTCGGCCGTGCGGCCCATTTTTGCGTAAGTCTGTGCCTCTCCGGAAAGTCCTTGAATCGAAGCCGGCTTTCTTTGCAAACCGCGGCGGTAACCCTCGAGCGACAAGTTGTAATCGCCGCTTAACCGGGCGGCGTATCCCACCAAAAACCACAGGTCGGCATTTTGCGGAGCCGACTTGGCGGCCCGGGTGGCGGCGGCAATGGCGGCGCGATAGTCCCCTTTATTTAATGCCTGCTGCGCCGCACGGGATTCGCGGGCGGTCTCGATGCCTGATCCCCAGCCGATTCCATTTCCATTTTCGTCAGCCGGCTTGGCCGCGGCATTGGATTTGGGCTGCCCTTTCTTCTGGGCTTTCTTCGGGGGTGGCTGATTTACCTCGAAAGTCTGTGCCGTCAGCAGGGGAGCTGCCGCCACAAAAGACAAGAGTGCTATGGCTATAAAAGGCTTTCCACGCATGGTGCAGTGCGGCAGCGACATGTTGTGCACTTACTCCCGAATTTCTGTCGCCCCGCCGTCAACATTCTGATGCGTTGCGAGTTTTTGCGGTTGGATTCGCTGCGGTAACCGCGACGCTGCAAATCCACACCCTACAATAAGTTGCCAGCCATCACAGGCTCGCATTACCGTGGTAACCTAGGACAAACCTTAATCCACCAACATGAATCCAAGCGGGTGCTCACATCACCCCGGGGAGGGGTAACAACCACCGTGGAAACGAGCTATCTTTCGCGAGCCATTCCTTTGCGCTTCACCTTGCTCCTGGCCCTGGCAATACACGGGCCGCTGCTCGCCATGCAATTGCCGCTGACCAATTCCTACGACGCGAACTTTCACGTCTTTTTTGCCTCGCATTATGCTCACCATTGGTTCAATCCCTGGAACCCGAAATGGTTCGCCGGATTCTCCCAAGCCACCTATCCACCCCTGGCCCATCAGTGGATTGCCCTACTCTCCTACATCTTCGGATTGCACGCGGCCTACCTCCTGGTGCAACTGGTCGCGGTTTTACTCACGCCGGTCAGTGTGTACCGCTTCGCGCGGCTTTGGGTGGACGAGCGCGCCAGCAGTTATGCCGCGTTCTTCAGCGTATTTCTCGGCGCGGTGGTCTTCCTGGTTTACTCCGCGGGACAGTTGCCCACCACTCTTTCCGCGCCGCTCTATTTGCTTGCGTTGCCTTATTTTTATGACTGGTCGCGCTCGTCGGATTTCCGCGCCTTGCTGAAGGGCGTGATGCTCACACTGGCCGCCGGCGCGGTCCACCACGTGACTTTGATTTTCGGCTCCGTCCTGTTTGCTCTTCCCGTACTTTGGCTGGCCATCATCGACAGCGAAGCGGAGAAAAATCGCGCCGCCGTATTCATTCGCGCGCTGGTATTTGCCGGAATCGCGGGCGCGGGCGTGGGACTGGTGCTGCTTCCCTATTGGATTTCGATCATCCGCCATCCCATCGAGCAGATGCCGATTCCACACGCCAGCCGTTCCAACCTGCTCCTGAACCCGACCTTTCTAACGAACTACTTCATCGTACCCTACGGAATGCTGATCTTCGCGTTTCCGTTTGTGGTTACCTTTGGCGCCGCCAGCCGCAGACTCAGGCCTCTGCTGTTCGGCTTCTGGATCACCTTCCTCTTCGGACTGGGCGGCACCACGCCGGTACCCAAATGGGTGTTCCGCCGGGCGTTTGAGATTCTCACCTTCGAGCGATTCACCTTATGGGCCGCATTCATGGCGCTTCCCATTGTGGGCCTGATCGCGGAACGCATGATCGAGCGCTACCACCGCAAGGCCGCGACCGCACTCGGCTTTGCAGCGATCATTTCACTGGCCCTCCCTATGGCATGGATGGCCATCACTCCTTTTTCTCCGAACTCGAACATCAATGTGGACGCTATCGACAGCTTTCTGAACCGCGATGGACACGATCGCTACCGCTATCTGACCCTGGGATTCGGCAATGCCCTCCCGAAGGCCTCCACTTACACGAGCGCCAACAGCGTGGACGGTGAGTACAACTCCGCCCGCCTGCTGCCTGAATTCACGCACTACGGGACCGCCCAGTTAACCAGCGCGAAATATTTCGGCACGGCTGGCATGGAGTCGCTGCGGATGATGCTTCGTCATGCCAGTCACTATGGATTGAAGTACATCTTCATCCACGATCCTTACTACGAGCCGCTGGTCAATTTTGCCGGCTGGAGGAAGGTGGAGAGCTACGACTCGGGCACCATCACGGTCTGGTCCAAGGAAGACATCCCGCCTGCCAGGCCGATTCCCTCCGACGCCATGCCTACTGCGACCGAAGGATTGCTGTGGGGGACGCTACCTTTCGCGAGCAGCATTCTCGCCATCCTGTTTGCCTTTATCCCTGACCGCCGGCGCCTTCGCCCCGAATCCGCGCTGGCCTATCCCGCGCTCGAGGATGAGGGCGCGCTGGTGCGGGAGGCGCATTGATGAGACGCATCCTTCCCATTCTCGTCGCCGCCGTCACCGTGGCCTTGGCCGTATTTGCGTGGTTCCAGTCAGGAGCAGTTCAGCGAAGGGAGATGCGCTCCGCCGGCACTCCCGATCAGGCGGTGCGGCTTATGCTCTCCCAGATACAGTCGCATAACTTCGACGCCGCTTATGCCCGCCTCGCCAACCGCAGCGATGTGGTCAAGACCACATTCATTCGTGAATTCAACGGCAGCTATGGCAGCCTTCTCACTTACGCATCGCTCGAAAGTTTCGACGTTTGGGGGTTACATACCTCGGAGCAGGAAGCCACCGTCCGCGCCAAGCTGCACTACACCACCGGCGTCGGGCCGCTTGACGATGTTCGCGACATGAAAGTGCAGAAAGCCGGAGACACGTGGAAAGTCTTCTGGCCGGTCGATAAAAGCGCGGCTCTGCCGCCCCAGGTAATTCCCGTCAACTATCTCCGCTGGGACGTCATCAGCCGCGGCGCCAGCGACGATTGGGGCGTGCAGAACGTAGACAGCCCGCAGGTGCGCATCATTTCCATGAATGCCATTCAGCGCCCCGACAGCGTGGTGCTGGTCGGCGAAGTCGTCAACGAAGACTCGGTCCCCGCCTACGTCAATATTGGAGCCACTTTGCTCGATGCCGGCGCCAACGAAATCGCGCAGGAGAGCAGCTTCGATAAGATCGCCCACACTCTTCTCCCCAAGCAGGTCTCGCCTTACCGGATTGACTTCCCCGGAATGCGGCTGGAGAAGATCAAGAATGTCCGCATGGATGCCAAAGCGCTCCTGGTCGCGGCCAGCGCCGATCCTGTAATTGAAGTCAACCAGCAGAGACTCGAAAGCGATGCCCTGGGAAAAAAAGTTTTGACTGGACAACTTACCAACCAGAGCGGCCAGATCGTAAACATCCCCCATGTGATCGCCGCCTACTATGACAACAACGGGAAAGTGATTTGGGTCTCCGACGGATACGTGGCGAAGGCGCTTTTGCCGCAGGTTCCAATTTCATTCGCGGTAGACCTGCCGGCCGACATCGCCAAGAACGTACAGACTTATCGCGTCTTCGTGAATCACTTCGATACCACCACCTGATATGCGAGCCTCCATTGCAGCGCTGATGTTTTTTGCAGCAGCAGTCATGGGCGCCTACGCGTCTGAAATTCATCCCCCGGCGCAGGCCACCGCGGGAGGCTCCATCACCATTCCCACCAGCGGATCCGGAGAAGCGACTTTCTATCTCATCGGACCCGGTAGTGTGAACAAACGCACAGTCCAGGCGGGCAGCGACATCGCCGTCGATTCCGACCAGCTGGAACACGCCGGCCGCTACACCGCCATCCTGTGCGTCTCCGATGGGTGCTCATCGGCAAATTTTCTGGTCAATCCGGCGGCGCCCAATCGCTTGAATTTGCTAGTGCATCCCTCGCGCGTGCCGGTGGGCAGTGCCAATGGCGTCAGCGCGGTTGCATTTGTGCATGACAATTTTCACAACCTGGTGCTGAAGCCGGCGGCGGTCACCTTCCGCATCCTGCCCAAGGACGCAAAAGAGATGTCCGCGACCCGCACCTCGGATAACGGAATTGCCTGGGTACGGCTGAGCTCTGCTCCCAAGGAGGGCGCGATGCGCATCGGCGCCGCCATCGGGAATGCCAACGAAGTGCGCGTGGTGCAGCAGGTTGCCGCTGACGCATGCAACCTGCGCATCAAGGCCAGCCGCGCGCAAAAGGGACTCCTCATCGAAACCGATCCGGTGCGCGATTGCGGGGGAAATTCGGTGCCCGACGGCACCGTCGTCAGTTTCACCAAGTCCGATGCAGCAGGAAAGACGACCGTGGATGTTCCCATCAAACGCGGGGTGGCAAAAGTAGAAATGCCGGTGCAGGGCCATGCTCGCATCACCGTCGCCTCCGGCGTGGTTACCGGAAATGAATTGGAGGTTTCCGCGGGAAAATGAAAGGCATCGCCTTACGTTACGGTTTTCTGGCAACCTGGTTGGCCGCAGTTCTCTGCGGAGCACCCTATCTCAATGCGGCGGCGGAGGCCGAACTTCCTCGCGTTGAGCTGAATACCGAGAACATCGGGCCGCGCGCGATCGAAGATCTCACCAGCAAGAGTGTGCCCCGCGATTATGCACTCGCCTGGCAGACCATGGCGCAGGCGCTCGATGAAAACCGCCCCGGGTTGCTGGATGGCTACTTTACCGGCCTCGCCAAACAGGCTCTGACGGAGCGCGTGAATTCGCAAATCAAATCCGGACTACATGCACGCTATCAGGATCGTGGACACAAACTGGAAGCGATTTTCTACTCCCCCGCCGGCGACGCCATGCAACTCCGCGACCGGGCGGAACTCAACATTCAGGTGCTGGATGGCGGCAAAGTCATCTATGAAGAACCGGTAACCGTTACCAGCATGGTTCTGATGACCCCCGGAGCCGACCGCTGGATGGTCCGCGAAATGCAGAATATTTCCGGCGATAAACCCTAGCCGGCGTGTTCCCAGCCGACCCAGAGCTGCTGTTCCGCATCAAAGGCACAGCCGGCGTGTTCTTGCTCATATGAAAGTTCTCTACGCACTTATATTACTTTTGGCGGCAGTGGTTCTGATTGCCCAGACCAGCGGTTGCTCCCGCGCCCCGGTCCGCCCTTCTGTCAATCTGCGCGGCCTGCAGCAGTCGCCCAGGATTCTGGCTGATTACCAGCCGTGGTTCGGGTATCCCGGGCACATCAATGTCGGATATTCCACGCAGGACCCGGCCGTCCTGCGCAAACAGATTCAAAAAGCCAAAGAGATGGGCATCTATGCCTTCGCCGTGGACTGGTACGGGGAGCGCCGTCCCTTTGAAGATGGCAGCACCGCGCTGCTGCAGCAAGTGGCCGCCGACAATCACTTCCATGTTTGCCTGATGTACGACGAAACCCAGGAAGACAATGGGCAGGCGACTGAGGAAGCGCTGCAGGCATTTGAAAAAGCCTATCGCGCCTATATCGGCCCGAACGCGCCGGCGCGCAGTGCCTATGTGACCTATCGAGGCCGGCCGGTGATATTCATCTTTCCCAAACGCGGTCATACCAACTGGGACCGGGTGCGCGCAGCCGTCGATCAATGGGAGAGCCCGCCCATCCTGATCTACAAGGACGAGCCGCCGCCGCAGTATGCTAAGGATTTCGACGGTTACTACGCCTGGGTCCATCCCGCGCGCGCCTGGGACCCGAGTGGCGGCGACTGGGGCAAGGAATATCTGCAGACGTTTTATAAAAAGATGCAGGAGCGCGCCGGCAAAGTGGTGGTGGGAACCATCTGGCCGGGCTTCAATGACACCAAAGCATCCTGGACCTTGAACCGCCACATGGACCGCCGCTGTGGACAGACCTTTGAAGATACGCTTAAGATTTTTCACGAGTACGACGATCGGGAACGGCCCATGCCCTTCCTGCTCATCGCCACCTGGAATGATTACGAGGAGGGCACGCAGATTGAAACCGGCGTCTCCGATTGCCCGGGCGCCGGGAAACGCCAGCTGGCCCTGGAGACCTCTCGTTGACTAACCCGTTCTGCTGAGCTCACATCGAACCATGTTTTTTGGATCGGAGTCCAATGAATAGCGCGCCCCCAATGAATGCGACCAATGATGACCGCAACATGTCCCTCCTCTCCAGGCTAATGTTTGAGGGGCATGCTGGAGATTCGTCGAGTCCCGCGGATGAATTGTCCCGCTTTGATCTCGGTGCCGAACTGGGAGAGCAGGGCTTCAAGGATCTTTTGGCTCTGGCCGACATGCACCATGTCACCGTCCGCGCTCTCCGCGTGCTGGAAACCATTGCGGCCGCGCAGCAGAAGCAAGGGTTGCAGGAATGGTGCGGCGCCGCGGTGAAAACCGAATCGGCAAGAATCTCGAACGCGGTGGAGTGGTTGCACGCCATCGTTCAAGCTCTCGAGGATTCCGGCTGCCCCGTGAGTGTGATCAAGTCGCTCGACCACTGGCCTGATCTCGGCTCCGATCTCGATCTCTACACCAGCGGGGCGCCCGCGCAGGTCTCGCGCGTCATGCAGGAAAAGTTGCAGGCCATCCAGGAACCACGCAGCTGGGGGGACCGGCTGGCCAATAAATGGAATTTTCAAGTTCCCGGTTTGCCAGAACTGGTGGAGGTACACGTAGGTTATCTCGGGCAAACCGGCGAACAAAAGTTAATGGCTGCAAGGGTGCTCGAGCGCAGCATTACCAGAAATGTAAACGGCCGTACCTTCCCGGTTCCCGCGCCCGAGGAGCGCATCCTCATTTCAACGCTGCAACGGATGTACCGCCACTTTTATTTCCGGCTGTGCGACATGGCGGACGTTGCCGCTCTGCTGGGAAGCGGGAGCATCAATTTTGACGAGCTTCGGCGCGGCGCGGAAACGGGCGGCATCTGGCCGGGCGTCGCCAGCTTTCTGCTCATCGTTTCCGAATACGTGACTCGATTCGGCGGTAAAATAAATCTTCCGCCTGAGGTGATCGCGGCAGCCTACTCCCCCGATCTGCGGGTACAGTTTCGCGGCGATTTCCTCCGCGTCCCTATGCGTCCCGCCGCCGGGCTTTATGGCTCTCAACTGCTCAGCGCCAGCCGCCACGGCGATCTGCGCGCCCTGTACCGGCTGCCGCTGCTGCCTCCACTGGCAGTCTCAGCACTGGTAGCTTTCCGGCTGACCGGGAGCGACAAGGGCGTTTGGTAGTTTTTGCCCGCGCTTTACAGGAATCACCCGATGGCAAATCTTTGCGGATGCCTGTAAGCTATTGAAGTGATTTGATTTGTATTCAAACCTTGGGGCCGCTCCGTGCCGAGCGTGCCCTGAACCATCAACAATCAAAACGGTTGCACGCAGCCCTGAACCCTGGGGCCTTTATCAGGTTTCCAAGCCCAGCTTCACGGAGGACCCGCCAATGAGAATCGCGCAGGTTGCGCCCCTGTACGAAAGCGTTCCGCCCAAGATGTACGGCGGGACGGAGAGGGTTGTGTCCTGGCTGACCGAGGAACTGGTCAGGCTGGGCCATGATGTGACTTTGTTTGCCAGCGGCGACTCCATGACCAAGGCCCGCCTGGTGCCTGCCTGCCCCGAGGCGTTGCGGTTGGACACCAACTGTGTGGATCAACTGGCTCACCACATGGTGATGATGGAAAAAGTTTTGAGCGAGAAGGACGATTTCGATCTGATTCATTTTCACATTGACTATCTTCACTTCCCTCTGAGCCGCCGCGAGCGATACGTGCACGTGTCGACCCTGCATGGGAGGCTCAACATTCCCGACCTCGTGCCCTTATACGACGTTTACCGGGATGTTCCCGTCATTTCGATTTCCGATGCGCAGCGCGATCCGCTGCCCAATCTGAATTGGCAGGGCACCGTGCATCACGGCCTTCCCGAAAAAAACTACTCTCCGTATCTAAAGACCGGGCAGTACCTGGCGTTCCTGGGACGGACCTCTCCCGAAAAGGGTTTGGACCAAGCCATTGAGATCGCCAGAGCTGCCGGCATGCCGCTGAAAGTCGCTGCCAAAATTGACAAGTCAGATCAGGATTATTTCGATTCCTGCATTCGTCCTTTGATTGACGGCTCGGATGTGGAGTTCATCGGCGAAGTGGGCTATCCTGAAAAAAATGAGTTCCTGGGAAAGGCGGCCGCGCTGTTATTTCCAATTTGCTGGCCCGAGCCTTTTGGCCTGGTGATGATCGAAGCCATGGCCTGCGGCACCCCGGTCATTGCCTATCCCTTTGGCTCTGTCCCCGAGGTCATGGAGGATGGAGTCAGCGGATACATCGTTCCTGACTTCAAGGGCGCGGTGGAGGCGGTGAAGAAGATCGAGCGAATCGATCGCAGGCAGGTCCGAAAATACTTTCAGCAGAATTTCACCGCCGCTCGCATGACTGAGGATTACTTGAGGATCTACCACCGGATGATCAGCCGCAAGGAAAAAGCTGCGCCGCATAGGGCGGCCGACGGAGTTTTGCGTTGGACGAAGTTAACGTCTCCCAGCAGTACTACATAGCCACAACCGAACCTCCGGCAGAAGATCGCACCCGGGTCTTGAAGTACGGCTCCATGTTCGCCGTCTTCGATCGCCACGGTGATGTGCAGCGCCAGGGGATGGGCGAGCAGGGAATCTTCTATCATGGCACCCGCCACCTTTCCGAGATGGTGCTGCGCTTGTGGAACGAGCGCCCGCTTCTGTTGAGCTCCACGGTCGAACCCAACAACTTCCGCTTCAGCGCGGACCTGGCAAATCTCGACGTCTCGCACGCTGGTGAGGTGGCAATCCATCGCGGGGTCCTTCACTTGTTGCGATCAAAGTTCCTCTGGCGCGGCGCCTGTTACGAGGAATTCCGCTTCGTGAACTACGGCATGGCTCCGCTTCTCGTCCCCGTAGCTCTCACCTTTGCCGCCGACTTTGCCGACATATTCGAAGTCCGGGGTATGCACCGCGAGCGCAAGGGGCAGCAGCTTGATCTCGCCTCCGGTGCCGATTGCATTGTCCTCGCCTACGAAGGTCTGGACGGAGTTTCCCGCCGGACTCGGATCGAGTCTAATCCCGCTCCCAAAAGCATCATCGGTCCGGAAATGCGATTCAACTTTGAATTGAAACCGCAGGAAACGGTGGATTTCCGCATCTGCATCCATTGCGACCTCAGTTCTGAGGCGGACGGCTCCGGCTATAGCGAGGCGATAAGGAATGCCAGCAGCGAACTGAAATCCGCCTCCCAGTCCTTCCCCCGGATTTCCAGTTCCAACTCCCGCTTCAACGATTGGATCCGGCGCTCCATCGCCGACGTGCGCATGATGACCATTGGCAACCCGGAAAGCGATTATCCCTACGCCGGAGTGCCCTGGTTCAGCACCGCCTTCGGCCGGGATGGGATCATTACCGCGCTCGAAATGCTCTGGGTCGAGCCCTCGCTGGCCAAGGGCGTGCTTGAGTTTCTTGCGGCCAGCCAGGCAAAAGCACTCGACACCAGGACCGAAGCCGAGCCCGGCAAAATTCTGCACGAACTGCGGCATGGCGAGATGGCCAACCTGGGTGAGATCCCCTTCGGCCATTACTACGGGACCGTGGATGCCACTCCTCTCTTCGTCATGCTCGCGGGGGCTTATTATGATCGCACCGGCGACCGCAAGCTGATCGAGCAACTGTGGCCCAACATCCAGGCGGCGCTTCGCTGGATGGACGAATTTGGAGACCAGGATGGTGATGGCTTCGTGGAATACGCCGCTCACGGCGACCGCGGCCTGGTGCAGCAGGGATGGAAGGATTCGAACGACTCCGTCTTTCACGCCGATGGCGCCATCGCCGAACCGCCCATCGCCTTGTGCGAAGTGCAGGGATACGTTTACGCCGCAAAGTTAGCCGCCTCCCGCCTCAGCTGCATGCTGGGCGAAAAAGACCGGTGCGCCACGCTCGAATCGCAGGCGGCCCGCCTGCGGCAGAAGTTTGAGGATGCTTTCTGGTGCGAAGACCTCGGCATGTACGCGCTGGCCCTGGACGGAAAGAAAAGACCCTGCCGTGTCCGGACTTCAAACGCCGGCCATTGCCTTTACACCAATATCGCCCGGCCGGACCGCGGCCAGATCACAGCCCAAACGTTGCTGTCTCCCGACTTCTTCACCGGCTGGGGGGTGCGCACGCTGGCGCAAGGGGAGCCACGCTATAACCCACTTTCCTACCATAACGGCTCGGTTTGGCCGCATGACAATGCCATCATCGCAGGTGGCCTTGCCCGCTACGGATTCAAGAACCTGGCGGGAAAACTCCTGCTCTCGCTCCTGGATGTCAGCAACATCATGGATCTGCACCGGCTGCCCGAGCTTTTTTGCGGCCTGGAACGGCGCCAGGAAGAAGGGCCTACGCTTTATCCCGTGGCGTGCTCCCCCCAAGCCTGGGCTGCCGCCGCGCCCTTCCTGGTGATTCAGGCTTGTCTGGGACTCGACGTACAGGGTGCGCACAACCGGGTCGCGTTTGAGCGCCCGTGCCTTCCCGATGGAATTCCCTATCTCACCATTAAGGGACTTAAGGTTGGCGACTCGTCCGTGGATTTGCACTTTGAGCGACAGGACGACACCGTTCGCGTTCAAGTGCTTGAAAAACAAGGGGACGTGGAAGTTGTCGCAACCCTGTAGCGCTGTCGCACCCAACAGCCGGGTCGAACCAGCAGCACTCCTAGTCCAGCTACCCTGCTCTAGGTACTAACTTACCCCCATCACCGGATAGATTTTGCTCGAGCAGCGGCTTACGTTCATACTACAAGGGTCAGTACGGGTCAATGTTGGAGGCTGTTATGTCGAAAGCAGTGGCGTTAGCTGCCACCTTGCTTCTTACCTCGCTTGGGGCAGTGGTGCACGCGCAAACCAGCGCACAAACTAATTATGCGGCTGGGCAAATCAATCATCGGGCGGCGCAAAATAACACCGGCACAGGCGCCCAGCACACCGTTACGCAACAGGTTTCAGCTTCTCCCCAGAATGTGCCGGGTGGCAATGGCAACTCTGCTGGCGGGAGCCCGATTTCGGGCGACGATGCAGGCGGGGCGGGCACGAATACTCAGTTGCCTCAGACCTCCACCATGCTTCCTTTGCTGGGATTAGTTGGACTAGGCTCGCTGGTGGCGGGATTTTTTGCGCGGAAATAGTAGGCTGAGTAAACAGTAATTACGGTTTATGCAGTTTCAGGGTCCCAGGGTTTTCAGTAAGCGCTGCTTTCTTCAGAGCCGGTGGCACAGGGTGCGGCAGTCAGCGCCGTGGCGCCTTAGAAGTCTTCGCGCCAAGCGAGAGCACCTTTTCGCCCCATCCAGACCGACTCGCCGAACTCTTTCTTACCTTCTTCTTGCCTTGGGATCGAGTTTATGTACCTACGTGGCGGGAAATTATTTGTGGATGTATATCCAGCAGCAGAAGCTGCTGCGTCAATGGTCTGAGAACGACTCCATTACCAGTGCGCAACCCCTCACCAAACTCTCGATTCCAAGGATTCATCTCGAGGCCGTGGTGCTGGAAGGCGCTTCTTCCCATTCTCTGTTAGAGGGCCCGGCGCGTCTGGTCGACTCCAGTCTTCCTGGCTCTGTCGGCAACATGGTGATTGCCGGTCATCGGGATACGTTTTTTCGACACGTCCACAGCTTGCGATACGGCGATGATATTTATGTCCTGAAAGGCGGC
The DNA here is from genome assembly GCA_038254805.1 of Terriglobales bacterium. Taxonomy (GTDB): domain Bacteria; phylum Acidobacteriota; class Terriglobia; order Terriglobales; family Acidobacteriaceae; genus Gp1-AA145. Next base: position 46,870 of record JBBSFW010000004.1, read on the forward strand.
AGGCGTTTCCACTACACCGTGATCTCGCGCAAGGTAGTCTCGCCCAATGACCTGTCGGTTTTGCGCGCCTCCAATGCGGGCCAACTGACGCTCATCACTTGTTACCCCACCCACGCCATTGGCCCGGCGCCCGCCAGGCTGATCGTTATTGCCCGGCTGGCAGGCGAGCGGTTGCTGGCTGAGTCCCAAAACTGAACCGGGAATTTTGCCTCCACTAAAGCCCGTTTTGCGGCCAACTACAGCCTCCACCGGATGGCACACCTGCCCTCCGAATAAGTAGGATAAGAGAGTAGAAACAGAGATAGACAGGTGCCTTCCGGGCACAGAAGAGGACACAATATTTATGAAACCTAAAGCCGGGAAAGTAACAAGTTTCCTTCTGGCGCTCAGCACCGCAGTTCTGCTATTCGCCACTCCGGGTTGGGCCGCGGACGATACCAAAGACCAGTCCGATATCGACAAACGAATCCAGAACGCCGCCACGGTGTTGGACGAAATCATGGGGGCCAAAGATCAGGCCATCCCATCGAAGATCATGAGCGGCGCCGAATGCATAGCCGTGGTTCCCAGCATGGTGAAAATTGCCGTAGGTTTTGGCGGCAGCCACGGTAAGGGAGTTGCCACTTGCAAAACCTCCACTGGCTGGAGCGCGCCCGCGCCCCTCAGTATCACCGGCGGAAGCTGGGGACTGCAGATCGGCGGACAGGCCATTGATCTTGTCATGCTGGTTATGAATCAAAAAGGCATGGACGCACTGCTTTCCTCCAAATTCAAGGTTGGCGCTGATGCTTCAGCCGCTGCCGGCCCGGTGGGCCGCCAGGCCGCAGCCAGCACCGATTGGAAGATGAAGAGTGAAGTGCTTACTTACTCTCGCGCCCGCGGAGTTTTTGCCGGCATCGACCTCAATGGAGCCAAGATCTCGCAGGACCGCGACGAGACTCGCGTTCTTTACGGAAAAATGGTTCCCTTCGCGACCATTCTGAGTGGCAAAATCACGCCGCCAGCCAGCAGCCGGGCTTTTCTTTCCACCGTGCAGAAATATTCCATGGAGTCGAAAGAAACCGGCAGGCTCGAAACGCCCTCGGACACAACTTCAGCCGAAAAATAGCCGGAGTTCGTTAAGGAAAAAAGCCAGGCTTTCGAGCCTGGCTTTTTATTTTACCCGCAGGATCAAATCAGGCGTGCTGGGTCAGCAGGATTTTCGATTCCACGCAATCCTCGAATTGGATTGCGCGTTGCCCGGCGCTGTGTTCGGTCAGCACCCGCGCCTGCGCTCTCGCCCCGATCGCCCGCGCCTGGTCTTCGCCGATCTCCCGCAAGAATTGAATGACATCGTCTGCGGTGCGCGACAGCAGAATCTCCTCGCCAGGAACGAAGAACGTCTCCAGCCCCGCCCAGGTATCTGAAATAATGGCGGCGCCGCACCCCGCCGCCTCAAACAGCCGCACCGAGGGAGAATGGCCCGCCTCCGCCATTTCCTGGCGCGTCAAATTCAAGGTGAAGCGCGACGAGCAGTAGAAAGGCGGGTGGAGCCGCGGCTCCAGATGAACAATGTGCCGCACATTCGCCGGCCAGAGAGCAGGCGTTGGATATTGTGGTCCGGCCAGCAGAAATTGTTTTTTCGGGACCCGCCGCGCCGGTTCGCAGAATAATTCCTCCAGCTTGGCCTGGCGGTCCGGTGCGTATGTGCCCATAAAGCTGAGGTCGCACTGGAATCGCTTCTCGGTTTCACACAGGCGGTAGCGATCGGGATCGAAGCAGCAGTAAAGCGGAAGCGCCCGCTGCGCGCCGAACTGCCTCTCCAGAGCGCCGAGCATGGGTCCGCCGGTGAAGCTGAAATAAACATCGAAGCCCGGGATTTGCTCCCGCCGCAAATATCCGGTGTCGCCGCCGCGAAGCTTGCTTATGGTAATCGGCGTATCGATGTCGTAAAAGGCTTTGACTGCGGCGCGCGATGCCAAGAGCTCGTCAATTGCATTCACTCCATCCGCGCAAAAAGATCCCACCATCCCCACATCCGCGCCCGCCAGCTCCCGCCGGAACAGGGGCAGAATATCCTTCCAGCGCTCATAAATGTGCACCCGGCAGAATGGCGGCTCGGGCATGTCGCGATTGGAGGCATACCACTCGGCATCGCGCTCAAAAAAGACGATCTCGTGTCCGCGGCTGCGCAAGCCCCGAGCCAGCGCCCGGTATGTTGTAGCGTGCCCGTTTCCCCAGGAGGAAGTAACCGACAGGCCGCAGATTACGATCTTCAATTCGTCCCCTCAGGCCAAAAACTGTAAGCTGGAAACAGACTCGAGTTGCCGGCTGTGTGCACATAACTTCTCGTCCACTTGTCGCGCGCGCAAAGCGTAGGTGTGCTCGCGGAGCGCCCGCTTGCGCATGGCCCGGCCCATGCTCGCGGCTTCCGCCGGCGAAGTTTCCCGCAAAAATCGCACTATATCTGCCGCGCTCGAAGCCACCAGAATTTCTCTGCCCGGCGCGAAGAACTTTTCAATGCCGCTCCAGGCGTCAGTCACCATGCAAGCGCCGGCCCCAGCCGCCTCAAATACTCTGGTCGGAGGTGAAAAACCCACCTTCGCCATTGAATCCCGATTGATGTTCAACACCATCCGCGCAGAACAGTTGATCAGGTTGTGACTCGCCGTGCCCACGTGCCCGATCCAGCGTACGTTCGTTGGAATTCGCTTGTCGCCCCAGCCTTCGCCTCCCAACACAAACTGAAATTCCGGCGCCTGCCCGGCCGCCGCCAGGAAAAAGTCCTCCACCCGCGCTTCCCGATCCGGCAGACGGTTTCCCACAAACGCCAGATCGCAGCGGAAACGCTTCTCTGAAGGCACAGGGTGATGGGTATCAGGATCCAGGCCGTTATAGATCGCATGGCAGTTCCGCGCGCCCAGCCGTATGTAGTTCTCTACGACCGCCTGCCCGCCGCCATAGGTGAAAATGAAATCGTATTGCGGAATCAGCCGCCGCAATGGGTCACGCGGGTTTGCCTCCACTCGCGCCAGCGTGACTGGAGCGTCGACATCCCAAAATGCGCTCTGCGCACCGCATTGCAGCACTTCCCTTTCGAGCAGCTCGTCATCCGCGCCCACTCCGCTGTGTTTGATGATCAGGTCCGAGCCGCAGGCTTGGGAAAGCATTTTATCCAGATCGCGCGGGGTCTCATAGACGGAAACCTCCGCGTAATCGATCTCCGGGCAATCGCGGTTTTGCTGCCGGTTGTAGATATTGGGCTCGGCGAAGGTGATCTCATGGCCAAGCTGATGCAGGTTCTTGTAGATCCCCCGATAATAGGTGGCCGCCCCGTTCCAGTAGCACGAAGTCAGGCTGGAACCAAAAACATGGATCTTCATGCCTTAGTTCTCCAGCTCATGGCAAATTTCCGTCACTTGCAGGGCGCGGTGGGCGCAGGTGTGGCGTGCAAGGATCGTATTGCGGCCGTTCGCCGCCAGTTGCGACCGGGCTACCGGATCTCGCAACAAGACCTTTAACTCGGCGATCATCGCTGCTCCGTCGGGCACGCAAAGGAAGTCCTCCCCCGGGCTGAAGAGTCCTTCGCTGTCGTTCCACGGGGAACACACCAGCGGAGAACCGGCGGCCAGCGCTTCAAAAACCCGGATGGTCGGCACCCCGCTCAAGCCGTTTGCATAGAACCTGCGCGGCACGTGCAGGCTGACCTTGCTGCGCGCGTACACCCGCGCGGTCCGCAGATTGGGAAGATATCCCCGGTATTCAATCCCCGAGCGGGCAAGCCGCTCCTGCGCGTCCAGCGGATACCGGACGCCGTGTACGGCAAATTTGTAATCACGCAACGCCCCGGCTGGCGTGATCAAAAACTCTTCCAGCTCCCGGGTGCGCTCCTCGTCTCCCCAATTGCCGATCCAGACCACGTCCGTGTCCTTCTCCGCATCGAGTGGATAAAACCGGGTGGTGTCGGCGGCCTCGTGAAAAGTCCAGGTGCGTTTGACGCCAAAGCCTTCAGAATAAATTCGCCGCACCGCATCCCCGAACGCCAGCACTCCATCGAACTCACGCAATGGAAGCTGCAGAATTTCATGAGGGCTGGTGTAGGCGCGATGATGAGTATCGTGAAAAAGAACGTGAAATCCCAACCTGCGCTTCAAGGAGAGGATTGTGCGGATCACCTCGGGGGAGGTCCATTCGTGGACCACGACCACGTCGGCCTCGCGCAGCTCTTTCGCCGCGTACTCCGCGAAGCTCTCCTGGTGTGCAGGAACGTTGACCGCATAAAAGCGTACGTCCATTGCGGGAAAGCATTCACGAAATGCGGCAAAGGCCTCGCCGGCCACGTCTTTCCCTTCCGCCTGCAAATTTCTCACTGACCAGCCCTCGCTCTGTTCATAGCAGCGGACTTCGTGGCCAAGGCGTCCCAATTCCGTTACCAGCCCCCGCAGAAAATGGGCATTCCCGTGGTTCCAATCCGAGATCCACGAGTGGGCAAAAAATCGGAAACTGAGCCGTCCACTCATGCGGCCCTCGCCGGCATGGTCACTTCCCGGTAGAGCGTTTCATATTCTGCGACCATGCGCCTCGCGGAAAAATTGTCCAGCGCGCGCTGATACGCGCGATGGCCCTGCTGGCGAAGCTTTTCAGAGTCGCGCCTCAATTTCGCGATGACTCGGGCCAGGCCGGCTGCATTATTCTTTTCGAAATACTGCCCCGCGTCGCCCCACAGTTCGTGGAACACAGGAAGGTCGTTCAGCACCAGCGCGCAGCGTGACAATGCCGCTTCCAGAGGAGACAAACCGAAAGGTTCGTAACGGGATGTGGCAGCATACAGCGCGGCACGGGAATACAAATCCCGCAACTGCGACTGCGGCTTCGCTCCCAACAGCCGCACATTCGCCGGAACCGGCGTGGCGCTTGTGGCCGGCCCCCTGCCCGGTTCGCGCTCCCAGCCGGCAATCAAAATCGGGGCGTCCTGTTCGTCCTGCAGCAGAAGTGAAATCTGCTTGCCGGCGTCCCACAGACGTCCGACGCTCAAAACATAATCCTGCTTGGCGTTGTCGGGATCGAACAGCCCTGGGCTCCGCCCGTTATGAATCACCGTGCCCGAGGATGGGGCGGAGTAGTATTTGGAAATCGCCTGCAGCATCCATTGCGAGGGCGCTACGACCACGTCTGCGCATTGCAACCCGGCGCTCACCATCTCCCGGTAATTCCGGATCCACGGCGTATCTTCCGGTTCCGTCCCGTGCACCGCGACCCACCAGCTCACAACGTCGCTGTGGGCGATCACAACCTTCGGGACGTCAACCGCAATGTCCCCGTAGCAGTACTGGCTCAGATTAAGTATGTCGGGCTCCGTCTCCCTTACCAGCCGCTCAAGATAATGCTTGGATTCTTCTACGTCTTTTTCGGCGGTCTCCATCCACTCCAGCTGGTACTCCGTAGGCCGGTAGTCAAGCTCTGGCACGGCTTCCATCCACCCGGTTTGATGGGGAAGCGGCAGTTTGCCAAAGCTCACCAGGGTGACGCGGTGTCCGGCTTCGATCAGCCCGGTGACAAGTTCCTGGGTGTAAGTCCAGACCCCGCCGACGGTGTCGGAGGTGATCAGTACGTGCATTCCAGCTCCTCGATGGACGTGGGCCGCGGTTCCTGGAGATCGCTGAAGCCCTTGTGCCGGAAGGCTGCCAGATAGTGCTCGTGCGCGCGTTCCCACGCGTGGTCATCCGGCGGACCGAATCTTTGCGTGTAATCGGGGGAGCCAGGAAATGGAAACATGGGGACGGGTTCGCTCACCCACACCCCGTGGCTGCGCAGCTTCTTCTGAAATTCCCGCACCTGGGCGCGCTCATCATGTTCCGTGAGAATCAGGTTTGCCTGCACCCAGGGAACGCGTTTTCGCGCATGGACCAGGAGTCCGGTGATTCTTTCGGTGCTCATGCGGCAATTTTTATTGAGCCGGTCGCGGCCCGAGGCGGTAATGGATTCGACTCCACACTCCATCGAAATGCAATGCGCCGCGCCCAGCAGATCGAGCGATTCTTCATCCCACAAATCGATGCGAGTTTGCAGGCCCATGGTGATGGGACGCCGGGCCAGCTCGTGCAGCAGCGCCCGCACCGTTTTTCCCACGCCAAAGATTTCGTCAATCCAGTAGATGTAATCCACCCCGCGGCTGATCAATGTCTCCACTTCGCCAACCACCGCGCCCAGGTCGCGCTCACGGAATTTATTCCGGAACAACGTCTTGTTACAGAAGCTGCACGCCCATGGGCATCCGCGCGCAAATTCCAGCTCCGCGCCCCTTCCGGAACCATTGAAGACGTGGTGGCGGTGAGTGTGCGCTTCCACCGCGTAGTTTTCGAAACTGAGCGCTCCCAGCTTCTTCATGTCGGCTACGCCGAGACGGGGATTTAAATGCACTCCCGCCTCATCGCGCCAGCAGCAGCCGTCAATCTCCGCCCACGATCGCGAAGCCAGCTCCGCCAGCGTCTGGTCGGGCTCACCCCGCATGGCCACGTCGCAGTTGAGTTTTCGCAGGGTCGCGCCGGGCGTGGCCGAAGGATGCGGTCCGATTGCAACTTTGACCGCAGGACTCTGCAGCTCCGCAAACCACTTCTGCGGTACACACAACTCGGGTGGCGGGCAGCGCCAGAAAAGATACGACGGAGCTGTCGGAATCACCAGAAAATCCGGCTGAAACCTATCCAGCTCAGCTTTCACTTCTCCCGTCCCCAGGCCGTGTAACTGCGCATCCATCAGCAGCGGATCATGCCCGGCCGTCCGAATCTGATCAAAGGCAAAAAGCAGCTCCAGGGGATAATGCGGCTCCCGGCAGCCAAAATAGGTCGAGCCCTGGTAAGTCCACGCCGGATTGACCAGCGCAAACTTCACGACGCGGCCTCCGGAACCGGCTCCGCCGCAGCTTGCGGGACGCGTATCTCGACCGGGGCCAGCTTCCTTCGCGATTTCCACCATTCATGGATGGCTTCAATGCTCTGCCGCACACTCCTCTGCGGCTTCCAGCCCGTGTGTTTCGTAAATTTCTCGAAGTCGGTCACGTAAAACAGCTGGTCTCCCGGCCTGTGCCGTTGCAGCGAATAGCGCAAACGTTTGCCGGTGACGCTTTCGATCTCGTCGATGACTTCCAACAGCGAAACCGAATTCTGAAATCCGCCGCCGATGTTGTAAAGCTGCCCTGCTGTTTTGTCGATCTCGACCCGGACTCGTTCAAATGCGGCCACCAGGTCGCGCACCGATAACACGTCTCTCACCTGCCGCCCGTCGCCATAAATCGTCAGCGGCTTATCTTCCATTGCCGAATAAAGGAAGTGGGCAACCCAGCCCTGGTCTTCGGTCCCAAACTGCCGCGGCCCGGCGATGCATGACATGCGAAATACCACCGTGGGCAGCGCATACATCCGGCTGTAATCATGCACGTATTGGTCGGCGGCGCCTTTCGAGCAGCCATACGGGGAATAAAGATCCAGCGGTTGCGACTCGTTCACGCCTTTCTCATCCACGGCGCAATAACGGCCCCCGCTGAGCACCAGCCGTTTCGATTGCAAATTTCCATACACCTTATTGGTGGAAGTGAACAGCAGGAACGGCTGGCGCCCGCTCCGGCGCGCCGCTTCCAGAACATTCAGGGTCCCCAGCGCGTTCACTTCAAAATCGTTTCGCGGATCGGCCACCGAGTTGGTCACCGCCACCTGCGCGGCAAAATGATAAATCTCGGCCGCCGAGTGCACCGCGCGCTCTACCAGCGCCGCCTCGCGAATGTCGCCAATGGTCACCTTGAGGCGCTCCGGGTCCCCGGCTTCGCGCCTGAGCCACTCCAGGTTCTGGTGAACTCCCCGGCGTGAAAGATTGTCGAAGATATGCACCCGCGCATTGGTGTGCCGCAGCAGGTAGCTTGCCCAGTTGGAGCCAACGAATCCCGCCCCGCCAAAAATCAGCACAGAACGGAACGATACGAGCTTTTTCATTTCCCCCTCATTAAGGCTAGGTCCCGTGCGGGCCATTATCCCGGTCCCGGGAAACGATCCCTTTTACTGACAGTGTGCGCTCAAGCCACTAACCCGTGTACCCGCAAACTTTGCATGGCTTCGTCGACGCTGTCCTTCGCCGGTTGCGATTCCAGCCATCCCACCAGTTCTGCGATTCCATCCTTCAACGCTGTTTTCGGCTCGTACCCCAGCAGCCGGCGCGCGCTCGAGATATCGGCAAAACAGTGCCGGATGTCGCCGGCACGATATTTGCCGCTGATCTCCGGCGAAACCTGAGTGGCCAGCGCCCGCCCCAACTTAGCCGCAACTTCGCGGATTGTAACTGGTTCACCGGAGCCGATGTTGAGCGCTTTGCCATCGGCCTGCGATTTTTCCATCGCCAGAATATTCGCCTGCACGACGTCGTGCACGCTGACGAAATCCCTCATCTGCCCGCCGTCTTCAAAAATCAGCGGCGCGTTGCCGTTCAGCAACCGGGAGGCGAAGATGGCGGCGGCACCCGTGTAAGGATTCGAAAGCGACTGCCTGCTCCCATAGATATTGAAGTACCGCAAGGCTACCACCGGGATCCCATAGGTACGGCCGAAAAGCAGTGCCATCTCTTCCTGGTCTTTTTTGGAGAGCGCGTAAATGGAGGTGCACTGCAACGGCTTCTCTTCCCCGGTCGGCGCCGGAACCAGCGTTTCGCCGCAGCCGGGGCACCGCGTTTCCCATTGTTTTTTCTTAAGCTGATCCGGCGAGCGCGGCGGCGGAGCGGTCTGGCCGCACTCACGGCACAAGTACCTTCCTTCGCCGTAGATGGACATGGACGACGCGACAATAATTTTCTCCGGATGGGAGCGCGTGTCCAGAATCGCTTGCAGCAGGTTGGCGGTCCCGAGATTATTGACCTCGGTGTAGGTGGCGATCTGGTACATGGATTGCCCGACACCGACCGCGGCCGCCAGATGGAAGATCACCTCTGCGCCTTGCACGGCCTGGCGCAGTTGATCGAGGTTGCGTACGTCGCCTCGCATAAACCGGGCTCCGGCTGACAGGTACAAGGGCATAGAAGCGGTGTGCACCTGAGGAGACAGGTTATCGAACACGCAGACCGTGTGACCGCCGCCAACCAACGCATCCGCCGTATGAGATCCGACGAAGCCCACGCCGCCCGTAATAAGAATCCTCTTGGCCGTCAATTAGCTCCGGCTCCTAATGAAATGGTCAAAATGAAATGATCAAACAGCTGGCAGTCTACGCCTCTCCGAAAATCGGCTGTCCCATAAAACTCTTGCAGCTCAGAAATATTGCCAGCGTTGGTTGGATGAACCTCATGAGAAGCGAGATGTCCTTTTGAGCGAGTTATAGCGGAATGATCAGCAATATGCCAACTCTCACAATGGCCAAGACCTGGAAGCGAGGCGATGTCGGGACTGCCATCACCGGAACTGCTGTCACCGGAACTGCGCTAAAGATTCGTTAATCTGGTTCAAAATCGCCGGCTGTAGCCTGGCCTGACGGGGAGCATATCGAAGGACCATTCGCCGCGCGAAATCGGCAAAAGCTTCGCCATCGATCGGCGGACTGGTGTAATGCGGAAGCATGCCCAGGTGCGCGGGCGTGAAACATAAGGTCAGCGTGGTACTGAAGTCGTCGATGGCCCCCATCTGGCGGTCAAACCAGGCTTCCGCGTTGGGGCGAAATGAATCTGCCCAGCTGAGGCCGGTCCGCAGGTAATTGACATTCATCCGGCGCAGCCAGGCGACCGCATCTTCCAGCCGATGGTCCTCAAAGTGGAACCATTGGCAAATCCCCATGCCGCGAGGCAACTGCGCTTGCGCCAACTTGGGACTACCATCTTCCCGCAGCAATCCCATGTAGTAATGCCGGTAGTAAGCGCTGCCTTCGGCCTCTTTGTGACGAGTGGTCGCCGTCCAGGTCGCGGGCAAGTCGTAGAGGCTGTACCAGTGCACGCGATCCACAATCGGCAGCAGCAACTGCGCGGTGCGCTTGAGACCGAACACCTGCACCTCATCGGCTCCGAATGATGATACTCCGGCTTCAGAGACCCATACCGGCTTGTTGGTTACGGCGCGGATCTCTTCCACTTTCCGCGGCCACTCGTGAATGCTCCAGTGGTTCCAGTCCAGGGGAAATCCGTGAACCGCCACCACGTCCACGTGGTCCAGCACGCCATGACTGCCCAGAAGCTTCACAAAATTGGCATCAATCGGCGAAAGGCCTCCCAGCACAATGGTCAATTCCGGATTCACTTTTCGGATCTCGCGCGCCGCCCCCATCACCATGCCCGCGAACATCTTCCAATCGGGATCAATTCTGAAGTCCCAATGGGAGAGATTGTTCGGCTCGTTCCACAGCATGACAGCTTCAACCATGGGATGGGTCCTTGCTCCTCACAGTGTGCCCTGGAGTTCGTGTTCGACAATGTAGCGGCCGTCTCTAAGCACCGCGGCGGGCGCGCACACCCAGGTTTCCGGTTCCGGATGCGATTCGATCCGCAAGCCGGAACTGCGCAGCATTCCCTCAACCGCTGCCCGGTTCGGGATCCACCAGTTCGTGGGATCGTTCGAATAACTTTGCTCGATGAAATACATTGCCGGGAAGTCGCGTTGCTCAAAAATTTGCGTGTTCCAGAAGGGATAGTCCTTCTCCCATTCCAGCGCCTCCCCCGAGCCGCGCACCATGGTCTGGAAAATCAGCTTGCCCCCAACTTTCTTGATCAGGTTGTCCAGGGCAAAAAGCGGATAGCGCAGGTGGTAAAACACTCCCATGAACACCACGTAATCGAATTTTCCCGGCAGCAGGTCGGTATTGTACACCGAGCACTTCTGCAACTCGATGTCATAGCCCAGGGTTTTGGCCGCGAAGCGCGCCTGATTCAGGTAACGGTCGTCCACGTCAATGCCCAACACCCGCTTGGCGCCGCGCTTCTTCATCTCAATGGAATAGAAGCCGCCATTGCAACCCACATCAAGAACGGTGGCTCCGGTGAGGTCCTCGGGAATTGCCGCCGCGATATGCCGCCACTTTAAGTTGGGAAAGTCGCCCAGGAAGTGGTTGGGAGCAGTGGATACCCCGAGCAAATTCAGGTTGTGAAACCACTCCCCCAGTTCAGAGATTTGCTGCGCCAGCTGCCCGCTTTCCAGGGCGGCGGCAGGGACCGGGTGAGCGAGAGATTCCGGCGCCGAAGACATTTCATTCGCTATCGGGGTGCAGCTCATAGGGGCGCAGGTGATCGGGGTGCAGCTCAAAGATGCACGTTCACAGGTGTGCGTTGTGTCTCCGCGTCCGCTAATGTCTGCAACCGCGTGGAGAGCCGGAACATCAAAGCCCCTCATGCCCGAGTCTTCGTCCAAACCGCTCGAGAGCTTTTCGGTGACGTCGGCCGTCCCCGCTTCTCTGCCGCCAGAGGCCGAGAGTTTGTACCGGGAAGTATTGCTGGCCATGAACCAGCACCGCGTTCCTTACGCCGTAGCCGGGGCTTTCTCGCTGCAAAAGTACACCGGCATTTGGCGCGTGACAAAAGATCTCGACCTCTTCATCCGGCCCGAGGATGTTCCCCAGGCCCTGCAGCACCTGCAGGAGCATGGCTTCCGCTGCGAGACTCCCGACCCCGTCTGGCTGGCCAAGGCCCATCGAGGCGACTACTTCGTCGATCTGATTTCGGGCATGAGCAACGCAGTCATCGTCGTGGACGAGAGTTGGATGAAGCGGGCTCTGCCCGCCACCGTTGCCGGTGTTGAAACCCGGATCATCTCACCCGAGGACCTCATTGGCTCGAAACTGTTCGTCATCCGCAGAGAACGCTTCGACGGCGCCGACATAGCCCACACCATTTATGGCACCAAAGGGCAGCTGGACTGGGAGCGTATCCTTCACCTGGCTGGCGAACACTGGGAGATCTTTCTGTGGGCCCTGGTGCTGTTCCGTTATGTTTATCCCGCCCATACCGACTATGTCCCGGCCCCGCTTTGGCAGGATTTGCTCTCGCGTTACATGCACCTGGTCCAGCACCCCGACCTGCAAGCGCCTTTTCGCGGCAGCCTGGTGGATGACAACATGTTTTCTGTCGATGTTAAGGATTGGGGTCTGGAAGATCTGGAAGATGGATACCGCGCCCGGCAATTGATGAAGCAGGAAATCCGGGTTCGCAGGCTTCAGAAGCAATGAGAATCGCGGCCACTGCCGACCTGCACTTCACTCCAGCGCGCTTCAGCGCCCTGCATGACCAGCTGAACCGGGTACGGGATGAAGCCGACATTTTTGTCCTGGCTGGCGACTTAACCAACTACGGGCGCCCGGAGGAAATGGAGCCGCTGCTGAATGTGCTGGTCCGGCTCCGCCTTCCCACCATTGCCGTCCTCGGCAATCACGATTATGAATCCGGCCATGAAGCCGAACTCATGCGCATGCTGACCCAGGAAGGAGTCAAAGTCCTCGACGGCAGCGCCTACGAGCGCGATGGCGTCGGTTTCGCCGGGACCAAAGGGTTCGTCGGCGGCTTCGGCCGCGGCGTGCTCACCGCGTTCGGCGAGCCGGAAATCAAGACTTTCGTTCGCGCCGGCATTGACGAGGCCCTCAAGCTGGAGTGCGCAATGGCGCAACTGCGGAGCAAAAAACGGGTGGTGGTCCTGCACTATGCCCCCATACTTGCGACCGTGGAAGGAGAGGCGCCGGAAATCTATCCCTTTCTCGGCACCTCACGCCTGGGGGAGGTCGTGGACCGAATCGGGGCCGACCTCGTCCTCCACGGACACGCCCACAATGGCAAACCTGATGGAAAGACCCCCGGCGGAGTTCCCGTTCACAACGTGGCCATTACCCTTCTCCAGGCGCAAAATCCTACGGCGGTCTACCGCGTGTTCGAAGTTTAATCTCGTCGCAACGCTTCCTTTAAACAATGTCGTCCAAGCCCTCCGGCGGGGCATAATGACATTGCAGATTGCAGGCATCGTCAGGTCCCTCTGTCGTCTGCGGCGAGGCCGGGATAAGATCGGGAATTCGGGATGGCATTTGTGGTTGCTGGCGGAGTCTCTCCGGAGCACCCGGGGCGGGTTGCAACCGCAGTGTCCCGGCGCTTGACCGAGGAGTAACCTAGCGGATACTCATTCAGAGGCGGAATCATCGCATGTCGCGCACCCAGCTCTACGCAGATCCCCACGGGCATTTCGTCCACGATTTAATTCTCGAGAGCTGTCGCATCTTTGCGGACCGCACTGCGATTGTCGATTCCTCTAGTGGACGCCGCATCTCCTACGGCGAGTATGGCGAGATTGTAAGGAGGCTGGCGCGCGGGTACATTGCGGCCGGAGTGAAAACGGGCGAGGTGGTGGCCATCTGGCTTCAGAATTCGTGGGAATTTTGCGCTGCCTATCACGCCGCCACGCTTGCTGGAGCTGTGCCGACCCTGCTTAACCCCGCCTATCGCGAGCGCGAAGTGCGCTATCAGTTGCAAGATTCTGAAGCCGTGGCGCTGATCACTGATGCCCCACAGCTCGCGGAAATAGACCTGGCTGGCATCCAGAAATTGCGCGCAGTTTATACCACGCGTCAGCACGCCCCTGGAACGTCGCCTTTTTCAGACCTGCTGCTTATCAGCAGCGCATATTTCCCTGAACCTGCCGGTCCTTCAAGCGAAATTCTGGCGGCACTTCCCTACTCTAGCGGCACCACTGGCCTGCCCAAGGGCGTGATGCTCAGCCACTACAACCTGGTGGCCAACATATTTCAATTGGTGGTTCCCGACGCGTACGCCATCGCGCCCGACGACGTGCTCTTGTGCTTCCTTCCGCTGTATCACATCTATGGACTGAATGTTGCCTTGAACCCGTGCCTGGCGCAGGGGGCGACTATCGTCCTCATGCCCCGCTTCAACGCGCAGCGTTTTGTAGAACTGATGGTCGCGGAGAGTGCGACCTACACCCTGGTCGCTCCCCCCGCCTTGTTAGCCCTGGTGCAGGCGGCGGAAGCTGGCCTCTGGCCGAAGTCACATCATCTGCAACGGGTGAAGTCTGGAGCGGCGCCGCTCGCCCCCGATCTGCCGCGCCGTTTCAGCGATCTCACTGGCGTGCAGGTCGTTCAAGGTTACGGAATGACCGAGGCGTCTCCCGTGACCCATGTCGGCTACTCCGGCGACCCACGCTGCAAGCCGGAATCGATCGGGCATCCGCTGGCGAAGACCGAGTGCCAGGTCATTAATCAGAATGGCGACGCGGCTGCAGACGGAGAACCCGGCGAATTGGTGATGCGTGGCCCGCAATTCATGCTGGGATATTGGAAGGCCCCCGAGGCTACGGCCGGTGCGCTGCGTGACGGCTGGTACTGGTCAGGAGACATCGTCACCCGCGATGCCGACGGCTTCTATTACGTTCTCGACCGCAGCAAGGAGATGATCAAGTACAAGGGCTTCTCCATTGCACCGGCGGAAATCGAGTCGGTGCTTCTGGAACATCCCGCAGTGCGCGACTGCGGGGTGGTGGGACGGCAGGATGACATTGCAGGCGAGGTTCCGGTGGCGTTTGTGGTCGCTAAGGATGGACTTTCCTCGAGCGGCGGCCTCGGCGAAGAACTCTGCGCTTTCGTCGCCCGCCGCCTGGCAAATTATAAACAGCCACGCGAAGTTCGCTTTATCGAGGATGTTCCCAAGACCGCATCGGGCAAAATTCTACGCCGAGAGTTGCGGGAAGCTCTGGGAATGAAAGCCAAAGATTTAGCCGCCGAGGACACAGGGTAGGCGCAGAGTCCGCCGAAAAACACTGGACAACGGTTTCCTCTGCGATCTCTGCGTTATCTTCGCGCTCTCTGCGGTTAAGATCTTGGGGCAAGAGTGGCTAACCGCTAGGGAAGCTGAGTATCTGCGGAGTCCGCCCATAAAACAAACTGCAAAACGGTTTCCTCTGCGATCGCGTCTGCGAGAGGCCTTGGAATGAGAGCCGAGCGCGCGGAAACCGTCAGTTGTTTTTCGATACACACAAATGTGATATAATTACACATCGGGGATATCTGCATGCGGACAAATATCGACATCGATGACCGCTTAATGAGCCAAGCCATGCGAGATAGCGGATCGCGTACCAAAAAAGCTACAGTTGAAGCCGGGCTTCGCCTGCTGGTTGAAACCCATGCGCAAACCTCAATTCGCCGGTTGCGGGGAAAGATTCAATGGGAAGGCGACCTGAGCCAGTCGCGGCGGGGCCGAATACACGGGTCCATCGAAAGATCAGGGGAAAGATCAGCGCGCTATGGTGATCGTTGATACCTCGGTCTGGATCGATTATCTGCGGGGCGCGAGCAATTTAGAAACCGATTGGTTGGATCGCGAACTCACCCGGCAACGACTCGCGCTAACCGATCTGATTCTCTGCGAGGTGTTGCAAAGAATCTCTAACCAAGCCGCATTTCTGCAAGCTCAAGACGTGCTCTTGAGATTTCAGGTTTTCACTACCGGTGGCGTGGACCTGGCAATCGCGGCTGCAGGGAACTACAGCACCTTGCGCCGGCAGGGCCACACGGTCCGGCGAACAATCGACTGCTTGATAGCCACGTTCTGCTTGCACGCAGGCCACAGCCTCATTCATCGCGATCACGACTTCGATCCCTTTGAGAAACTGCTCGGACTGCGGGTCATACATCCTTAGGCCTGAAGGCGCAGTCCTCACCGGACTCATTCTCGAAATCTAATTTCCATTCCACTCACTCCCACTCGATGGTGCCCGGCGGCTTCGAGGTCACGTCGTACACCACCCGGTTTACTCCCTGCACCTCATTCACGATCCGGGTAGAAATTGTTTTCAAAACCTCATGCGGCAGGGGAGCCCAGTCCGCCGTCATGCCGTCTTCCGAATGCACGGCGCGGACGGCGCAGGTGTAAGCGTAAGTCCGCTGATCGCCCATCACCCCCACGGACATTACCGGCAAAAGCACCGCGAAAGACTGCCAGATCTTCGTGTACAGGCCCGCGACCTTAATTTCGTTTACGACGATCTCATCACAATCGCGCAGGATGGCCAGCCGCTCCGGCGTGACCTCGCCCAAAATTCGTACCGCCAGCCCGGGTCCCGGAAAGGGCTGCCGCTGCAGGATTTCCTCGGGCATACCAAGATCACGCCCAATCTTCCGGACTTCATCTTTGAAGAGCTCTTTCAAGGGCTCAATCAGCTTCAGCTTCATCTTCTCCGGGAGCCCGCCGACGTTGTGGTGCGATTTAATAACCTGCGAAGGCCCGCGCACCGAAACCGATTCGATCACATCGGGATACAGCGTTCCCTGCACCAGCCACCCGACCTCGCCTTCGTCTTTTTCAATTCGCTGCGCCTCTTCGTCGAAGACGGCAATAAATTCGTTGCCGATGATCTTTCGCTTCTTCTCCGGATCAGTCACGCCCGACAACTTGCTCAGAAAGCGATCAGTCGCGTCCACAGCCACAACGTGCAGCCCCAGCTTGTCGCGCAGGCTCGCCTGGACTTTCTCAAATTCGTTCTTACGCAAGACGCCATTGTTCACGAACACCGAGGTAAGCCGCGACTTGCTTCCGTCCTTAAGGGCGCGGTCGACCAGCGTCGCCGCGACCGCGGAATCCACGCCGCCCGAGAGCGCGCAGATCGCGCGTCCTGAGCCGACCTGGTCGCGGACCACGGCCACGGTTTCATCCACAAAATGCTGCGGTGTCCATGTCGGTTTGGCGTGGCAGATGTTCAAGACAAAATTGCGCAGAATTTCTGTGCCCAATTTGGTGTGCCGCACTTCGGGATGGAACTGCACCGCGAACAGCTTGCGGCTTGCATCCTCAATTCCGGCAACGGCGCCTGCAGACTCTGCAATCAGCCTGAAGCCAGAAGGCAGCTCCAGGGCTTCGTCTCCGTGCGACATCCAGACCTCGAGCGAGCGCGGCAGCCCCGTAAATAGCTCCGACTCCTCCATCAACGAGACTTGCGCATGACCGTACTCGCGGCGCTTCGCGGCCCGCACCTTTCCGCCGAGCATGTGCGCCATGAATTGCAAGCCGTAGCAGATTCCAAGCACCGGCAATCCCAGCCGAAACACTTGCGGGTCCGCAGTGGGCGCGTCCTGGTCATAAACGGACGAAGGGCCACCGGAGAGAATGATCCCCACAGGAGAATACTTGCGGATCTCTTCAATTTGGGCGTTGCATGGAAGAACTGCAGAAAAGACCTTCTGCTCGCGAATGCGGCGGGCGATTAACTGGGAATATTGCGCCCCGAAGTCGAGGACAAGGATTGCTTGGGTTTCCACGAATGAGTTTCTCAGATCAATTGGGCAGTGTAAAGCGATCTGTTACCAAGCTGGTTGCGGCAGGTCACTCAATATCAGTTCGCCACGATCTACTGCCGACGTTGGCGGAGATGGGGCGCGGTCTAAACCCTGCAATGGCACACTTCCCTCGCCTCGAATAATGGCCACGTATGCGGCAACCCGTCCCACGGAAAGGAAGTCGGCAAGCGCGCAATAAAGAAGTGCGAGCATCAATTCCAAAAGCATCACTGGC
The DNA here is from genome assembly GCA_038254805.1 of Terriglobales bacterium. Classification (GTDB taxonomy): domain Bacteria; phylum Acidobacteriota; class Terriglobia; order Terriglobales; family Acidobacteriaceae; genus Gp1-AA145. The sequence goes on from JBBSFW010000004.1 coordinate 64,363, forward strand.
CCGGGCCGCAAAGTTCCAATAGCTCCGATCAGCATTACGGAAGCAAAACCCGCGACCACAAATATCGCCACGTGCGCCAGCCCGAACCAGGTCGCCGCAGTCAGCCATGGCTCCGGCCGCAGCTGACAGGCGCGCACGGTCTGAAAAATGGCGTCAAGAGCGCCCTCCCGCTCAGTCACTGCAAATATCGAAGCGGTGGCAAGAAGCCAATTCAATATGTTCCAGGCCATCCAGGTTAGAAAAAGTACCGCGACGCCGAGACGGGCGGAATCCGCCATGGAGGCACGAGTAGACGCCCAGGCGGAACCGGAGATCATCAGCGCTCCAATTGCACACACAGCCGCGGCTAACATGACCGCCGCGCGCATGAAATTCAGCGCCAGCAAAGAATAAAAGGCGCTTCGGTCCGATCCATTCGAGCGGGCAACCCCCAACTCTTCGAGTAACACTTTAACTAGCGCCAGGCGGCCCAGGGCTCCCACAACAATCCAGGCGACGAGCAGTCCAATCCCGAGCAGCACTCCGGCTTCGGTAAACCGGGACGCGCTCCCATGAACAATACGGCGGATTGCCCGGAGAACCAGAATCGGCTGATTGCTGTCTAGCAAGATCCGATCCAGCGTGTGAACCGGCAGGCTATCCGCGAATTCGATCAAGAAGAACACCGCCAGAAACCAACCCGCCACCGCCAACGCCCAGCGCCATGCAACCTCGGCCAAAAAAATGACAGGGCGCCGCGAGATCAACTTGAACCCTTCAGCTGTGGGCGAAGTATGCATGTCGAACAAAATATCGGCGGCCGCACCGCCCATTGCTAGCGGACAACAATGTTTACGAGCTTACCTGTAAAAATCACTTTCACCATCTGCTTCCCCGCGATGAAGCTCTGGACTTTTTCATCCGCCAGCGCCTTCTGCCTGATTTCCTCTTCGGAAGCGTTGGGAGCAACCACCACCTTGCTTCGCAGTTTTCCATTTACCTGCACCGGAATTTCTAACTCTTCTTCCTTCGCCAGTGCGGGATCGTAGCTGGGCCAGGCCGCCTTCAACAAATTGCTCTTCTTGCCCAGCATCTCCCACAGCTCGTGCGCCAAATACGGAGCAAACGGCGCGAGCAGTAGAACCAGATTGCGCTGAACGCCGGCGAGCAACGGAGCTGGCAATCCTTTGTCTTCGACCGCATACAACTCATTCACCAGTTCCATGATCGCCGAGATGCACGTATTGAAATGCCAGCGTCCCTGAAACTCGTCGGTGACGCGCTTGATAGTCTGGTGTAACTTGCGCTGGATGGCGCGCGCTTCTGGAGGCAACGGCCCTTCATTCTCTAGAGACGCTCCTTGCACCGTCTCGTCTCCGCGCGTCTCTGCGGAATTCCTTTGCGCATTCCGCACCACCAACCGGTGCACCTTTGATAGAAATCTGTAGATTCCGGCTACGCCTTCGTCCTGCCAATCCAGCTCCCGGTCTGGAGACGTGGCAAATAGCGTGTACATGCGCGTGCTGTCTCCGCCGTAGCGCTCCACCATTTCATCGGGGGAGATCACGTTGCCCAGGCTCTTGGACATCTTGGCGCCAGCTTTGATAATCATGCCCTGGGTGAACAGCCGCTCCGCAGGCTCGTCATTCTTGATCATGCCCAAATCGCGCATGAACTTGGTCCAGAAGCGCGAATAGATCAGGTGCAGAATCGCGTGCTCGACTCCCCCTATGTATTGATCGATGGGGAACCAGTAGCCGGCAATGTTTGAATCGAACGGGGCATTATCGTTACCCGCGTCGGTGTAGCGGTAGAAGTACCAGGACGAATCAACAAACGTGTCCATGGTATCGGTCTCGCGCCGGGCAGCGCCGCCGCACATGGGACACATGGCATTGACGAATTCCGGCGCCCGCCCCAGCGGCGAGCCGCCCGTCAAGGTGATATCGACGTTCTCCGGCAGTATGACCGGAAGGTCTTGCTCCGGCACCGGAACTGCTCCGTCCTTTTCGCAATAAACTATTGGGATCGGAGTCCCCCAGTAACGCTGCCGCGAGATGCCCCAGTCCTTCAGCCGGAAGGTGACGGCCGGCTTTCCAAAGTTGTTTTTCTCGGCAAAGCTCGACATGTTCTTGATTGCTTGCTCCGACGCGAGCCCGGTGAATGGGCCGGAGTTGATTAGTGTCCCGTCCCCGGTAGAGAAAGGACGGTCCGCTTGCGTGGCGCGGGCGCCCTCGCCCGCGTTCGCCGGTACAATCACCTGCCTGATTTCGATGCCGTACTTCTTCGCAAACTCGAAGTCCCGCTCATCATGCGCCGGAACGCTCATGATGGCGCCGGTGCCGTAATCCATCAGGATGTAATTTGCCACCCACACCGGAACTTTGTCGCCATTAAAGGGATTAATGGCCTGGTGCCCGGTATTCACGCCGCGCTTTTCAATTGCCCCTATGTCGCCTACTTCTTTCGCCTTCCGCTGTTCGGCAATAAGTTCGGCCACCTTCAAGCGCAAATCAGGATCAGCCGCCGCCATTTCCGTGGTGACAGGGTGCTCCGGCGCAAGCTGCACCGATGTTGCTCCGTAAATCGTATCCACGCGGGTAGTGAAGACCGTGATCACGTCGCCGCCGGAGTAGTCGAGCCGGAAGTTCACCAGCGTGCCTTCGCTGCGCCCGATCCAGTTGCGCTGCATGGTGCGAACTTTTTCCGGCCAGCCTGGCAAGCTGTCCAGACCGCGCAGCAGTTCTTCGGAGTAATTCGTAGTGCGCAAAAACCATTGTTCCAGTTCGCGCTGCTCAACCAAAGTATCTTCGTGGCGCCAGCAACAACCACCCACTACCTGCTCGTTCGCCAGCACCGTCGCACATTCCGGGCACCAGTTAACTTTGCTCTTCTTGCGATATGCCAAACCCTGTTCGTACAGCTTCAGAAAAAACCACTGGTTCCACCGGTAGTATTCCGGCAGGCAGGTAGTGACTTCACGGGACCAATCGTAGGCAAAGCCCAGCCGCTTCATCTGGACTTTCATGTTCGCGATGTTGCCGAGCGTCCACTCCCGCGGCGGAGTCTGGTTGGCAATGGCGGCATTCTCCGCCGGCAGGCCGAACGAATCCCATCCCATGGGATGCAGCACGTTGTATCCATTCATCCACATGTAGCGGGCCAGCGCGTCGCCGATGGCATAGTTGCGCACATGCCCCATGTGCAGCGCGCCCGAAGGATAGGGCAGCATTTCCAGCACGTAGTACTTCGGCTTGGTGGAATGGGGCTCGGCGGCATAGAGCGCGGCATCCTGCTGCCAGCGGGCAAACCACTTCTCCTCGACCAACTGCGGGTTGTAACGGTCGTCGCGAGCGATGGTGAGTTTGTCGTCCTCTTGCGGCATAGGTAAGGAAATTTAGATTTTACAATGGCGAGACTGTGCGCCGTGGGGTCTGCGCCGCAGTTCAGCGATACACATCTTTGCGATGCCCCACTGTGAGGACCAGTACCGTGATTTGTTCGTCCTGGATGTCACATACTAGCCAATAATCGCCAACCCGATATCGCCACAACCCCCGTTTGTCCCCGCGCAAGGGCTTTCCCCACTGACGAGGATCGTCAGCCGAACTCACTCGCTGCCGCAGAAACCGGATAATTAATTCCTGTGCTTTGCGGTCAAGTTTCTGGATTTGTTTCTCAGCCGTGCGCCTGATCTCAATCGTCCAGGTTTTACCTGTCGAAGCCAAGCCGCCGCTCCAGCTCTTCCAGGGTGATGGTGGGTTCTCGCCGCTCGAGCGCCGCGATGCCCTTCAAGTAGTCTTCGCGGTCTCCCAAATATTGGCGGATAGCCTGGCGGGCGTAATAACTCTTGCTGCGGCCAGTCTCTCTAGCTAGAGACTCCAACTTCTTTTCCAGTTCGGGTTCGAGACGAATGCCTAGCATAGCTGTTAAACATGTTTAACATAACACATGCCGGAGTGGCTGGCAACGCTAAGGTCTCTCAGTAGTCTGGGCTTCCACGATTACGTCACCAATTTCTGCAGCGCCTGCACGTTCTTGCGGTCATCACCGGGCTTATCGATCGGTGTTTCTGCGATGAATGCCGCGTGCCGCAACCGGGGATGGTTCAGCAGGCGGCGGAACGGTTCCAGACCGATCGTTCCCTTCCCAATGTGCTGGTGGCGATCGAGCTTCGACCCGCGCTGCGCTTTGGCATCATTGCAATGCCAGACCGGAACATTCTTCAGTCCGACGGTCGCATCCAGTGTGGCGAGTGTCGCGCCCAGGCCTGGCTCGGAAACTATGTCGTACCCGGCCACATGGGTATGACAAGTATCGATGCACGCGCCCACTGGCACATGGCTTCGCAAGTGGTCAATCACTTCGGCAACCTGCTCGAAGCTGCTGCCCAGCGAGTACTCTGCGCCGGCGGTGTTTTCGATCAGAATTTTCAAGCCGCCCTGAAAAAGATCCAGGCCCCGGCTGGCGGCGGAAATGGCAGCCGCAGTTTGCAACAGTCCTTTCTGGCGGTCCGCCCCACGAAACGACCCGGGATGCAGCACCAGGTACTCCGCGCACAGGCCGAGGGCCCTTTCGATCTCTCCGCGAAATGCCTCGATGGATTTCTTGAGAAACAGTTCGCTGGCGCCAGCCAGGTTGACGAGATAATTGGTGTGGACCACCAGCGGCTTAAGGTCGTATTTCTCCCGCAGACGCTTCATCTGCTCGCACTGCGGCCGTCCCAACTCATACGGCGCCCACTGCCGCGGACTGGACGAAAAGATCTGAAAGGTATTGCAGCCGAGCCGGTAAGCGCGTTCTGCGGCGTTCTCCACTCCTCCCGCGGACGATGTGTGTATCCCAATGCGTCGAGCTGTGAGCTGCGGCGCCCGCTTCGGAGCCGGAGCCTTCAAAATGTCCTGTTCGCGGGCCATGGAATGAGAAATGGAGCGTGGCACCTCCCGAGTATAACGAGGGACGTGCCTGACACGGCAGTGAACCCGGCTGGTGAGGCGCTCTCATCGCGCATTGTGTCAAGGCCCGGCCCCGCCACCCGCCAGATTTGCTAGTGGACACGCTCACCTTAAAGCGTTCCGCATCAGCACAGCGTCCGCACAATCGCCGAATGCCCATAATTCTAACCGCTCTGCGATTACGTCGAGATAGGGTTTACTGCAGCACAACTCCGCTTGCACTAATATCGTCTAAAGCTGGTTGCGGGGAAAGCTGCCGGATCTCTGGGCGGTAGGAGGTCGCTTGTGCTGAAATATCCGGGAGTGAAGAATCTACTCTCGCGCTGGCCGCTGGTACAGCAAATCAGGACCGGCGCGGATGGAAACGGCGTGGAGTCCATGTCGGAGCGCACGCGCAATCTGCGCCCCAAGACGGCCGGCGCCGAAATCGCGCGATCGATTTGTCCCTACTGCGGCGTCGGGTGCGGACAACTTGTTTATCACAAGCATGGCAACCTGGTCTCCATTGAGGGCGATCCCGAGTCACCGATTTCGCGCGGACGCCTGTGTCCCAAGGGCGCGGACACCTTCGAGCTGCATACCCACGCGGCGCGCCTGAAAAAAGTAAAGTACCGGCGGCCGTATTCGGGGAAATGGGAGGATCTCGACCTGGAGACCGCCATGGATATGATAGCTGACCGTGCCTGGGAAACGCGAGAGCGCACATTCCAGGAAACTAAAGACGGCGAGACGCTGATGCAGACGACCGCCATCGCCCACCTCGGAGGGGCCACCCTCGACAACGAAGAAAACTACCTCATCAAGAAACTATTCGCCGCCGGCCTGGGCATGGTTTGCGTTTCTAACCAGGCCCGAATATGACACAGCTCCACGGTGCCCGGTCTGGGCACGAGCTTTGGGCGGGGCGGAGCGACCACTGCGCAACAAGACCTGCGTAACGCGGACGCCATTCTGATCATGGGATCGTCGATGGCGGAGAACCATCCGGTGGGGTTCCAGTGGGTGATGGAGGCGCGGGAGCGTGGGGCGAAGGTGATCCATGTGGACCCGCGGTTTACGCGGACTTCGGCGATGGCAGACATCTGGGTACCGCTGCGGGCGGGGAGCGACATTATTTTTCTGGGCGCGCTGGTGAATTACGTGCTCGCGAATCATAAAGAGTTTCGGGAGTACGTGGTGCATTACGCCAACGCGGCGACGCTGCTGCGCGATGACTTCAAAGACACCGAAGATTTGGATGGATTGTTTTCGGGATGGGACGCGGAAAAGAAAAAGTACGATCCGGAGAGCTGGCTGTACCGAGGCTCGCCCAAAAAAGAGAGCAAGCCCGGACATTCGGAATCTGGGGGCGGACATGGAAAGGACCGGGGCGGCGAGGCGCAGGACGCGGCCAAGTTCGAGGCGGACACCTCGCTCGAAGATCCGCGATGCGTCTTCCAGGTGTTGAAGCGCCACTTCGTCCGCTACACGCCGGATATGGTGGAGCGCTACTGCGGAGTTCCCCAGGATGTGTTTCTGAAGACGGCGGAGGTGTTCACGTCAGCTTCGGGAGCGGAGAAGACGGGAGCGATTTGTTACGCGGTGGGATGGACGCAGCACTCGAAGGGAGTGCAAATTATCCGTACGGCGGCGATTTTGCAGTTGCTGCTGGGAAATATTGGACGGCCGGGGGGCGGGATTCTGGCGCTGCGGGGCCATGCGTCAATTCAGGGATCGACCGACATTCCCACTTTGTATGACGTTCTGCCGGGATATCTGCCGATGCCGACCTTCGAATCGGATGCGCACAAATTGAAGAATTACATTAAGAAACACAGTTCGCGGACCGGGCTGTGGGCGAACTTCGATGCCTATGTGATCAGCCTGCTGAAGGCGTACTACGGGGAGGCGGCCAATGAGAAAAATGATTATGGGTTTGAATGGCTGCCGCGAGTCACCGGGGACCACTCGCACTTCGGGTACTGGCTCGACATGCAGGATGGGAAGGTCGAGGGCCTGTTTGTGATGGGGCAGAATCCGGCGGTGGGGGCTTCGAATGGACGGCTGGAACGCACGGCGATGGCGAAGTGGCTGGTGGTACGCGACATGGTGGAGACGGAGACAGCATCGTTCTGGCTGGATTCTCCGGAGGTGGAGCGAGGAGAGTTGGACCCGAAGACGATTGCGACGGAGGTATTTCTTTTTCCGGCGGCAGGGACGGCTGAGAAAGAGGGCACATTCACCAATACGCAGAGGCTGCTGCAATTTCGCGAGAAGGCAGTTGATCCGCCGGGAGACGCCCGCAGCGACGCATGGTTTGTGTATCACCTGGGACGGCGGCTGAAGGAAAAGGCGAGGAAGGATGCGCGGCCACGAAATGCCGGGCTGAATGCGCTGACGTGGGAGTATCCGGTGGAGGGGAAACATGAGGAGCCGGATATTGAGATGGTGCTGAAGGAGATCAATGGATATGAAGACCTGAAAGAGCCCGCGAAGGAAGTTTCGGGACGCGGGCGACGGCTGCTGAAGCAGATGCAAGATTTGAAGAACGATGGTACGACGGCGTGCGGCGCGTGGATCTACTGCGGGGTGTTTCCGGAAGAGGGCCGCAACCGGGCGCTGGAGCGCAAGCCCACCGACGGACTGGGACACGGATGGGGATTTGCGTGGCCGAATGACTGCCGGATTATTTATAACCGGGCCTCGTCGCGTCCGGACGGGAGGCCGTGGAGCGAGCGCAAGAAACTGGTGTGGTGGGATGCGGAAAAGAAAGAGTGGACGGGGCTTGACGTTGCCGATTTCAAGAAAGATATGGCGCCGGATATGCCGGACAATTTGCGCAAAGGAAAAGGGGTGGAGGCGCTGGGCGGGTCGCGTCCGTTCACGCTGCATCCGGACGGAGTGGGGTGGCTTTACGTTGCGAGCGGGCTTAAGGACGGGCCGCTGCCGGCGCACTATGAGCCGCTCGAGTCGCCGGTCGCGAATCCTTTATATGCGCAGCAGGAGAATCCTGCCGCGGAAAAGAAAGAGCGTCCTGACAATCGGTATGCGAAGGCAGATGGGGACCCGCGCTATCCATATGTTCTCACCACCTACCGGCTGACGGAGCACCATACGGCAGGGGGAATGACGCGCACGCTTTCGCATCTGGCGGAGCTCCAGCCGGAGCTGTTCACCGAGGTCTCGCCGGAACTGGCGGATGAAATTGGGTTGAAACATGGCGAGTGGGCGACGATTTCGACGCCGCGCGCGCGGGTTGCGGCCAGAGTGCTGATCACGCGCAGGATGCGTCCCATGTGGATCGATGGCAGGAGGATTCACCAGGTCGGGCTTCCTTACCACTGGGGGCACAAGGGGATTGTGAAAGGCGACGTGGTGAACGATCTGCTGGTGATCAGCGAAGAGCCGAATGTGCGAATCATGGAGACCAAGGCGCTGGTGTGCAACGTGGAGCCGGGGAAAAGCAGGTCCTTCGACTGTGAAGATTATTCGCGTAGCGAATGATGTTCTTCGCTCAGGATGACAGGATGGTGGTGGAAGCCATATGGCCGTAACCGCATTTTTAACGGATTCGACGCTGTGTATTGGCTGCAAGGCCTGCGAAGTCGCGTGCAAGGAATGGAACGACATCGGCGAGGATGGGCTGGAGTGGAGCGGCTTCTCCTATGACAATACCGGCGCGGTGGGGGCTTCGACCTGGCGACATGTAAAGTTTGTGGAGCAGACGCCGGAGCCGGGATTCGGGGGCAACGCTCCGGAGCTGAACTCGTGGTCGTTTTCGTCGGACGTGTGCAAGCACTGCGAGAAAGCAGGATGCCTGGAGGCGTGTCCCACGGGAGCGATTGTGCGCACCGAGTTCGGAGGCATTTTTATCCAGCCGGATATTTGTAATGGCTGCGCTTATTGCGTGGTGTCCTGTCCGTTCGGGGTGGTGGAGAGAAATCCGGATGATGGGCGGGCGTTCAAATGCACGTTCTGTTATGACCGGCAGAAAGCGGGGTTGAAGCCGGCGTGCGCGAAAGCGTGTCCCACGGAGTCGATCAAGTTTGGCGAGATCCGGGAACTGCGCGCAGAAGCCGAGGAGCGAGCCGCGGTGCTGGTGGAACGCGGTATGAAGGACGTTCAGTTCTACGACGCGTCGGATTCGAGCGTCGGGGGAACGCATGCCATGTTCATCGTGCGAGGTGATCCGCGCACGTATAATTTGCCGCCGAAGCCAGAGGTGCCGACGGTGTATTTGAAGAAAGCGTGGCGATCGTCGGCGATAGGGGCGCTGATGTTGCTGGGCGGCGCGGTGGCGGCGTTTATGGTGGAGGGGCGACGTTGAAGCAGGGGGCAGTGGTGAAGAGATCCTTCGACTCCGTCTGCTGGTTCGTGAACGAACCAGCAGGCTCCGCTCAGGATGACAAGGTATTTTCCGCTCAGGATGACGGGAATGAATTTTGGGACGGCAGAGGAGTTGGGTGACGGAAAAAGAGCAAGGAAATATTCAAGCGCGGGTTCCTGACGCCGAGAGTGAACGGCGGCTGAGGGAACTTCGGCGGGAAGCGGAAACCAGGGGCAGGGTCGCGGCCAAGGGAGTTCGCCCAGCGGGGGCGCCGTTTCCGGTGGCATCGCCGGAGACCGGGTACTACGGGATTCCGCTGCTGAAGGAACCGGCGTGGACGTGGGAGATTCCACTCTATTTTTTCGTAGGTGGCGCGGCAGGCGCGGCGGCGGTGGTGGGCGCAGTTGCGAACTACATGGGGGCTGATGGCAAATTGGTCCGCGACGCGCGCTGGATTGCGGCGGCAGGAACGATGATCTCGCCGGCATTGCTGATTGCGGACCTGGGAAAACCCTCGAGATTCCTGAACATGCTGCGCGTGTTCAAGCCGCAGAGCGCGATGTCCATGGGAGTCTGGACGCTCGTGGCATTTTCCGCAGGAGCCTCGGGAGCGGCCTTTGCACAATTTTTGTTGGACCGATACGGGCCTTCGCTTCCGGTGCGCGTGATTGAGCAGGCGGGACAAGCGGTGTCGCTGGCGTTTGGGCTTCCTTTCTCCAATTATACCGGGGTATTGATTGGAGCGACGGCGATTCCGGTGTGGAACGAGAACGTGGGAGATCTGCCGATCCATTTCGGAATGTCAGGATTGTCGGCAGCGGTGGGCCTGCTGGAGTTGATGGGCAATAACAAAAGCCGTGCGCTCGAAATGCTGGGCCTGGGGGCGGCGTTGTTTGAGTGCTGGGAGGGATGGCGCATCGAATCGCGCACGCGGCCGGCACAGGCTCCGCTGAAACGCGGGTTCAGCGGAACGTTGACGCGAGTGGGAGGGGCGCTCTCGGGTCCACTGGCGGCCCTGTTGCGGATGGCGAGCGCGCTCAGCGGGTCGAATGATGCGCGGAGAGCGGATATGCGGAGAGCGGCATCGGTATCCGCGGTGGTGGGATCGCTATTGACGCGGATTGCGTGGATTTATGCCGGGCATGTGTCGGCGCGGGATTGGAAAGTGCCGCTGGGGATTGGGTAGGGGGCGGTCGGCCGCCAGCCGTCAGCAACCCAACTCTGCGCGCATGTGTCTCGGTGGTTTTGAGGGCTGATGGCAAATCTTGGGGACAAGGCAAAAGCTTTTTAACCGCTGAGGACGCTGAGTACTCACAGAGACCGCCGAGAGAGCAATTCTCAAACGGTTTCCTGCGCAATCTGTCCCCGGACGGGGACGTCCGGGGCCAAGTGGGCATATTTTGGCCGCGGGCATTTTTTCTGCGGGCCATCGTTCCCCCGGACGGGACGTCCGGGCTACATGGACATATTTTCCCCGAACGGGGGCGTCCGGGGCCACGTGGGCGTGTTTGGCCGTAGCATTGTTCTGCGCCAGTGCGGAGGGAGCGCGGTCGAACTCCTCTGCCTGGAATACAATTGTTTGCTGGATTAGTAGCGCGATCGGCGCGCGATTTTTTTTGCGTTCGGAAGGCATTGATATGGCTACGACCGACTTCGTTTCGAAACCCACAATTGCTGGGGGGAGTTTTCTGCTTGAGTCTCGCCGTCCGGAAGACATTTTCACGGTTGAAGATTTCACGGAGCAGCACCAGCTGATTGCGCAAACCGCGGAGGAGTTCGCGCGGAACGAGATCATTCCCAATGTGGAGAAGATGGAGCAAAAGGATTTCGCGATCATCCGCGAGTTGCTGAGGAAGGCGGGAGAACTGGGACTGAGCGGAGTTGAAATTCCGGAGGCGTATGGCGGGCTGGAGATGGACAAAGTGACGGCGGCGGTGATCGCCGATCACATTGCCAGGTACGCGGGATTCGCGACCACGTGGGGCGGGCATACCGGGATTGGGACGCTGCCGCTGGCTTATTTCGGGACCGAGGAGCAGAAGAAGAAATATTTGCCGCGGCTGGCGGCGGGTGAAATTGTCGGGGCCTACGCTTTGTCGGAAGCATCGTCCGGCTCGGATGCGTTGAACTGCCGGGCGCGGGCGGCGCTCTCCGCCGGCGGCAAGCACTATGTGCTCAACGGCGAGAAGATGTGGATCACCAACGCGGGATTTGCGGACCTGTTCACGGTATTCGCCAAGGTGGACGGGGAGAGGTTCACCGCGTTTCTGGTGGAGCGGACGTCTCCGGGATTTTCGGTGGGCGGGGAAGAACACAAGATGGGCATTCGCGGGTCTTCGACGTGTCCCATCATTCTGAACGACTGCCAGGTGCCGGTAGAGAATTTGCTGGGCGAGATTGGCAAAGGGCATGTGATCGCGTTCAACATTCTCAACGTGGGCCGCTTCAAACTGGGGGCGATGTGCGTAGGCGGGGCGCGAAGTTCCCTGGACAACGCCATCGGATATGCCAAGCAGCGCAAGGCATTTGGAACAGTCATTGCCGATTTCGGACTGGTGCGCGAGAAGCTCGCCAACATGGCGACGCTGGTGTACGTGGGCGAGGCGCTGGTCTTCCGCACCGTGGGGATGATGGATGCGGCGCTGGGCGTGGTGGACAAATCAACGCCGGACGCCAGCAAACAGACGCTCAAGGCAATAGAGGAATATGCGGTGGAGTGTTCGATCATCAAGGTCTGGGCGTCGGAGATGCTGGACTACGTGGTGGACGAGACGGTACAGATCTACGGCGGGTACGGATTTGTGGAGGAGTATCCGGCGGAGCGGGCTTACCGTGATGCGCGGGTCAACCGCATTTTCGAGGGAACGAACGAGATCAACCGGCTGATCATTACGGGATTCCTGCTGAAGCGAGCGATGACCGGACAGCTGGGGCTAATGCCGGCGATCAAGCAGGTGATGGATGAAGTACTCTCGGGACCGTCGCCGGGGGAAGATTTCGAAGGCATGCTGGCGGAGGAGCGGAAGCTGGTAGCTGCGGCCAAGAAGCTGGGACTGTTTGCGGCGGGCGCGGCGATGCAGAAATACATGCAGCAGATCGAGCAGCAGCAGGAGATTATGGGAGCGATCGCGGACATGGTGATGGAGATGTACGCCATGGAATCAGCGGTGCTGCGGACGATGAAGCTAGCGGGGACGCAGGGAGAAGAGGCGGCGGCGCTGCCGATTGCGATGACGCGGGTGTACCTGGCGCAGGCGATGGAGAAGATAGAGTCGGCTGCGCGAAAAATCACGGCGGCGGCGGCGGAAGGCGACACGCTGCGCACGCAACTTGCAATCCTGCGGCGGCTGGGGAAGCATGATCCGTACAACACCATTGAATTGCGCCGGCAGATTGCGGAGAAGATGATTGGGAGGGGAAGGTACAGGCTAGGGTAGGGCTTTTTCTTGCTTCCCGGGGAGCTCGAAGGCAGAGATTGTCCGGTTAACGACTGTGGATGGGTAAATTGCCGTAAGGTCCCTCTCCCGCCTGCGGCGAGTTCGGAATGACAGAGGTAATTTTAGGGTTCGCCCACGATGACGGGCGCGTTTTAGGGTTCGATTAATTGATAGCTGACGAAGGCAAGCTGACTGCTATCGGGCGACCAGGAGGGAACATTGATAGTTCCCTGCCCGCCGAAGAGTTTGGCCAGCACGATTATTTTTTTGCCGTCTATTTTCTTACCTATTTCTTTGTCGTCTATTTTCTCGCTGATTTTTCTATCGTCTAGTTTCTTATCGTCTATTCGATCGTCGATTTTTTTGTCGTCTGTTTTTCTATCAGCCAGGGACATCAGGCGGAGCATGACGTCTTTGTTTTCGGGATGTCCGGTGACGTTTTTGTCGTAGGTCAAAAACACCATCCATTTGCCATCCGGCGAAATATGCGGAAACCAATTGTTGGAATCATCGAAGAAAACCTGTTCCTGCTGCGTGCCATCGGGGTGCATGCGCCAGATCTGCATGTGGCCGGTGCGTTCAGAGTTGAAATAAATGTACTGGCCGTCGGGTGAATACTCGGGGCCGTCGTCCAAGCCGGGGGCGGTGGTCAGGCGGGTTTCCTCGCCTCCTGCCAGCGGGATGGTGTAGATATCGAAGTCGCCATTGCGCTGGCCGACAAAGGCGAGGGTCTTTCCGTCGGGAGACCATCCGTGCCAGTAGGAGGGAGAATTTTTGCTGATGCGGCGAGGAGTGCCGCCGGCGGCCGGCAACACATAGACCAGGGAATCATGCGATTCCTGCGATTGGTCACTGATGGCAATCAGAGTGGAATCGGGGGAGAAGCCGTGGTCGTTGTTGCAGCGGTCGGCGAAACCGGTGGCCAGGAGGCTGGGCGCGCCTCCGGTCATGGGAAGTTTCTCGAGATGGCCGTCGCGGTTGAAAAGAAAATAGGAACCGTCGCGCGACCAGTTGGGGGCTTCGAAACGGCCGGGAGCGAGATAGACTATACGGCGGTCGGTGGACCCAATAGCGACAGTTTCGAGAGTACTGTAGAGCGCGGGCTGCGATGAGGCGGAGAGCGGACGCAGGTCGAGATTAGAAAAGGTCGCCTGCTCGACTGCATCTTTGCCGTGAGAGCAGACGCCGATACCGGCGTAGAACTCGCCTTCCAACGGAATGCGGATGGAAGCTCCGGCGAAATGGGGGTCGTCTCCGGCAGCGGCCAGCGAGAGGTAAACGTAATTTCCACGGCGGGTGATGCGAAGGCGTGCCGGGGCGGAGACAGGCGACTGAACCTCGTGGGTGGCGGCGCCTTTTTCATCGCGGTACTGGAGAGAGACGAGGCCGTTGCCATGCAGAGCGACGTCAGCGTAAACGGAATCGGCATCCAGGGATTGGCGGAGGATGAGCACGGCCTTCTTGTGCTGGTTTCCGGCGGAGTTGAGAAATGTGATGCCGGCGGTGAGCTCGAGGTCGCCGGAGACTTTTTTCCAAGCGAGATGGAAGGCGTCGGCGGTGGACCACATATTTTCGCCGCTGCCGCGAAGGGTGTAGGTCCTTTTTTCAGGATCGAAGGTGGCTGAGCCGGAATGTCGAACGGCGCCGATGTCGGCATGGTCCTGGAAGATCCCGGTTGACTCCTCGGCGCGGGATGCGGCGATCAGAAGCAAGAAAGACAAGATGAGAGCGGGCGGAGTGCTGGGCATGGAGGTCCTCGGTTGAGTCTGGCACACAAGTTAGAGGCGGGAACGGAGGTTGTCAAACGGGGACGTGCGGCAGGCAGGTGGCAGGGCGCGCATGAGCAATAATGAAATTATTCTTCGGGGGGGGACGCGATTCTGATAGAAATGTGAGCCTGATCGAGGGCCATTCATTGAAGGACATACGAAGATGAAAACAATTTTGCTGAAGCTTGTAGGTATGGTTTTGCTCATGGGCGGCGCGGGACTGGGGCAGGATAGTGCGTCGCCGGAATCAACCTCGGCGGTGTCAAAAGGGCTGGCAATGACTCCGCCGATGGGATTCAACACCTGGAACAAATTCGGGTGCAATGTGAGCGACGAGCTGGTGCGAGGGATGGCGGATGCGGTGGTGCAGTCGGGGATGAAGGATGCCGGTTATCAATATGTAGTAATTGACGATTGCTGGCAGGTCAAACGCGATGGCAGTGCGAATATCGTGGTAGATGCGCAACGGTTTCCTTCGGGCATGAAAGCGGTGGCGGATTATGTCCATTCGAAGGGGCTGAAGTTCGGAATTTATTCGGATGCGGGATCGAAGACGTGCGCCGGGCGTCCGGGAGGGCTGGGCCACGAGTATCAGGACGCGGTGATGTATGCGTCGTGGGGCGTGGATTATTTGAAATACGACTGGTGCAGCACCACGACTCAGGATGCGAAGGCGTCGTACGCGAACATCCGGGCGGCATTGGATGCGAGCGGGCGTCCGATTGTGCTGAGCATCTGCGAGTGGGGGAAATCGCAGCCGTGGCTTTGGGGTAAAGAGGTTGGAGGAAATTTGTGGCGCACGACCGGGGACATCCAGGACCGGTGGGGCGGCAAGCAGAAATGGCCTGACGGGAGTTGTTGCGCGCTCGGCGTGGTGGACATTCTGGACCAGGAGGCGGACCTCTACAGCTACGCAGGGCCGGGACACTGGAATGATCCCGACATGTTGGAGGTGGGGAATGGGGGCATGAGCACGACGGAGTATCGCTCCCACTTCAGTTTGTGGGCGATTCTGGCGGCGCCGCTGATGGCGGGAAATGATCTGCGAAAAATGCCGGCGGAGATTCACGACATCCTGGCAAATAAAGAAGTGATTGCCGTGGACCAGGACGCGATGGGACGACAGGCGCGGCGGGTGTGGAAAGAGGCCGACCTGGAAGTCTGGGGAAAACAACTGCAGGATGGCGGACGGGCGGTGGTGCTGCTGAACCGCGGGGCATCGGTGCAACCGATCACCGTCACCTGGGAGCAGATCGGGTATCCAGGACACTTAAGCGCGGCGGTGCGGGATTTGTGGGGCCATAAGGATCTGGGAAAGCTAACCGGGAAATTCTCGACGCCGGTAGAGTCGCATGGGGTGGTGATGGTGACGGTGCGGCCGTAGGCTTCAGATCTGTTATGACAAGCCGCTGCTGCGCACGAGGAGCCTTGCAATCCAATGCAATCGAGAGAATTGCTTAGCCATTGACGGCGGGGATTCGCGCAGGTTTCGTTGGGTCCCTCTCTCGCCTGGCGGCGAGTTCGGGATGACACTTCTGTTTTGGGAGGCTGGAAACTGGGATCCAGATTGTCCCAAAGTCCGCAATTGTCGGGTTGACCTCTTCTTGTGATAATTGATTGGCTCTGGCTTGGGGTGTGTCTTTGGAGCAGTTCGCGGTGTGTGGGACACACTTAGGGATGTACTCGAATCGCGCACAGCTCGCGGGCGGGGCGCCCGCGCCACACAGTCCGTGTCACACATTCCGCGCCACACAGTCCTATCATTATGAAGTTTATTGCGCGCATTTTTAATCCGACTAATAACCGGCGGTTGAACGAGCTGCTGGGATTTCTTTTGTGCGTCTCCGCGCTTCTGCTGCTACTGGCGCTGGCGTCTTATTCTCCGCTCGATCCTTCGCTGAACAGCGCGTCGGTGCTGACAGGGTCGCGGGTGGCGCGAAACTGGATCGGCATTGTAGGGGCATGGGAAGCGGATCTGATCCTGCAATTTTTCGGCGTGGGCGCTTTCCTGCTGCCGGTGTTTGCGCTAGGGCTGGGAATCCGGTGGTTTCGGTCGCGCAAGGTGGTTTCTCCGCTGGCCAAGCTGCTGGGGGGAATCTGGCTGCTGATGTTCGTCCCCGGATTGCTGGCGCTGCCGTCGGGAAATCTGCGCTGGCAGGGGGCGATGCCAGTGGAGGGGCTGCTGGGACGGGTCTTGGGCGATCTTTTAATCCATTACTTCAATCTTGCGGGCGCGTACATTGTCGCGACCAGCATGCTGGCGGTGGCGCTGTATTTCTGCACCGCGTTTTCATTTATGCAAGCGCGGGTGTGGGCGGCGACGCGGTTCTCATTCGCGATTGCGCTGCGGGAGCGCTGGAAAGACTGGCAGGAGGCGCGGCTGCGAAAGAAGATGCAGAAGGAACTGGAAAAGCGGCGAGCCATGAGGCCGACGATCCAAACGCAGATGGTGGCAGCGCGGGCCGCCGCCCCGGCGCAGGAACCACGGGTTGAGGCACGCAAGACGGGGATTGAAAGATTCGCCGAGGAAGAAGGACGAAGCGCGGCTGCTGAACAGGCGCCGGGTTCCGAGGCGATGGTCGAAGTCAGCGAGCGCGCCGACAGCGGGTCGAGACCGAAGACTACGCTGCCGCGAGTGGCGGGGGGGTACAAGCTGCCGCCGAGTAGCTTGCTGCATCGCGCTGACGAGCAGCAGGCGGTGGACGCGGATGAACTGAAGCTGCTGGCGCAGGTGCTGACCGAGAAATACGCGGAATTTGATGTTCACGGGCAGGTGACGCAGATCAATCCCGGGCCGGTGGTAACCACGTTTGAGTTCAAGCCGGAGGCGGGGATCAAGTACAGCCGGATCACCGGGCTGACGGACGATCTGTGCCTGGCGCTGAAGGCGGAGAGCATCCTGATCGAGCGCATGGCGGGAAAAAGCACAGTGGGCATTCAGGTGCCGAACCGCGAGCGGGAAATTATCTGGCTACGGGAGAACATTGAGTCGGCGGAGTTCATTGGATCGAAATCGAAGCTGACGCTGGCGCTGGGCAAGGACATCAATGGAAGAATTGTGACGGCGGAACTCTCGGGCATGCCGCACCTGCTGATCGCGGGGTCGACGGGGGCGGGCAAGAGCGTGGCCATCAATGCCATGATCATGTCCATCTTGTTTAAGGCCACACCTGAGCAGGTGCGCTTGATCCTGGTGGATCCGAAGCGGCTGGAGTTAGGGAATTATGAGGGCGTGCCCCATCTTTATACGCCGATCATCACCGAGCCGAAGCTGGCGGCTAATGCGCTGCGCAACGCGGTGCGGGAGATGGAGCGGCGGCTGAAGCTGCTGGCGGAAAAGGGCGTCAGGAATATTGACCAGTACAACCGGCTGTTCGACGATGGGCAAACCCCAAGCTTGTTTGTCGAGTCCAGCGAAGAGCGGCCGATTCCTTACATCGTGATCATCATTGATGAACTGGCTGATCTGATGATGCTCGACGCCGGCAATGTGGAGGAGTCCATTACGCGGCTGGCGCAGATGGCGCGAGCGGTGGGAATCCACCTGGTGCTGGCCACGCAGCGCCCTTCGGTGGACGTGATTACGGGATTGATCAAGGCGAATTTTCCGGCGCGGGTTTCTTTCCGGGTGGCGACCAAGGTGGATTCACGAACGATTCTCGACGCCAACGGCGCAGAAGCGCTGCTGGGACGCGGCGACATGCTCTATTTGCCGTCCGGTTCGGCTAGGGTGCACCGGCTGCATGCTCCATTCGTCACGGAAAAGGAAATTGCGGCGGTGGTCGAATTCTGGCGCGCGCAGGGCACGGCCGAATACGAGCAGAAGTTTCTTGAGGCCCCTAAAGAAGAGCGCGAGGGCGTGGCCGGAGGAGCTGAGGGCGAACTGAACCCCGAAGACAACGACCCGCTATTCAATGACGCGGTGCGGCTGGTGATTGAGTTTGGAAAGGCCTCCACTTCCCTGTTGCAGCGGAGACTGCGCATCGGTTATGGCCGCGCCGCGCACTTGATCGATCTGATGGAGCGGGACGGAATCGTGGGCGCGGCGGATGGACCGAAACCTCGCGAGGTGCTGAAGCGGCCGGAGTGGATTACCGAGGTGGAAGAGTCGATGCGGTAAAGTATGGTCTCACGCACTTGCCATGTAGGGCGGGTGTCCTAACCCGCCCAGGCCGGCGAGGACGTCCGGCCTCACATGGTCTAAGGCGCACGTTGGCCCCAACCTGTCTTATGCGCATGTTGGGATCAAGATTTTGCAATCCGACCGCGGCACTGCGACTCCACACCTTTGCCAAGTTTCTTGAGAAGAGCGATCACCTGAATGCGCTCGCGGCGGGAAACATTGCGAAGCAGGCGTTCCATTTCTGCTTCGTGCTGCGAGAATACCTTGCCGATGATAGCCTTGCCCGACGGGGTCAGATGAACCATGCGGACCCGGCGATCATTGGTGTCCGGCACTCTTTTGACCAGCCCGCGCTTTTCGAGCCGGTCTACGGCGACGCTGATGGAACCGGGAGTGAGTTCCACCTTGGCGCCGATGGTGTTCACGGGCAACGGGCCCTTGTGAAGAAGGGCTTCGAGCACGCGAAAGTCAGAGTCGCCGAGGCAGCTTTCCGCAATTTGACCACGGACGGCTTCGGTGAGGGCGCGAAAGGTCTTCCACAAAACCAGCCACACGCGAATCGCGCTGGCGTTTCCAAGCTTTTCCGGCACCTCCCAACAATAAACTGCCCAACAATTAATTGCGACCTGCCGCATTATATTAATATCAAGTATATTGATGTCAAATATAACAGGGGGACGCAAAACTATGGCAGCAATTTCGAATTCCGGATTATTGGGTGCACGAAGCCTGACAACTTCGGCGGCAACGATACATCCGAGCATTGTACTTTTGGGGCGCATCCTGTTTTCGGCGATTTTCCTTATGACCGCGATGGGACACTTCAGCGGAAAAATGGTCGGATTAGCGGCGGCGGCAGGCGTGCCGTTTCCTGCGCTGGCGCTGCCTGCGTCGGCGGTGCTGGCAATAGCAGGCGCGCTGAGTATTGTTCTGGGATACCGGGCGCGGATCGGAGCCTGGCTGTTGGTGTTGTTCCTGGTGCCCGTAACGGTGATGATGCACAATTTCTGGTCGGTGAAAGATCCCATGATGGCGCAGATGCAGATGGTCAACTTCATGAAGAACATGTCGATGCTGGGCGGAGCATTGCTGATTTCGCAGTTTGGGAGCGGGCCACTGAGCCTGGATGGGCGGCGGTAAGCATAACTACAGAGGAGCAGGGAGGAATTCGCAAACCTTAAAATCTTTCACCACAGCGGGCACGTAGGGACACTGAGGAAGTACGTCTTCAGTTTGTGCCTGGGGCCGATGTTGACCTCAGGCCGCGCAGAGCCAGGCCGCCGAGCAGGGCCACAGCACTCAGCATGGCGATCCAGAGGAGCGCGTTGTGGCGCTCGGACCAGGGGCGGTCGTCGGGGCGGCCGGTGAATTGCGGGTTGGCTTCATCGGCACCGAGTTGGGCCATCACCGCCTCGGGAAGCGGCTGAAAAAACTTCTGGTAATCGTAAGACGGAGCATCGAGCCTGGCGTCCCCGTAATACAAGTGGAGCGCGGACCGGCGATTGGGATCGAAATAAACGCGGCGCTCGATCGAAAGGGGGCGCAGTTGCTGGATGGGCAGAGGCGGGTCATCGCCATTTTCCACCGTTATTTTGACTTGCTTTGCCACGCGCGAGTACAAGTTCAGGGCGACATTGTCGGCGACGACGGTCTGGCCGGCGCGGTCGATTCGCACGCGGCTGATCGAGGCTCGTTCGAGTTCATTTCCCTTTCCATCGCTGACGATCACGGTGCGGTTGAAATTTACGGCGCCGGGCGGCAGATCGAAGGCGAGGCGATCCAGTGGCATTCCTTCCCACAGCAAACAATTGAATGCGCTCTGCATGGCTGGGGCCAAGGCTGAGGTGCAGTTCCCGGCCTGAGTCCGAGCGGACTTGGTTTCCGAAAAATTTGAGATGTATGCGCTTTTGATCTGCCGGGGGCTGATGCCCGGCGAAAGCTGCACGTGCAAATACGGAAAGCTCGACGCGGGGAACTTGAGAAGGAAATTTGAACCGAGGCCTTCGGAGGTGAAGTCATAGAGGGTGCTGCGGCCCAGATCGATTCCGGCGCGATGGTTGAGCGAGCTGCTTCCCTGGACGCGAGCATTGTTGATGAAGTTTTTGGCGTCGATTTCCAGGCGCACGCGTTCGTACGGATTGAGGCCGCGAACGTCGAGATCGAATTCAGTGTGGTCCCCGGCTTTTCCCAGGTTCAGGACCGGGGCCGGGCTTTCCCGGGTGGAACTGCCGCCACTTTGTTTTGCCAGAGCGTAAGGGACCGAAAGCTGTGCGTCGTAGAGGCGGAGATCGCCGAGGTCAGGGCGGGCGAACTTCCAAATTCCGGCATCCACGATGAAGTAGTTCTGGTGGTCGGGCGAAGGCACTGTCACGGTGCGTGCCCGGCTGAAATAGGGGATGGCGGCTTCATATGGAGCGGTGAGGATGAATGTGAGCAGCAGAGCAGCAATTTTCATGGGCTAGGCTGTGTCTCCAGAGTTACCGACCCCGGGGGTCGCCAGCTTCAGCCAGTCTCGCTGGTAGGCGAAGGAAATTGCCAGCAGCAGCACGCCCAGCGCGACGAAGCTGAGGATGCGGTAGATGCGGTCGAGTTGGGAAGTGTCGTGAATAAAAACTTTGCCAATGGTGAAGGCGATCAGGATGAGAGCCTGCCAGCGCACGAAGGCGGAGGCGCGCCAGAAACCGGCGATCATCAGCATAGCGCCGTACGCCATCCAGAGGGCGGAGTAGGTGAAATCGCGGGCGATGGCGATGGAGCGCATTTGCGAGGCGGTTTGCTGACGCCAGGCGCCGGGAAGAGGGCGCGCGGCCGCCATCTGCTGGGAATAATAGTCGGCGACTTCGCGGCTGAGGGCGATGAGGGCGAGAGCGTTGATGGAGATCACGGCCAGCATGGCGATGGTTTTTGACGGTTCGTCGTCGCGTTTGGACGCAGTGTGAGCGAGGAAAGCGAGGACGGCGATGGCGATTCCGAAGACGGCCATGCGCATGTTGAAAATCAGACGAGTGGAGTGAAAATTATCAATGAGGAGCAAGCGGCCCACGCCGAGGACCAAGGCGGCCCAGGCGAAAAGGTTCAAAAGGCCGGACTTGATGCGCGTACTCACCCACAGCAGTAGCGCGGATTCGACGAACCAGCCGATGGTGATCCAGTGGGCTTCGAGGCGGATGGGGATGGCGACGGTGACGAGTACGACGGCCAAAGCAAGGTGCATCAGGCGCAAATTTTGCGCGGAGGCGTGCTCGGCGGTCCGGGGCCGGAGGCGATTGAGGAGCAGATAGACGGCCGCGAGGATAAGAGAAAACCAGGCCATGGCGGTGGCGCTGATCCCGGAAATGATGGCGTACGCCTGCAGGAAATAGGTGGCGGCATTTACGAAGGCGAGCAGGAGCGGCATGACTCCCTGACCGGATTCCTGGCGAAGCATGAATAGTGGCGCAGCGGCGAAGATGGCGAAGAAGAGGGTGGCGAAGAGAAGCGTGGGCTGGATCTGGTTACGGGTATAAAACTCGGCGTACCAGCCGATATAGAGAAGCAGGGTGCCGATGAATCCGAGAAGCAGGAGACGCCGCCAGGGCTTGATGGTGACGAGGGCGAGAATGCCGAGATCGAGCAGAAGGATGTAAGAGAAGAGCACTATTTCACGGTTCTCTCCGGTTGAGAGGAGCACGGGCGTAGAGAAGCCGCCAATGATAGCGAAGACGGCGAGAATTTCGGCATCTTGTGAAAAGGCCATGGCGCAGGTGGCGGCGGTGACCACCAACATGCAAGTGAAGACCAGGGCTGCAGGCGCCACGTGATAAACCTGAAACGAAGCCCAGAGAGATAAATAGAGGACACCAATGCCGACCGCTTTCAGCGAGTACGAGAAGATGCGATAGCCGCGACGGCGGAATCGCTCGCTCCAGAAGACGACGGCGATGCCGGCCATGAGGCCGATGGCAATGCGCCCGGCGGGACCGATCCAATTATTGTCGAAGGCGAACTTCAGAAAATAAGCGACGCCGATGAGGACGGCGGCGATGCCGATGCGGTTGAGCCAATGTGATCCGATGCGGGATTCGAGATCGGAGGCCGGGCTGGCCGCAGAGGGAGGAGCGAAGACAGGAGCAGGTTTCTGCCGGGGCTCGCGGCCCGACGGCGGAAACTGACGAGAAGGGGGCGCGGGATGCGGAACCGGATCAGGCTGGCGCGGGGACCCCGGCAGGGGGAGGGCATTCTCCAGCCGATAAACGCGTGCTGTCAGGTCTCGGATGTGCTGAAGCAGTTCGTCGAACTGCGTTTGCGAGATTGCCAAGATTGCCGCCGGGGGTGATTATCGGCGAAATTCCGCGAGTTTTCACGTGCTTTTTTCGAATGTTAACTACAGAGGGCACCGAGAAACACGGAGTAACATCGAGGACGCATCTCAGACTGCGGTTCACACCTGAGATCGCAGTTCAGTTCACACTTAAATCGCAGTTCACATCTAAAATCCGCGGCTCGCGAGAACAGAAAACCGCTCTACCGAATCCGGATGACGATTGCGGTGGAGGAGATTGCTGTCGAGGATGGCGCCTTAGGATGACAAGGGCTGAGAAGTTTGCTTCTGCGCCCAGGCCCAGGCGGTGGAAATGATTTCATCGAGCGAGCGCCTGGCTTTCCAGTGCAGCAGTCTTTCGGCGCGGGAGGGGTCGGCGACCAGTTCGGCGGGATCTCCGGGGCGGCGGGGACCGATGTGGGTGGGGACTTTGTGTCCGGTGAGGCGCTCGACGGTGGAGACAACCTCGTGCACCGAGTTGCCATGGCCGGAGCCGAGATTCATGGCGGTGGATTCGCCCTTGGAGAGATATTCGAGGCCGAGGACGTGGGCTTCGGCCAGATCGGTGACATGAACGTAGTCACGAATGCAGGTGCCGTCGATGGTGGGATAATCGTCGCCGAAGATTTCAAGCGCGGCGCGCTTGCCCTGGACTGCCTGGAAGATAAGCGGGATCAGGTGAGTTTCAGGATCGTGAATTTCGCCGATGTTTGCGCTTTCATCGGCCCCGGCGGCGTTGAAGTAGCGGAAGCTCACGAAGCGCAATCCATAAGCGCGGCTGTAAGCTTCGAGAGCATTTTCGAAGGCAAGCTTGGTGGCGCCGTAAGGATTGACCGGCTGGCGAGCGCTGTCCTCGGTGATGGGGCTGCTGGCGGGAGTGCCGTAAACCGCGGCGGTGGAGGAGAAAATAAATTTGCGCAGGCGCGAATCTACGACGCTGTTCAGCAGCGACAGGGCCGCAGTCACATTGTTGTGAAAATATTTTCGGGGGTTCTGCACCGACTCGCCGACGTAGGCGTGGGCGGCAAAGTGCATGACGGCATCGCAGCGGCGGAGCAGGGGCGAGAGGCGGGCGGAATCGGCGAGATCTCCGGTGATGAGTTCGAATCCCTCGGCCAGGACCGCACTCCCGGTCGAAAGATTGTCGTAAATAATGACGTCGTAGCCTTTACGGCGGAGAACGTGTGCGGCGTGACTGCCGATATATCCCGCGCCGCCAATGACGAGAACGGTCAAGGTTTCTCCCCTCGAAGTTCGAATCATGATAATCGAGTGGCGGGAAAAACCCTATGGTGTGAGGAAATTACACCATGGGCAGACATTCGTCTGCCCTACCGGAAAACCCCGCGCTGTCGCATAAGCAAAAAAGGTTGGGACGGGCGCAATATGGCGACACAACAAAAAATTCCCACCCCCTCCCAGACTGCGCGAGGGGGAGGGAAACGGGAGGCGGGATTTAAAACTTGTATGTAACGTCGAACTGATAGCGCTGAAGGATGTTTTCTGGAGGTGTGGAATTCCCGAAATTGAGCGGTCTGCCAAGGAATCCAGTGAAGGCCAGTTGCACGTTATTGAGCGCTTGATAGATCGCTTCAAGGCGGTGCTGGCTGACGTTGCTTCCCTGACGGATGTCGCTGGCATTAAAGACTGAGAGTACCGCCTCCCGCTCGATAAACATCCTGGTGTAGGCGAACTGCCAGTCGCCCTTGTCCTGACCGCGGCCCAAACGCCCTTCAGCCCAGTAGCCGCGGCGCTGGTTTGAAACGCAAGGCGCATTCACAGATTGAGCAAACGTCTGCGTCGTGGTGTTCGGCGGCGGAGCCAGGAGGTTACGGACATTGGCGCAAGCTTCGGTGTTCTGGACGTAGTCGCCTATCAGGATGAGGGGCCACCGCTTGTAGGGAGTGGCAACATCGAAACGGGCAATCGAGTCGAACAGCCCGAACTTCGAGGCGAACTGCGCGTTGGTAACGGTTTTGACGCCGGTGGAAATAGGCTGGCCATTTACAGTCACGACGCCAGTCGCAGTGGTGGTGATGATCGAGTTTTGCAAGCCGGTCGCGTTAAGCGGAAGCGCGCCTGCGAAAGGGGTGGTGGGATTTTTAAAGTTTGCCTTGGTCGTCGCAAGCGAAATAGGGTCCGCATCGTGATAGTTGTAAAAACCACTGTATGCGCTGAGCTTCAGCCAAGTCGCCAGCTGCCACGCGGTCTGCAACTGGCCTCCATAGACCGCGCTTTGGACAATGCTTTTGTTGGTCAAGGACGTACCCGCAACTTCGGTGAACGGCAGCTCAAAGCCAACCAATGCGATTCTTTTCAGAACCGGAGTGGACTTGAGATCGAAGGCCAGGGTCTGGGCCACACCTTCCGGATTGAGGTCCTTATCCCAAGTCAGCTCGGTGTTGTACCAGGGATATACGAACTTGCCGCCGGTGAGGATCAGCGGCTTGAAAAAGTGCGGGTTATAGTTAATGAACGCCTTATCAATTGCGATCGCTTTGCGCGTGTAGAACTGATTAGTGGTCTGATTGGCGGAAATCGGGTCATTGACATCACCCGACGCAATCGCAAATCCGCCGTTGATATCGTCATTGAGTTTCGCGTTGGCATTGAAGCGCAGCCGGAAGCGGAGCCGGTTCCGAACTTGTGACTGGTCAGCGGGACCGCCAAAGAAAGGCTCGTCCCGCAGGCGAAAGTCGCCGCTGAAATTGAACGGGCCTATCCTCCTCACGCTGCTTTCGAGGTTCTGTACTTTCTTCCCTACGCCTTGATCCGTTTTCGCAACCGCGGCGTTGGCTTCGACGGCCGTGGAGGCAGCCTGATTCGCGACCCGCCGTGCATCGACCGCAGACTGTTGGGCCTGGGTGGCAGTGGCCTGGGCCTGCTCGGCGCCGCTTTGGATTTTCTGCGAGTTTGTATTTGCCTGTTGCACGGCACCGAGCACCTCATGCAGCTGCTGCTGAAGTTGCTGGACCTGCTGGTTCTGGGACTCGATCTGTTTTTGCTGCGCCTGCAGCAGATCGCGCAGGGCTTCAACATCCTGCTGAGAGGCGGCGGGCTTGGGATGGTTCTTCTTCGAGCGCGCGGAGTTAGTTTGTGCCAGCACATCTCCCCCCAGGGCTATGGTTGTGGTGAAAATTACCAGCAGTTTTAACATCATTGCAGTGGTTCTCCTTTTGCGGGTTGGTTCTGAATAACCATAGTATCTCAACTATAGTATTTCTACTAACTAAGTAGGGTATTATGAAACATTCTTGCCCGAATAAAATTTCAAGATATGGCAGACGCTTCCGCCGTTACTGCGGACTTAATCAATAGCAACCTGATCCAGCGCTCACGCCCTGGGCTACAATTCTTTTCGCCCCTTGGGCTGATGTTACTTTTTGGGTCGCGCTAGCGTGGAAGTAATGTTTCTTGCTTTTGAAAAACCTTCACATCTTTCGGGATTACAAATACGGCTTCGTCTTTGGTGAGCTGTAGTGTTTTAAAGCGCTCCTGCGACATTTCAATGTGAACGGCATCGCCCCACTCGGCAACGACTTCCACTTTCACCAGGGGGCCGGCGGAGTTGATGTGCTTGATCCGCGCCCGGAAATGGCTGCCGCCGTTGGGGTGACGATCGATCTCGAGCGAGTGCGGGCGCACATAAGCAACGTGTCCGCTCTCCTTCTCATGGATGTAGGCTTTGCCTTCATCAATGCGGCCGTGAAACAAATTCACGCTGCCGAGGAAGTTATAAACGAACGGGGTGACGGGATGGTTGTAAACCTCTTCCGGCGATCCGACCTGCTCGATGCGTCCATTGTTCATGACCACGACGCGGTCGGCTACTTCAAGAGCTTCTTCCTGATCGTGGGTAACGAAGACGCTGGTGATGTGAATCTGGTCGTGCAATTGGCGCAGCCAGCGGCGCAACTCCAGGCGAACTTTCGCGTCGAGCGCGCCGAAAGGTTCATCGAGAAGCAGGACGCTGGGTTCGACGGCCAAGGCGCGAGCCAATGCGACCCGCTGGCGCTGGCCGCCGGAAAGTTGCGAGGGATAGCGTTGGGCCAGCGTTTCCAGCT
Source organism: Terriglobales bacterium (assembly GCA_038254805.1). Taxonomy (GTDB): domain Bacteria; phylum Acidobacteriota; class Terriglobia; order Terriglobales; family Acidobacteriaceae; genus Gp1-AA145. Next base: position 91,296 of record JBBSFW010000004.1, read on the forward strand.
GAATCAGTTTGAGCAACTCCTGCACTTTGGCGCGAATTTGCGTCTTCGAAGGGCGATTCTGCAGGGGCCTCACCTGCAATCCGAAGGCAATGTTTTGGAAAACCGTCATGTGGCGAAACAAGGCATAGTGCTGGAATACGAAGCCGACACGTCGCTCGCGGGCGGCGCGCTCGCTGATATCTTTGCCGTCGAAGCGGACATTGCCGGAATCCGCAAATTCCAGGCCGGCGATGATGCGCAGAAGGGTCGTTTTGCCGGAACCGGAGGGACCGAGAAGCGCCACTAGTTCCCCGCTGGGAATTTCGAGATTGACCTGATTGAGGGCAGCGAACTGCCCGAAATGTTTGCTGATGTTAACGGCTTCAATGCTCATACGGCTTTGACTCCATGGTTCACAACGACATTTGGGGCGGCGGCGGTTTCGAGAACCCTCACCGATTGCGCGGACTTCCATTCGACGATGCTCTTGATGAAGAGAGTCGCGAGCGCCAGCAAGGCGAGCAATGACGCGACAGCAAAGGCCGGAGCGAACTGATATTCGTTGTAAAGAATTTCGATGTGCAGGGGGACAGTGTTGGTGCGGCCCCGGATGTGTCCGGAGACGACCGAGACGGCGCCGAATTCACCCATGGCGCGGGCGTTACAGAGAATGACGCCGTAGAGCAATCCCCATTTCATGTTGGGCAAGGTGACGCGAAGAAATGTCTGCCAGCCACTCGCGCCCAAGGTGAGGGCCGCCTCTTCTTCTTCGTTGCCCTGCGCCTGGACCAGGGGAATGAGCTCGCGGGCAACGAATGGAAAGGTCACAAAGATGGTCGCCAGGACAATTCCCGGCACGGCGAAGATGACTTTGACATCGTGTGCGGCGAGCCAGGGACCTAGAAGGCCTTGCATGCCGAAAAGCAGCACATATATCAGTCCGGAGACGACGGGCGAGACGGAAAACGGCAAATCGATGAGAGTCACTAGGAAGCTCTTGCCAAAGAAGTCGAACTTTCCGATGGACCAGGCGGCAGCCACGCCGAAGATCATATTCAGAGGTACGGCGATCGCGGCGGCGGCTACGGTCAAGCGAATGGCAGCGAGTGCGTCGGGTTCACGCAGGGCGGCGAAGTAAACAGATATCCCTTTTGCCAGGGCCGAGGCGAAGACTACGGCAAGTGGCATGAAGAGAAAGATGCCGAGGAATGAGACAGCTACGGCGATCAGCGACCAGCGGACAAAGGCGCCCTCGGATGTGGCACGGGCCGTGCTCGGCGGCGCGAGGTTGAAGTTCCGCAATGCGAAGGTTGTTGCCATAAACCTCAGGGGCCAAAGCCCGGCTTTCTAAGAATGCTGTAATGCAGCGCTAGAGCGCTGCCACTCCTGATTCTCTTGCTAAAGTTCTGGTCCCCTTTGATCCGCTTCCTAGAGCGCTGCTCCAGCTACGATCCTCTTGTTCGTTCAACACCTGAGACTCTGTCCACATGGTTAAGCCTCATTCAACAGTGGAAGCCCGTCTTCAAGACTCGACTTCATGCGGCTGCCACTCCAGGCCTGCAAGAGACTAATGGTCAGCAACAAAACAAAAGACACGACCAGCATGACCACGGCGATTGCGGTGGCCCCGGCATAGTCGTACTGTTCGAGTTTGGTAATAATAAGGAGGGGCGTAATCTCAGTGCGCATGGGCATATTGCCGGAGATGAAGATGACGGAGCCATACTCGCCCACGGCGCGGGCGAAGGCCATGGTCACGCCGGTGAGAGCGGCCGGCATGATCGCCGGGAGCAGCACGCGGGTGATGGTCTGCCAGCGGTCCGCACCCAGACTGGCGGCGGCCTCTTCCATTTCTTTGTCTAGATCTTCGAGCACCGGCTGTACGGTTCGCACTACGAAGGGCAAACCGGTAAAGGTGAGGGCGATCATCACTCCCAGCCGCGAATAGGCGGCTTTAATGCCGAAAAGTTGCAGGTATTGGCCGATCCATCCATGGCTGGAATAGATCGCAGTCAGAGCGATACCGGCGACCGCGGTGGGCAAGGCGAAAGGCAAGTCCACCAGCGAATCAAACAGGCGCTTGCCAGGAAAAGTGTAGCGAACCAGCACCCAGGCGACGATGAGGCCAAACACCAGGTTGATGCCGGCGGCAATGGCGGATGCGCCGAAGCTCAGGCGGTAGGAAGCCAGCGCACGGGGAGCGGTGACCGCATGCCAGAACTGCGGCCAAGTCAGCGACGAGGTCTTCAGAAACACCGCCGATAGCGGGACCAGGACGATCAGGCTGAGATACAAGACCGTGAATCCCAGCGAGAGGCCGAATCCCGGCAAGATACTCTTCTCTTTGAAAGTGAATGCCATTTTCGTTTTGTGATCCGTATTTCTTTGTGTGAGTCGTCTACCTGCTATTGCGGCTGATACACCTGGTCGAAGATGCCGCCGTCGGCGAAATGAACTTTTTGGGTCTTCTGCCAATCACCGACAATTTCGGCCAGGGTGAACAGCTTGATTGGGGGAAACTGGCTGCTGTACTTTTTCGCAATAGCCTCCGAACGGGGGCGATAGTAGTGTTTCGCGGCAATTTCCTGTCCCTCAGGGCTGTAGAGGTAATCGAGATATGCCTGAGCAGCGGCGCGGGTTCCCCGCTTATCGACAACTTTGTCCACGAGGCTGACGGTGGGCTCGCAGAGAATGCTGACGGAGGGCACGACAACTTCGAATTTGTCATGGCCGAGGTCTCTCGACCCTAGCAGAACTTCATTTTCCCAGGCGATCAGTACGTCTCCCATGCCGCGCTCCACAAAGCTGGTGGTGGAACCACGGGCCCCGGAATCGAGAACGGGGACATTTTTATAGAGGCGAGTAATGAAATCTCTGGCCTTGGATTCGTCGCCCCCGAATTTCTTCAGCGCGTAGCCCCAGGCGGCGAGATAGTTCCAACGTGCGCCTCCAGAAGTTTTGGGATTGGGGGTGATGACGGAAACGCCGGGACGAGCCAGATCCTGCCAATCCTTGATGCCCTTTGGATTGCCCTTGCGGACCAGGAAAATAATGGTTGAAGTGTAAGGCGAGCTGTTATTCGCCAGCCGCGATTGCCAGTTCCGGGGAAGCAGGCCGGCTTTTTCAGAGATGGCATCGATGTCGAAGGCAAGCGCCAGCGTGACCACGTCAGCTTCCAGGCCGTCAATCACCGCGCGGGCCTGTTTGCCGGATCCACCGTGGGACTGCTGAATTTCGACAGACTGTCCGGCCTTCGCCTGCCAATATTTTGCGAAGGCGGCGTTGCAGTCCTGATATAGCTCGCGCGTGGGATCGTAGGAAACATTCAGCAATGTGACCTTGGCGCTTTGCGCCTGCCCCTGACTCGCAAAAAGAAGGGTCAAGCCGAATAGAGCTAAAAGTTTCTTGTTCATTTTTCCCCCCGGATAAGATTGCCGTGGCTCATGATGGGCAGGACTGCCGCGTCAGATTTATTCTTGCGGCCTTTTGGGCGTTGCGACGATGGATTGGCGATATCGGCCAGCGATGTGCTTTCGAGAATCTTGGCGGCAGCATCGCGCACCGCGAGAAACACGCGGTAGAGGGCACGATGTTCGGCGTCGCGATCAATGAGGCTGCGTAGCTGTTCGGCATCACCAAAGGGCGCCAGAGGGCCATCGATGAGGCGGATGATCTCGCTGAGATGGATCTCGGAGGGGCTGCGGCGGAGCTGGTAGCCGCCCTTGGCGCCGCGCACGCTTTCGACGATGCGGGCGTTCTTCAACTCGAGCAGGATGAGTTCCAGAAACTTTTCCGGCAGCTCTTCCTCATAGGCAATGTCGCGGATCCGGATCGCGCCCTGGTTGTAATGGCGGGCCAGCATCATCATGGCTTGCAGGGCGTACAGACCTTTTTGTGAGATCTTCATGCATTCACCATTTTCAGCTCTCCGCAGAATGTCTATTTATATAATAGACATTGTGGATATGCAAGCGCAATGCCAATTTTAGGACCAGACAGACTATTGATTGCAAACAGTTTGTACGCAGCTTGGAGATTTTTGGAGATTTGGGTGGTTGCCGGTGCGCAGAGTTTTGCGTTTTTTCCGGAGGCGAATGGGGCCTGGTTCAGGCGAAACGGGCAATCTGCACGGTGATGTTATCGGGGCCGCCACGATCTTTGGCCAACTGCACGAGAGCGCGACAGGCGGCCGCCGGGGACTCGGTAGAGGGGATGAGCTGCATCTCGGCATCACTCACTTGTCCCCACAGGCCGTCGGTACAGAGGAGCACGAGGTCGTGGGGTTGGAGGGGCACGGGGTCGCGGGGGAAATCAGGTTCGATCTCGTTGCCGACGCCGACGGCGGAGGTCAGGACGTGCTTCTGAGGATGATCGCCGGCCTGATGGGCGCGAATGGCGCCGGTTTCGAGCAGATGAGCAACGAGGGTGTGGTCGCGGGTGAGCAGACGCAGCTTCCCTGCCCGCAGCAGATAGAGGCGGCTATCGCCAACATGGGAATAATAAAGATAGCGGCCAACGAGGACGAAGGCGGTGCAGGTGGTACCCATGCCGCGTAGATCGGAATTTTTCTGGGCGCGTTGCTGGATGCGGCGATGAGCTTCGTGGAAGGCTTCGAGCAACCGGTATTGGGGATCGGCCTGGGCGGAGCTGGAATAGACATGCTGAATGGTTTCCACGGCGAGCAGGCTGGCGATGTGGCCTCCCTGGCATCCGCCCATGCCGTCGGCGACGACGGCTAGACGACCGAGATGCTCGAAGGCAGCATCGTCGCCGGGCTCCCAATAGGCGAAACTGTCTTCGTTATTCTCGCGCTGGCAGCCGAGATCGGACAAGCTGGCGAGTTCAAGTCCCGGGCGCGTCTTCATTCATCCACGCGATTCTTCCTTGAGCATGCTCGAAAAGCAGGATTATACGCGAGGCATGCCTGGCCGCCGGCTGACAATTGTCACGCGGGGACGGTGATGATCGGCACTGTTGCGGAGCCAAAGGGTTGGAGAAGATGAAGGCACAGGAAAGAGAGACCATGGCAACGGCACAGCTTTTTGACAAACCAAGCGGGAGCGTCGCCGGGGAGAATACGGTGGGGGCATCAGGGACCAGAAGGCGAATGAGTAAGGACCGGCGGCGGCGATCCTGACAAAAAACGCATCCGCACACAGCGAGAGCATGCAATACCAAGCGATAGACAGGAATAGGAACTATGAGATCACAAGCGAAGAATGTGGCGGGATGGTTGCTGGTGGCGACGGCGGTAGCGATGTTGCTGATCGCGCGGCGGCTGGATTTGCTGTTGATTGTGGCTCCGGCAGCGGGGCTGATCAGTTACTGGAGCGGGCGCGCGGGAAAAATGGGCGAGCGTAAAATATAGCGGGCCGGGATGAGACTGCTTCCGCCAAATCGCGATCACGGCTGGGCGCCATACGTGTGGCTGGTGTTTCTGGCGTTCTTTTTCTTCCAGCCGGTGGTGGGACATGCACACGCCAGGGAATGGCTGCTGACGATAGCGGCGACGGTGGTGTTTCTGTGTATTTATTTCGGAATCTTCTGGGCCAAGCCGCCATTGACCTACGCGCTGCTGGCGGGAATTGCGACGCTAGGCTTCGGGCTGGCGCCAGTGAACCAGGGAGCCTCGGTATTCATTATTTTTACGTCCTCATTTATCCCCTGGATTTTCGGCAGCCCCAGAAAGGCAATCATGGCACTAGCAGGTTTAATTTCACTGCTGGTGGTGGATGCGCTTTTCTTTCATGGGCCAGTTGGATTTTGGGTGACCTCGACGGTGGTGTCGTTGGGGGTGGCGGGATCGAACATTCATTTCGCCGAGAAGAACCGAGCGGACGCGAAGCTGCGGATGGCGCATGAAGAAATCGAGCATCTGGCGAAGGTGGCGGAGCGGGAGCGGATTGCGCGAGATCTGCATGACGTACTGGGGCACACGCTATCGCTGATTATTGTGAAATCCATGCTGGCGGGGAAGCTGATCGAGAAATATCCGGAGAAGGCGCGGGGAGAGATTGCGGACATCGAAAGAGTTTCGCGGGAAGCAATGTCGGAGATCCGTAACACGCTGCGTGGGTACAGCACATACAAGTTGAGCGAGGAATTCCAGCGGGCCAAATCGGCGCTCGAGAGCGCGGGCGTGGCCTCGGAGACCGAAGCCGCGGAAGTTGGAATGACCGCAGCGCAGGAAAGCGTGGTGGCGCTGATCGTACGGGAAGCGGTAACCAACGTGGTGAGGCACGCGCAGGCGCGGAATTGCCGGCTGCGGCTGGCCGCGAATAATGGAGACTGCGTTTTTGAAATTCATGACGACGGCCGCGGCGGCCCGCTGATCGAGGGGAACGGATTGCGGGGCATGCGTGAGCGAGTCGAAGCCCTGGGAGGAAGAATCTCCCACGATACATCGGCGGGAACCAGGCTGACATTTGAATTTCCGCTCAACGCGGATGGGAAACATTGAATCCCTCCGTAAAAACCGGGCGCAAGTCCATTCGCGTGGTGGTTGCGGAAGACCAGGGGATGGTGCTGGGTGCGCTGGCGGCGCTGCTCGAGATCGAAGGCGATATTACAGTGATCGCCCGGGCCCGGAATGGCGCGGAAGCGCTGAACGCCGTGATGACGCACAAGCCCGACGTTTTTCTCACCGACATTGAAATGCCGGAGATGAGCGGGCTGGAGGTGGCCGGGGAACTGAAACGCAGGCGCTCGGCCACGCGAGTGATGATCCTGACCACGTTCGCGCGGGCGGGATACCTGCGGCGGGCGCCCGAAGCGGGAGCCTCCGGTTATCTGCTGAAGGATATGGCGGCGGAGAAACTGGCGGAGGCGGTACGCCGGGTGCATACGGGGCTGCGAGTCATCGATCCGGAGCTGGCGGCGGAAGCTTGGGTGGAAGCTGACCCGCTGACCGACCGCGAACGCCAGGTGCTGAGGCTAGCGGGGGACGGCATGGCCAGTCTGGATATTGCCACCAAGTTGAGCCTGTCGGAGGGCACGGTGCGGAACTATCTTTCAGAAGCGATGAGTAAACTGGGCGCGGCCAACCGTACCGAAGCGGCAAGAATTGCGCGGACAAAGGGGTGGTTGTAGGTATTTCGTACTTGCGACTTGGCGCAACAGCTATATCGCTCCTAGGTAAACTTGGCTGTTCGATTTCAGCCTTCATCGGGGTCATTTGGCACCGAGGTAATCTTGTAGTGAAGCGCGGCACGGCTGAAATGGGAGGAGAGGCTCTGCGTGAAGCCGGAACGCTCATTATCGTGTTCGCGCCCCTTTATGATCTTTTTGAATCGAGCAAGCAGAAATGGGGTATATTTCCCTAGTTTTGTTCGCGGGCTTCGCATTGCTGTGGTTAGGCATCGAAGTCGAGAGGAGGCGAGCATGACCGCTGTATTCCAACTACTTGTATTTGTCGCTGCCGCGTTTGTATTCGCCTGGTTCGTTTTGAGGAGAGACGGGCAAGAGCATCCTAGGACTGAGGCCCGTGGCGCGCAGCAATCCTTCTATCCCCCCGATCGACGTCCCAGCGATGAACAGGAAACTCGCGGTGCTGCCATGTCGCGGCTTAAATAACTCGTCATTCATTTCAAAGCGATAACGAGATATTAATTGCTTGACGCTGCCTAGGGACATACGCTTCAATCTTTGCCTGATCGAGGCACTTCGAAGCCGAAGCGTTGGAGAATCTTACGGGCCTCAGCTGATTGCACGAAGGACTCAAACTTTTTCGCGAGATCCTGCTGCTTCGAAGATTGCAGCACCACACAGGCCTGTTCGATGGGGGGGTAATCACTTGCCGGGATTTCCACAATCCGCGCCTGCTTGCTGCTGACAGGGGAAATGGCAAGCGAAAGCGCTACGATACCGGCATCAGCGGCGCCGGAGAGAACAAATGAGGCGGCCTGGGAAACATTGTCGCCGATGACAACTTTGGGAGAAATTTTCTCGTAAAGATTTTCCGCTTTCAAAGCGGCGACCGCGGCCTGTCCGTAGGGGGCGTGCGCGGGGTCGGCGATAGCGAGCTTCTTCACAGTGGAGTCTAGAACAATCTTCAACCCCTGCTTTAAGTCGAGGCTGGACGCGACAGGCAGCAGCACCACGATTTTGCCGCGGGCGAATTGCTGGTAGGTGCCGGGAACGGCGAGCCCGGCGGATTGGAGCTTCTTCGGGTAATCCAGGTTCGCGGAAAAGAACAAATCGAAGGGGGCGCCGCTTTGAATCTGCTGATAAAAATTGCCCGACGATCCATAGATAAGTTTCAGGTGAGCGCCGGAAGCGGCTTCAAAGCGGGGGGCGATTTCGTCGAGCGCGGGCCGGAGGTCGGCGGCGGCGGCGATGGTTAGGTCCTGGGCGCGAGAAAAAGTTACGAGCACGCAGAATAGAGCGAGAGCAAGAATTCTCACAGATTAAGTGTGCCTTTCCGCAAACTCGGTGCTAAACCGCTAAGCTTTACCCGTACTGTAACGTCCCTCTTTCCGCCCCGAATGACAAGGCTCACAAGCGCGCCGGGGCGAGTGTTCCCTGCTGCTGCATGCACTGGCGGGTTTCGAGGTGCTTTTGACGGAAGTGGGAATGGGCGCGCTCGCCCCATCCGCGCACAAAATAGTAATTCAGAGCGGCCCCGATGAGCGAGCTTAGAACGGGAATGAGGCGTCCGGCCCACTTCTCAACAAACTCGGCGCTGGCTTTGGCTGCAATACGCTGAATGATGCGCGGTATAAGACGATTGACCAGCCTCTTCTCGACCAGATCGCGGCCCAGATCGACGCCGGCGGCGCTGGCGGCGGCGATCCACAGCTGGGTCATTTCTTCTTCGGTGTTGTACTCGTAACCATAAACTAGGCTTAACTTCTGGATGGTGCGAAGGGTAATGCCGGCGAGGATGCTGAAGTCGGGAATGATGGTCATAAATCCGCCGAGGCCGAAGCCGGCCCCTTCGGCAGCCGCGAGTTTCATGGATCCGCGGATGATGTTCCCGGCAACTGCATCGAGTAGCGCGGGCTCAAGGGTGTACATCCCGTGAAAGCTACTGACCGGCAGTCCGTAGGATGATTGCAGCTCCATCAGGAAATGCTGGGGATCGACCCTGACGGTTTTGTAGGCGCGCGTGAGGGCCTGCGACAGTGCGTTTTCGACGCGGTGGCGGAGCCAGGATTTAGAGAGCGGCGCAATCATCACGACATTGGATGCAAATTATGGCGCGGGGACGCAACGCAGCGTAGTGCGTTCATGGTGAGAGCTGGCATAGTGACTGGAGTAGTGCGGGGCGGGGCGGCAGCATGCCTATGCTACGATCAAATGTCCTTTTATGCCTCCTGGAAAACTTCATTTAGTGCCGCTCGGCGGCGTCGGCGAATTCGGAATGAACTGCATGGCGGTGCGCTGGGGCGACGACATCATTGTCGTGGACGCGGGCATGATGTTTCCCGAGGCAGAACTGCTGGGCGTGGACATTGTGGTCCCGGATATTTCCTATCTGCTGGAAAACCGGCAGCGGGTGCAGGCGATTGTGCTGACCCATGGGCATGAAGACCACATTGGAGCGCTGCCGTGGATGCTCTCCGAGCTGAATGTGCCGGTGTGGGGCACGGAGTTCACGCTGGCGTATGTGGAAGACAAACTGGATGAGCATGGGCTGCTGGACGATGCCGTTCTGCGGGATATCCGGCCGGGAGAGCGATTCAAGATCGGGCCGTTCACGATCCATCCCATACAGGTAACGCACAGCCTGGTAAATTGCGTTTCGCTGGCGATCCACACGCCCCTGGGGGTGGTGATCCATACCGGCGACTTCAAGGTTGATCCCACGCCCACCGACAATCGGCTTTTTGATCTGCACGCTTTCGCGGAGTACGGAAAAGAGGGGGTGCTGGCGCTGCTGCAGGACTCGACCAACGTGGAGCGCCGGGGGTACACGCCGAGTGAACGCGCGGTACGGCGGAAGTTTGACGAAGTTTTCGCGCGCACCGAACGACGATTATTCATCTCCTGTTTTGCATCTTCCATCCACCGCATTAAGCTGGCGCTGGAACTGGCGTGGGAGCACGGGAGGAAGGTGGCATTCGTCGGCCGATCCATGACGAACTCCTCGGAGATTGCCGAAGACCTGGGGTACATCGAAATCCCGGATGGCCTGCTGATCAATCCCGGCGAGGTAAAGAATTATGCGCCGGAAAAAGTGTGCGTGATGATTAGCGGGACGCAGGGCGAACCGATGTCGGCGCTGTCGCGGGCGGCGGTGGAGAGTCACAAGCACGCCAAGATCGAGAAGGGCGATACGGTCATGCTGTCGTCGAGGATTATTCCCGGCAACGAGAAGGCCATCTACCGCATGATCGACCATCTCTTTCGCCGCGAGGCGCACGTCATCTATGACGACGGTTCGATTCCGCCGGTGCATGTGAGCGGGCACGCCAGCCAGGAAGAGCTGAAGCTGATCATCAACCTGGTGAAACCGAAATACTTCATTCCCATTCACGGCGAGTACCGGCAGCTGAAACTTCATGCGGAGCTGGCGGCGTCCATGCATGGGTCGGTGGGCAAGGTGATGCTAATTGAGAGCGGGGACGTCCTCGAATTCGACGAGTTGGGCGCGCGCAAGGCGGGACGCGTGAATGTAGGCCGCATCTGCATCGACTCGGGATCGAGGACCGACGTAGTGGAAGACCTGGTAATTAAGGACCGGCGGCACTTGAGCGAAGATGGGTTCGTGCTGCCGATCATCGCCATTAACAAGCTGACCGGCAAGGTCGAGGTGTCGCCGGAGATTGTGACGCGGGGATTTTCCGGCGGAGAGAACGGGTTCATGGATGAGGTCCGGCAGGTGGTGGTCGAGACTCTGGGACAATCGAGCGACGAGGAACGAGCGGATTACGGCGTTATCAAAGAAAAGATCAGAGCAGACTTGAAGCGATTCATCTCCAGGCAGACGCAGAAGCGGCCACTGATCATGCCGGTGATCTTGGAGATCTAACCAGATCGTGCATCACATGACCACGGAGATACGGAGAAAATCAGTGAATACACCCGCGGTAGTGCTGATTAATCCGAAGTCGCCACACAATGTGGGCAAAGCTTTGCGTGCCGCGTCTATCTTCGGGGCTAGGTCGCTCGCTTGGACCGGCACTCGCGTAGACTTCAGCCAGTACGACCGCTTGCCGCGGGAAGAGCGCATGAAGGGCTATGCGTCGGTCGAGTTCCGTGTGGACGACAGGCCATTCGACCTGTTCCCAGAAGCGACACCGGTATGCGTTGAACTGCTTGAGACGGCCGAGTGCCTGACCACTTTCGCTCATCCGCCGCACCCCGTGTACGTCTTCGGGCCTGAGGACGGCAGCGTGCCTCCAGTCATCCGCCGTCACTGCCACAAATTCGTATACATACCTGCTTACCATTGCTTAAACCTGAGCGCGGCCGTCGATGTCGTGCTGTACGACCGTATGGCAAAGCGGCAACTCGCGGGGAAGAACCTGTGCTGCCCATAAGCGAGATGTTGCACGAAGACCGGGGCGTCAGTGAGGTTTTGAGCAAGGTCGGATGGGAAGGCGAGTAACTGCCGGTGGTTACTCTCAGCGACATTCGTGAAGCGCGCGCCCGGATTGACGGCGTCACCGTCCGCACGCCCCTGCTCTCGCTGGAGTATGAAGGCCGCACGCTTTACGTCAAACCTGAAAACCTTCAGCCCATTGGGGCTTTCAAGCTGCGGGGCGCATACAACAAGATTGCATCGTTGAGTGACGAAGAACGAGTGCGGGGCGTGATCACCTATTCCAGCGGAAACCATGCGCAAGGGGTTGCGTACGCAGCGCGTGCATTGGGGACAAAGGCTGTCATCGTAATGCCGCGGAACGCGCCGGCCATCAAACTGGAGGCCACCGAAGCGCTGGGAGCGGAGGTGGTGCGGGTGGGTCCGAGCGGGATTGAGCGTCAGATGAAGGCTGAGGAACTTGCCGACCAGCATGGATACGTGATCATCCCGCCCTATGACGACGAGAAGATCATCGCGGGGCAAGGAACGGCGGGCCTGGAGATTCTGGAAGACCTGCCGGATGTGGAGCTGGTGTTGGCGCCGATCGGGGGCGGAGGGCTGATCAGCGGAATCTCGGCGGCGATCAAACTATCGAAGCCCAGCGTAAAAATCATTGGAGTCGAGCCGGAGCTGGGGAGCGATGCCCAGGCAAGTTTCCGGGCGGGGAAAATTGTGAAGTTCCCGGCAGAACAGGTGCTCGAAACCTGCGCCGACGGACTGCGGGCGCAGTACGTGGGGACGATGACGTTTGAGCACATCCAGCGGTATGTGGACGACGTGGTCACGGTAACCGAAAAAGAGATCATGCAGGCGGTGCGGCTTCTGGCGCACAATCCGAAGACGGTGGCCGAGCCCAGCGGGGCGGTGGCAACTGCGGCGTGGTTGTTTCATCGCGAGTTGCTGCCGGAATCGAGCTTTACGGTTGCGGTGATTAGCGGCGGGAACATTGATCCCGGACTGCTGCGGCAGATGCGAGCGTGAGGTGAGAAAAGCACGGCCCGTCGCATTCGCTCGGGGCCGTGGCAAAGGATCATTCCATGCAGCGCGATGAGACTATTGCACGGTGATGGTTTCCACCACCTTGGCGGTTACGCCTTTGGAATCGACCGCCTGAACTACGAAGCGCTCGTTGGCGCCAACCGGCAAATTGATGTTCGTGTTCAGTGTGCCACCGCTGATGTGGTAAATCTCCTTGTAGTTGACCCAGACCTGCATTTGCGAGATCGGGTTAACGCCGGACGCGGAAGCAGCCACGTGCACCGGATTCGTGTCGGTCGAGTGGTTGACTGGATTGGTCACGTTGAGCGTCAGCGCGGGAGTACCGAGGAATGCCCCACCGGGCCCGTTGTTTCCAACAATGACTCGCGCGTAATTTATGCCAAAAGCGCAGCCCGCCAGGCTTTGCTGCTGGGGAAATTTTTCCGTGCTCTCGCTGCCTTCATTTCCTTCGACGTTAAAAGCGATGAAGGGAGTGTTGAAGTCGTGACAACCCACGATGTCACCCCGCCCATTCGCGCCGTTTACCTGGTTGTCAGTGGCGCCGAGAGGCTCCAGGAAATCGAAGTCGCTACCAATCACCCAGAAGCCACGCCAGTTGTCAAAGCTGAAAACTTGTCCGGTGATCCAGCCGAGGTTGTTGATGCCGTTCAGTTGAGTATCAGCTGACTCCCCGGGCTGTTGCGGAGCGTTCAAGGTCGTAAAGGCGCCGTTCTGGTAAACAAACCCGTTGACCGTAAAAATGCCGCCCACGATCATTCCGTAACTGCCGACGATGGCTCCGGCCTTGTTGATGCCGGTCGCCGTGGTGCCCATGGAGGCTGGAAAATCAAGGGTTCTGAAAATTCCGTTGTGGCGGAGAAAGCCATGGTTGTTGGCGCTTCCGGAAAGCAAGTACCAGCCGACGATGTCGTTATAGTCGTTGATTCCGAGAACCGCGGTCTGTGCGGCTCCTGGATAGTTCACGGCGGTGTAGTTGCCGCCGGTGTAAACATAACCGTGGAGCAGGCCAGCGGAATCGAAATACGAACCCACCACTACATTGCCGTTGTTAATACCGTTGGCTTCCGTGCCGTTGGCTCCCGGATAGCTGAGGCTACTGTATCGGTAAGTGATGGACGTGGAGGTTTGGGCGGAAGCCCCGGCCACGAGGAACGCGCAGAGCAGAGCTGCCAGGATTGAGAAGGAACTGATTTTCATGAGGGCCACCCCCTGGGAAATGGAGCGCTATAAGATGCAGCTGGAACTTACACCGATGTCTCTGGCGTGAGTTGAAGGACGTCGGCAACACCCTAGAGTAAATAGGGTAACGGATCCATGAGATTGTCCGCCTGGAGCGACTTTTAAGGATCTTAAAGCTCTCTGTGGCGAAAAGACTTCAGCTCTGGAATCCGTGCCAGCGGGCCGGCGCTGGATAGCAGCGCTTAGCTGCTTGTACGATGGTCGGATGCTGAAATTCCAAGAGACCAGGCTTTGCAGGGTGACGGCGCTCTGGCTGCTGCTGCCGTCCACCTTGGTTGGGGCCGGCGCTGTGCGCGCGACCACCATCCGAGTCGCGGGAATCTACCTTTCTCCGGACCGCTCGTCCACGAAGCTGGCCGACGTTGACCGCGGACGCGAAGTGATCCTCCTGGGCACAAGCGGCGATTGGGCGCACGTGGAGGCGAACCTGACGGAAGAGCGGACGATCACGGGATGGATGCAGAATAAAGGGATGGTGCAGGCAACGACTCCCGACGGCGACAAAATCTTGTTTGGTGAGGGGGCGGATGCCGAAGACCAGGCCAGCCAGCGCAATGGACGCCGGTATGCAGCGCAGGACGCGATGCGGCTTTACGGCGAAATCGCAGAACTTTTTCCGCGGTCGCCGTTGGCGGCAGAGGGTATGTACCGGTCAGCGGATATCCGATGGCAGATTGAGAAGACCGACGTGATGTCACTGCCCTCGGCGAAGGAGCAGGAGTCATTTCTGCGCAAGGGAATGAACGAGGATTATTTCAAGAAAGTGATCAAGAAATTTCCCAACACAAAATGGGCGTTCCTGGCAGCGTTCCACTTCATCGATAACAAGCTGTGCGGCGATTGGCAAGGACAGTCGAAGTGTCCGGCGAAAGAGGCGGAGATTTACGAGAAGTATGCGGCGGAGTATCCGCAGTCTCCGGCAGCGCCTGGGGCGCTTTATCACGCGGCGTACCGCTGGTCGGCGCTGATTGAGCTTTATAAGACAGAAGACAATTTGAAAAACTCAGAGGAGGCAAAAGGACGGGCGATGGCGATGGCGCAAAAAGCGATTGCCGCAGCGGGACAGAGCGAATGGGGGCCTCGAGCGCAACGCCTGCTCTACATGGTGCAGCAGGGGATTCCCACGTATGGGAGTGGGGATTGAATTCAAATGAAGGTGCGGGATCATAAAACGTCTCGAAGCCGATGGCTGGCGCCTGGCTCGCACGAAGGGGAGCCACCGGCAGTCCCACCACCGAGGCAAGCCTGGAACAGCTACCGTTGCTGGACAGCCGTCGGTGGACAATATCCTTAAGCAGGCAGGCTTGAAATGAAATATCTCGTGGTCTATGAGAAGTCACTTAAAAGTTGGGGCGCGTATGTTCCCGATCTCCCAGGACTGGGAGCTTCCGCAACAACGCTCGATGAGGTCAAGGAGTTGATCCGCA
>JBBSFW010000005.1:0-103997 GCA_038254805.1 Terriglobales bacterium
CGACGCGCGTACCACGCGCCACGCGGGCTATCGCATCAGCCAACGGAAGAGGAAGCGCATCGAAGAATGCTTCGGGTGGCTGAA
Organism: Terriglobales bacterium; assembly: GCA_038254805.1. GTDB lineage: Bacteria > Acidobacteriota > Terriglobia > Terriglobales > Acidobacteriaceae > Gp1-AA145. Next base: position 85 of record JBBSFW010000005.1, read on the forward strand.
GACGATTGCGTTGCTGAGAAAAGTGCGTCATCGCGGGATTTTCAAAGTGGACTGGGTATTCACCTTCGCCTGTGCCGCTTACAACCTAGTACGGATGCGGAACCTAGCGGCGGTTCACCCCGGCTAAGTCGCCGCAGGCTGGCATCACCGGAGCTCGGAATAAAGGTTCCCGACAGTGCCCAAAGTCTCTTGGGCGAAAACAAGCACCCGAGAAAGACAGGAAATACCTGTGCACATCAATTTTTCAGCAGCCTGCTAAGGGATCAATCTGCCACGCCGCATAAACGCCGAACTCGAATCAGTATATTCCGCGTGGGCCGAACCGCGTTTAAGCGCCAGATCTCCCGTGACCTGCGAGTACGGCGCCTGCACCAAGCGCTGCGGACTGGTGGAGAAAGTCTCTCCTTGCTGTTTTTCGCTCAACCGAAGCCTCGAAACCGGACTGCCGATTGAGCCACCGGAGAAAAGCACGCGAAAGCGCCGTCCGACGAGCTCGGCGAGCCATTCTCTGCAGTCCGGTTTCAAATAAATTAGTGCAGAATTGCGGCAATTATCGATGATTCCTGCGGGGATCGGTGAGACTTTCTCTGTGAGCCAGACTGCGTGGCGGAGAGAGGGGGATTCGAACCCTCGATACAGGTTTTGGCCCGTATAACGGTTTAGCAAATGAATCACTCTCACCGCTCTCACTCATTTTCAAGCACTTGCAGTCGAGGATGGGGCTGCTTGGTCGGGCTTCGTGCCTCTCATTCGGCAGTCCTTGTGCTCCAGTCTGTGCTCCGGGAATGACCGGAGTTCTACACATAGTCGTAATCCACGCTTCGGTGAACGTCATGAAGTAACGACGTGTCCCCCCTCAAGGATGAGTTGGGGGAGAAACGGGAATTATCGTACACTGAGCCTTCCAGGTACTTCCACAGCCTTCCAGCGTCTCGCACTGCCTTAAACGTCCTTCGTCGTGACAGTTAGCGGGTTACAAGTACTTTCAACGACATGGAAGAGCACGGACGGCACTGCAAGTCATTGGAAGTACGTCGTAGACAACGTTATTGTGTATCGCGATGTGTATCGCGGAGACGGCTTCAAGTTGGCGCGGTCGGTCGGTTGCTTCCGTTTGGCCCGTCATTTGTCCAGACTCCATGGCGCGAAGGTTAGCTGCCGTGACCGCGGCATCTCCTGAAGTAATTACGCGGTCGCGGATAAACAGCTCGCCGTACAAACCCAAGGCGATGATGATCAGGTAAAGAGCGCCGCCAAGGCGCGCAAATAGTTGAGGAGATTTCTCGATCGGATTTTCTGACATCGAACGGTCTCCCTCGTAGTTTTCGATACGGATGTGGCAAACAGAGTCGTTCCAAGTTCCTCTGACACCCCCACACCAGCGCTTAGTCAACAGTGGAAATGATCATAATTTCAGCACCTGCTCGCACCGATCAGCCGTGCGAGAGGCATTCCATGGTTCGGGTCTCCGGCTACCGGGTCTGGCCCCGTCGCAGGTTCCACAGTCCGCGCGCTGAGAGGATGAGGGAGAACAAACCCGTCACGCCCAGCGCGTGAAGCGTCCAGACGAACAAGAAGGCTGGGCTGGAATTGGCGATCGCGCCGGGAAAAACGCTTCCTGCTCCCATCACGTGGATGACAGGCATGCCCAGCGCAAGGAGCGACCCGACGAGCATGATGACGTGCCCCGACCGCCAAACTGGGTCGCTTTCCCGACCCGGGATCAACTAGCGTTTTCATGACGCCAGATTCTACCTTATCCTCTGAAATGGGAGCCATTTTGTGCCCCCTCTGAAGCACTCGGCTTCAACGGCCATGATCTTCGCCACGGAGCGGCCAGGGAAATTCTCAAAGAGCCACGCAAGCGCAAGGTGTAGAAAGTTCCCCACAAATTTCCCCACCAAAACGCCCGAATCCACATCGTGTGCACAAGTTTTAAGGAAATCGCGGAAGTTGCGCGGAAGGTTGCATGTCGCGGATTGTGAGGCGTTTGAGCCTCTTCCGCACATTACAGCCTACGTTGAAGGGAAAATTGGGAAGCTGGCGTTCTACCGCTGAACTACTCCCGCTCAGAACGGCAGCAAGTGAATGGTAGCACACCACTTCCGATATGTGTCCGACCGTCATTGAATCGTCGTTCGCTCCCGCACTGACACCCGCAGCGTCCCAGGTGCAAGATGCTGGGCATAGTTTTCGACTGCCGCCCTCTTCGCTTTACGGTTGCTGTGCGAGTAGTACAACGTCATGTCCATTTGGGCATGACGCATGACAGCTTGCACCACAGCAGGGTTCTCCTGTTCGTCCATCAGGAACGAAGCCAAACTGTGGCGTGATGAATTGGCTCTGAAGAAGCAAGCAAGGAGGCAACCCTAATCGGTCTTTTTCTCTGTCGCGTCATCTCTGATAGGGTTGAGAATTCGCAACGATGAGGTCGCCGGTTTCGATCCCGACCAGATCCACCATCTTGCCGCCCACAACATCACGGTTAGGCGCCTCCGACCGTAACATTTTTGGGGAAAACGGTGCGGTGCTTTAGTGACAGGTTGCCGTAAACCCCCGCCATCCCGTGGAATCGCCGGTCACATTTGTCCTCCCAGCCAGCAAGCCGCCGGCCGAGATCGCGCTGTATTGTGTACTGGAGTAACCAGGAGGAAGGTTCTTCGAATTCGGCGCGTCGGGAAGATCTTCGAAGGTGCCATTCACGTAAAGAAATGACCCGCTCAAGCCACAGCCGGTTGAATTACAGGGACCCGCGCCCTGCCCAAGGATCACGCCCGAGTTGGTGATTCCATTCAGGCAAGTAAATGCGTAAATGAAATCCAAAGTTGCCCACTGCCCATTGTGATAGATGAAGCCGTGCGAGTTGTAATTCACGTCGACGTACGAGCCGACGATCACGCCTGAATCGTTGATACCGTTCGGATAGGTTCCCACTGCCCCCGGGTAATTAAGACTGATAAAGCTGCCGTTGCTGTACCGCTTAAACCCACGCCACATGCCGTTACTGTTTAGATATTGCCCGGCGATACTGTTCCATCTGTTAATGCTCACGGGCAGCGTGAGATTCCCGTAAGGTGAAACAGCTTTGGGATCGAGAATTGGGGTAAGGGTCGAGCCCTGCAGCATGAAGCCGGAATTATTCCCCAACGCATCTGTGTAATAGCCTACGGTTGTGCCACTATCGTTTCGTCCGCTGAACTGCGTTCTAATAGCGCCAGCCGACGAATAGTACTTAACGCTTCCACCCGAGTACCGGACGAAGGCTTCACTGTAGGGTGGTTGCTGCTGCGGAATTGCCTCTCCCACCACAGTACCCCAGTCGTTTATGCCCAGCACTTGATAAATGAGTGGATTCGTTGGATCGGAAGGATTCAATTGAAAGACTTTGAAATTGCTGCACGAAGCCGTGGTTACGAGTATCTGCGCCTGAGCAGCTGATGTCGCGAGAACTGCGGCCATAGAAATGTATACACGGAAGATGACAAGGATAGCTGGATGGACATGGAAAACTCCTTGAATCGAGAAGCTGCCCGGGATTTTTTAAGATGTACCTGCCGCAAACGGAGTCGCTTGCGCAAACCCTACACGCCCGAAAGCAGGCCTCCGGTGAACACTATTGTTCTCGAAGGGGCAACCTTGCGGCTCCGCGATGAACTGTCACAGCGTGACTTCAAGCAAACAGGACTGTTATGACCCTGACGACCCTACAATGAGCTACGATTCCGAAGAGAAAATTCGGTAGTGGGCTGTTTTGAAATCTGACCCCATCGTATTTGGTGAGTCAAGTGTGGCATTGTGGGGCATGGTGCTTAAGCGTCAAAGCAAACGGGATGCGGGGCACGGAACTTAGGTAATTACCAATACCGTCTGAATTTGGCACGAACATTCCTCTTGACGTGGAATACATGGAGATCAAGCAGAACACCATCGCGGGCGTTCGTATGAGACGGAGTTTGAGGCGATGATTCGGAAATCGGGAATGCGGTTTGATGCGGAGGAAGCGTATGGGTAGTGCCGTCCCTGCGGGACTCGGGTTCGTTCCATCCGCACCCGGCATTGCCATACCGGGCTTTCACATTTCGTGCCTTCGGCACTGGATTCGAGTTAGGCCATCCGCCACAATTCCGAGTGCCAGCAGCTCTCAAAGAGAGCTTACTACCCGGCTGGAATGGGGGGTCCAAACGAAGTTTTACCTTCCGTATAGTAGAGTTCAAATTCGCTGATTGTGAAGGGTTTGCCCTTGGGCAGGTAGAGCCGAACATAGCGAGCGCGAAAGGCTGGCACATCTCGCGCCACCTTTATCAGCGGGATGCCGTAGTAGTGATCGAGCTCACTCGCGTGATTGTTCACCGAGTCTACATCCGTCCAGGCAAACTTATCGTCACTCTTTTGCAAGATGAAATTGCCGGGGCGATAGGCCGGATCTGGCGTCTGCGAGAAGACGACATAGCGATCGATCGTGTGGGGTTTTTCCAAATCAACCAGGAACCAGTCCTCGCCGGAGGAGATTTTGTCGTCGGCCTGAATCGTGAAACCGGTATTCAGATCGCCGTCCACGGCGTCAAAAGGACGATAGCTCGACACCAGCGCCTTCGACCGGGCGTACTTGTTCAGCGCGAGGTTCTGACCGCTTGGCGGATTCGATCGCCATACCGCTGGGACGTTCTGTGTGTAGGTGATGACTGGATCCCATACCATTTTGTCCGACTCGGGATGGGCATTCTTCCCGGCCGCGTCCTTCCGGGCGACTACAAAGCTGACTGCGTCCCCCTGTATAACCGTCGCCTTCAGGTCATGGGTTGCAGATTCTCCATGGGAGAGGAGCTTGTCTGGCCAAAGTTTTTCTGCGTTTAGCCAGACGCTTGCCAGTACGTTCCCGTCGCTCGTCTCACTCCTGATGGCCTCACCCTCGATGCGAATGATGCCGCCGTGGGGAGCGATCCACCTACGGACAGCAGCATTATCGCCGGGAATCTGATAGTTGTTGCCAATCGCGCAGTTGTTACCGAGCCAGTACATTGTGGGATGAGCCTCATCAGAAACGAACGCAAGGTCGCTATAGTCAGAGCCATTCCATCGCTGGTAATACCAGTTGTTCTTTCCCATCAGACTGCAAAAGCCAGCGGAGGCTTTATAGCTTTCTGCAGAGTACTCAAAAGCAATGTGGCTGACAGTCGTTGCCGCTGACTTCGGATGTTTCTTGCCCATCACTACAACTTTGATCGTGTGTTTTGTGTTCGACGAAAGCCCAGTATGGACATATAGAAACTGTTCGCACGTTGTACTACGAGGGCTGTAGCAGTCGACGATTTTCCGAAGGACGCCATCAATGTAAATATCCGCCCTGCCGCTTTGCGGGGAATGGATCGCACGCCAATAGACCGCGGTCCCCTCAAATGAGAACTCAATGCTGCTATTGGGATTGGAACTTTCCCTGGTTGTTCCTTCATAGGACTCCAGATTCGGCCGATCAATCCACGTGCCGGAGTATTTCATCTCGGGACTTCGTGAGCCGACAATCCTGGTCGCACGGCCCAGCATGGGATCAGAGGACTCGGGATGCGGCTCAAACATGTACCGGCTCTGCAGGTCTGTTGTAACCGTTCGTCCAGGAGCCAGCTTTATGTCCAGTCGCTGAAAATCGCCCGACCCGAAATATGAGTAGTAACGAAACGCGTCGTCACACGTGGCCGCTGTATCGGTGCCTGCGGTCGTGATCAGATTCATGAATCCAAACATCGCCTCCGGGCAATACCCCCAAATCCAGTCCTGTTTGCCAAGATCGGTGCAGCAGCCGATGTAGATGCCGTCAATGTTGCCTTGATTGGGGGGATCCTGGTTTCCGAGAAACATGCAAATATATTTATTGAGAACGGCGCTGTAGGCAACACCCCATAGGTGACTGGGAGCTACGGTCGAGGACTTTCCGCCCAACGCAGGCTCGTCCCATTTTCCATTGTAAAAATACTTCCATTTTCCTGGCGCCATTTTGTCGCTGATGGCGCATCGGGCCGCGCGAGAATTCCAACGCATGCTGCGGGTGGCTCTCGACGCCCAACCCTCATCCGGGAAAACGTAGAAATATCCTCCCCGCCTGTCGACGTAAAACCCAAAATCAGCCACGCCGATGCCGTAACCTGAACCAGAGAACTTGAAAAAGTCGTGGGGGTAGTAGTAAGTCTCAGAAGTAATGATATCGCCCTCGTAGTGCCAGGTTCTGCCCTTATCGGTACTGGTTGCCAGAGCAATCTTCCGGGAGAAAGGATAGGTGCGCCGGATGCCATCATGTTCGATGTGCATGGGAGCGTACAATTTGCGCTCGGACGGGTCATACCACATTCCCCCTAAAAACCAGCACGAGGTCATACCCTCCGGATAGGCGCCGTCCTCCACTCGAGTCATGTGGTCAATGTCCGGCCCCGTGTAGCGGGCGGCGGTGCCGAGATTGATAACCCATTGACTGCGAAACTCCCAGATTTCGTCGTCGATGCGGACGAAGACTTGACAGTTGTCAGGACTGACTTGATGTGAGAAATCGAGGCCGCCTGGTTTTGGCGCCGGTGATCGGCTAACCGTATAGGAAAACGGTAGCACTACTTCTCCAGCCGCGTACTCATACCCTGGCTCCTCCGCGCGAACTTTCTCCGCGTGAAACACCCCGGCGCGGGTTGCGGCGGGCAAGAGCAGTGCCGCCAGCCCTAACTGCCCGTTCCTCAGCAAAAAGTCCCGGCGAGACAACTCACGCTGTCCGTCGCTGTCAAGGGACGGCTTGTCCTGCATCGTGTTCCTCCTTACAATCGCGAAATCAATCAGCTGAATGTGGGGAAACTTGTGAATGTTTCATCCTGTAGCTGAAAGTACGGAGCACACTTGCAGGCTGGATATCCAGCAACGCTGAATTGGAGCGGGCTGCCAGCTATCGATGACAGCCTGGCAATCAGCTCTCCTGGAGCGATTTCCAAGTGGGCGCCTCCGACGAGCGACATGAGCAGTGGCCCATACTGCAGGGCATAACTATCATGGCCGGCGTGCCGGTCGAAGCCCGTGTACTTGGTCAGCCGGAAACCGATTGGGATAGTGAAGCTGATGGTGTCATTGTTGGACCACATCCTGGACAAAGTCACATAACTTCCGGGCACTCCAGTGACCCCACCTTTCCCATTGATGGCGACTGCGACATCCCCAGTAGCCCATGCCGGCATCCGCAGACGTATTTTCAGATCAAGGGGACTCTCCAGGAGCAGTTGCATGGAAACGTTTGTACCGTAAGGAAACTGGGCTGACGTATTCACGGCTACGTTGCTTCCGTTCTGCTTCCAGGTAATGCGCGATGCCGCATACATATTCACGTATAGGCCATCACTGGCCAGTGAATAAAGGAACTCCGGAAGCCGGGCCAATATTGTGGTGTTGGTTACTTCACAGCATGTGCCGATCGCCTTGGCCTCATCCTTGCTCCCAACCAGATTGGTATGGTAGCGGATGTTGCCGGAGGCATCCTGGTTGGCAAGGGTTACGTTGTAGAGCGTCTGTTCGATCTGCGAAGCGAATTTTTCCTGATCCGAGTAGAGCTGTAAAAGGCGGTGGTTAAAATCGATCCACAGTGCGCCGCCACAGTTTTCTCCCGTGTGTTTATGCAAATAGTAGGACTTGTACGGGTAGGCATTGTCACAGTCTTCGCAGATGGCGGCGCTTCCGCCGATGTGGAGGAAGTTGTCCCGGTAGGTCTGCCATGCTCCAAGCATGGCATCAATACACTTTGCGTCTCCGGTGGCGCGGTAAGCATCGCAGTAGGCAATCCAGGGAGCAGCAGCGTACGAATGGGCTCGATTGAGGGGAAACCTGGATATCGCCACGGGCTGCTGGTCCTTAAGCTGGGCCAGCCACCAGTCCTGGCGCCAATATTTTTCCCGGAAGATCACATCGCTTTCCCTGCCGGCGGGCGAGTCATACATAGACATGTTTGGCTGGTCGCCCATGATCCCCAGAGCCCCATCAAGCATGGTATTTACATAGGGTGAAGAGTACAGCCAATCCTGGAATTTTCTCGCGATAACAAAGGCCCCAGGGTTTACGCGACCTGCGGCAAGGAGACCAAGAGTGAAGTTCCGACGGTCGTAGGGCATCCGTTCGTTGTTTGCCCCATAAACGGCCTTTCCCATGTCGCTATCCGCATACGGCAACGCATATCCGTCGGCCCTTTGGCGCGAGGCGATGGACTTGACAAGATTATCCAGACTGTCGCGAAGAGTCGGATTGTCAACCCAACGAAGTATGTTTCCGGCTCCCGCCATTCTGCGTCCTTCATTGGCTCCAGGTAACCAGCTCGTCCAGCTAGTGTTCATGTTCCAATTGCTGATTTGATAAGCGAGGTTTCTTTCGAAAGCGGAACGCAGCACTCCCTCGTGCAATGTCACGCCGCCGTCCGGAGCTGCCGCAGCATTCTGGACGGGACGCCACTGGCTGGGCGGCAGATAAAGTTTCTTACCTGCTTCGATCAGCTCTATTTCTGTGAAAGCCGAGTCGGCATCATTCTCCGCTGCATTGAACGGCTCCTGACATTCGAAGCCGGCGACGCCCTGATACGACCCAGAAGAACTCGCGTGTCTCTCTTTTGAAACCACTATTCTGATGTTGTGGTATTTGTTTTGGCTCAGGCCGTTTTGTTCGTAGAGGACTTGATTCAGGGCGGGATTGGGAGCGTAAGCATCCGTGGTTTGCTGCAAGGCTCCATCGATATAAATTTCCGCAATGCCATGATTTGGACCTTTGGAACCGATCCACTTGATGGTTGAGCCTTTAAAGGCAAGGTCCAGCGAGCTTCCGGGGACGTTTGAGCTGTGCAAATTATTCTCGATTGTCCAGGCAGCGTAATACGAAATGACCAAATCGTCATGGTTTGTACGCACGGAGTTTCCGAAAACGATTCTATCCGGCGCCGGTTTGGGCGGTACGATGGCTGACGTTTGTGCTAAGTCGATTGCATTAACTAAACAGGCATCGTTAATGCTCCTGAACGTGATATCAATCTGGCCGTTTGTAACCGGCGTGTTGTCGAATTGTTTCAGGAAGCCGGTATTTACAGGGAAAGGGTGAAAATTGGCCGACACCACATTCCCGTTTAAAAGGATGTCAAAAGTTCTCGGACCATAAAACTCGTTCGGACTCACAAAATACATCTTCACCCGGTAATAGCCATTGGGCACGTCGAATTTGTAATGGAAGGGAGCTCCGCAGGAATACCTCGTTGTCTTGATTACGGTGGGTATCCCGTAGTCGTTGGAGACTGCGTCGCACATGAAATATTGCCCGCCGTGCGTGTAGCCCCAAGTTCCCGGATGGTATGGCTGATCTGCTGAAAACCCGTTGACTGCCGGGCCGGCGCAGTTCACTTTGACCCGATATCCATTCTTGAGAGTGTCGCCTGCCCCGTTTGCCTTTTCGCCCATGACGAATGCGAAGGCGCCCTTGCCTGACACGAGAGCCACTGCTCCGGCCGCTAGCTTTTGAAGCAGGCTTCGACGAGTCTCCATGTTTTCGTCCTCTTGTACCGGTTCCCGCAAGATTCTGGCCGCCGCCTAGCGGACCTTCTTGTAGGTGATAAGCGCCGCGGCGGGTTTCGTCCGGAATTCCATTGCAATCCCTTGTTGCATCAAGTACTTGCCCGATACCAACGTTCTGTTTCTTCAGGTCGGTGACTTCAAATCGTCCTGCCGGGTTAGGTCCGCGCAAACGATCGTCGATGAGCATGGCAGATCATATGCAAAAAGTAATTAGCGTTCATTAGATTGAACGAATCTCCCAATTGCCCATCATTTGCCGGCCAGTGCTCGTTGACTGTTACGCCCGGTCAAATCCCAAAAGTCTCATGGCTTAGCTTGGCACCCATCAGTCTTCGTTCAATACGCCGAACTATATTTGACACGCGATTGGAGCAGTCCCTACAAACGGTGGGGAGCGGCATCGCTTCTTACCGGTGTACCTGGGGGACAACGGCATGAGCTTGCGGAACTTGTTCGACCTAACTGGAAAGCATGTACTCGCGACGGGGGCCGGTGGAGGCATCGGAGCTCCGGTTTGCCAGGGTTTTTGCGACTTCGGGGCAGAGGTCGCTTGCCTGGACATTAGTGATGAGATTGCTAACCGAACGGCCGAGGCTCTGCTGCAGTCCGGAGGCAGAGCTATTCCCGTCGTATGTGACGTTCGGGATCCTCAGCAGGTCGAGCGAGCGGTCGCTTATGTCTTGGAGAAATTCGGGAAGATCGACGTCCTGATGAATCTGGCGGGCGCAGGGAAGCCGATTGCAGCCACCGAGGTCACCGTCGACGAGTGGGAAGGAATTTTTCAGGTCTTTTTGCGCAGTACGTTTTTGTTTTGCAAATTCGTTGGCCGGCACATGATTGAGCGCGGGAAGGGCAGCATTATCAATGTTTCATCCGTCGCCTCGGTGATCGCATTAGGATATGGAACGGCCGGCTACTCAGCTGCCAAGGCTGGCGTGAATGGCCTGACTCGCGAACTGGCCATCGAGTGGGCGAAAAAGGGGATACGAGTGAATGCCATTGCTCCTTGCCAGATCGACACGCCGGGCCTTAGAGCGACCCTGGCCGATCCGGTCTATGGCGGAGAGAAATTGATGAAGTCGTTTTTGGACAACATCCCTCGAGGGGAATTGGGGCGACCGGATGAGCTCGTCGGGCCATGTATTTTCCTGGCGTCTGATGCTTCCAGCATCGTCACTGGTCATGTCCTTATGGTTGATGCGGGAGTATCAATCAAGTGAAGTCGCGCGCGATGGCGGCGTCCAGCGAAGATAGCTGTTGTCGAGCCGGGTTAAAGTCAGCAAACACATCCTGTATTAATTGCTGAAGGGCATTTGTAAACGCTAAGGAAGGTGCGGATTGGATAGAGTAAAAGGGAAGGTTGCCGTCGTCACGGGTGCCGTGGGCGGCATCGGCCGGGCGGTGTGCAAGCTGCTGGCCCAAGAAGGCGCGAAGGTTGCCCTCACCGATCTCCGTGACGAAAACGGAAAAACTGTAGTCCAGCAGATCCAGGACGCCGGCGGTGTTGCTGAATACTGGCATCTTGATGTATCGAACGAGAAAGAGGTAGCCAAAGTTATTCCCGCGATCAATACCAAGTTCGGCGCAATCAATGTGCTGGTAAACAATGCGGGAATCGCGGGCGTGAATAAGCCTACTCACGAAATGGCGGAAGACGAGTGGGACAAAGTCATGAATGTGAACGTAAAGGGAGTTTTCTTCTGCACCAAACATACGATTCCCTTCATGCAGAAATGCGGCGGTGGAAGCATCATAAATATGTCCTCCGTCTATGGTTTGGTCGCAAATGCGGCGATTCCGCCCTATAACGCCTCAAAGGGCGCGGTCAGACTTATGAGCAAGACCGATGCCCTGATTTACGCGAAGGACAAAATCAGAGTCAACTCGGTGCACCCTGGCTGGATCTTGCATGAAGAGCTGGAGGCATATGCGTCCAAAGCTCCTCAAGGCAAGGAAGCGTTCATGAAGGAAGTGAATGATTTCCATCCTATCGGACATGTGGGCCTTCCGGAAGACGTCGCCTATGCGATCCTTTATCTTGCCTCGGATGAGTCGAAATTTGCTACCGGCAGCGAATTCGTAATTGATGGAGGTTATTCGTGCCGGTAGGAAAAGCTGGGGGCGTTTTCCCATGGAAATAAGCGGGGAGAAACTGTTGTGGGCGTACGACAGGATGGTGCTGAGCAGGACTTTCGAAGATAAGGTGCACACCTTGATCCCCCAGAACAGGCTTCCGGGATTCGCGCATCTTTCCGCGGGCCAGGAAGCGGTAGCGGCCGGAGTGTGTGCCCATCTCGATGACAAGGACTTCATTACCAGCACCCATCGCGGCCACGGACATTGCATCGCCAAGGGTATGGACGCCGGCGAAATGATGGCGGAACTTTACGGAAAAGCCATAGGGACCAGCAAAGGTAAAGGCGGCTCGTTTCACATGGGGGACCTAAGCCGCGGCATGCTTGGCACCAACGGGATCGTCGCAGCGGGACTGCCGTTGGCGTGTGGGCCTGCACTGGTAGCCAAAGTGAAGGGGACCAAACAGATCGCCGCGAGCTTCTTTGGCGAGGGAGCAACCAACCAGGGAGCCTTCCACGAAGCAATCAACCTGGCCGCGGTTTGGAAACTTCCGGTGCTCTTCGTCTGTGAGAACAACCTGTACTCCGAAGCGACCCCGGTGGAGTACGCGATAAAGATTAAGGATATTGCCAGGCGCGCTGATGCCTACGGTATACCGGGCGTAATAATGGACGGGATGGACTTTTTCGATGTTTATGAAAAGGTCTTTGAAGCGGTGCGGCGCGCGCGGGATGGTGAGGGGGCGACCCTTCTGGAAGCAAAGACGTATAGATACTTCGGCCATTATGAAGGCGACGCGATGAAGTACAGAGCCAAAGATGAGGAGCAGATGTATCGGGACCGAGACCCCATCGCCGGTTTCAAGCGACGCGTTCTCGCCGAACGGCTCATGGCCGCCCCCGAACTCGAAGAGATCGAAAAGCGGGCTGTGGCGACCGTGGAGGCGGCAGTTAAGTTAGCCGAAGATGCTCCTGCTCCCGGCGCGGAGGAATGTCTCAACGATGTTTACGTCAACTATCCGTGAGATGGCTTGAGCTTGAACAGCGCTTCGTCCGTCATGCTCCATCCAACTCAAGAACCGCGACAGCGTACTCATCAATAGCGTACACGCCATGACAAACAGACAGATCAGCTACAGGGAAGCGATCAATGAAGCCCTCCGTCAGGAAATGCAACGAGATCCTGAGGTCATCATAATCGGCGAGGACGTTGCCGGCGGGGCTGGACGCCCATCCGAAATGCAGGATGCCTTCGGCGGAGTGTTCGGAGTGACCAAAGGGCTACTGGGGGAATTTGGTTCAACGCGAGTGTGGGACACCCCAATTTCAGAGGCAGGATATATAGGAGCCGCAGTCGGTGCGGCGGCAACCGGTCTGCGCCCTGTAGCGGAACTAATGTTTATCAGCTTTCTCGGCGTGTGCATGGATCAGTTGGTCAACCAGGGTGCAAAGCTGCGCTATATGTTTGGAGGGAAGGCAAAGGTCCCACTTACCGTCAGAACCGTCATCGGCGCCGGTGTCAGAGCGGCCGGACAACATTCCACCATCGATTATTCGCTGCTCACACACATTCCCGGCCTTAAGTGCGTCGCACCTTCGACGCCTTACGACGCCAAAGGCCTACTCGTGGCCGCCATCCGCGACGACGATCCGGTGATTTTTTGTGAACACATCCAGCTCTACGGAATGAAAGGAGCCGTGCCGGCGGAGAATTACATCATTCCTCTAGGCAAGGCACACATCGTGCGCCAGGGAACCGACGTCACGGTGGTAAGTTTTTCCAGGCTGGTCCATGTAGCGATGAAAGCAGCTGAGCAGTTAGCCAAAGACGGAATTAGCGTGGAGGTGATTGACGCGCGGTCACTCTCGCCACTGGACGAGGAGACGATCCTGGATTCCGTCAGCAGAACGCATCACCTGGTCGTGGCCGACGAGGACAATCCTCGCTGCAGCATGGCCTCCGACGTGGTTGCTCTGGCAGCGCGCAAGGCGTTTGATGAACTGGATTCCGCACCCCAAATGGTAACTCCCCCGCACACGCCGGTTCCCTACAGCCCTGCCATGGAAGATTTCTACATTCCATCTCCGCAAAAGATCGCTGAAGCCATTCGAGTAACGCTGGCCGCTCGCGTCTAAAGTCGCAGTAGCAAATCATCTATGAAGGCATCGGCCGGTCAATGACTTCGCACCATTTCGAGCTTTCTTGTACACCCCGCCGCGGGCTCCGCGGCCCTCCCTTATCAGAACCTTAGAACGCCCATCGGAGGATTTTGAAATCATCGAAGCTAACTCACACGCGCTGCGCAAAAAAATCTAGTCAAAGATTTTTGCTGCCAAAAGACCACCGTCTATAACCAGGCCGCTGCCAAAGACATACTTGGCCTCATCAGACGCCAGATAAAGCGCCGCATATGCGACGTCTTCAGGGGTACCAAGGGTTTCCGATAGCTGGCGCTTTCTTAGGTTGGCAGTTGCTGCCTCGATATTGCCGGAGTAGTGCTTGCGGAGAAAGCCTTCGACAAAAGGTGTATAGATCGTTCCCGGCAAAAGAGAGTTTACCCGTATATTGTAGCGGCAGTAGTCTGCTTGCATGGCTCTGGTAAGCGAGTAAACAGCGCCTTTGGAGGCGATATAAGCGGCGCGCTTGGCCAATGCCATCACCGCCCCACACGCGGCCATGTTGATGATGCTGCCGGAATTCTGATTGATCATGAGGGGCACGACGTATTTACTGGCGAGAAAGATGCCTTTGGCGTTGACCGACATCACCCGGTCCCATTCCTGCTCGGGAGTCTCATGCAGCGTGCCCACGCAAGCCACGCCTGCATTGTTGAAAAGAATATCAATGCGCCCAAAACGCTGCGCCACGGTGCGCGTCATGGACTCCATATCACTGGCGGTGGTCACATCGGCACGGAGGAAGAAACTCGTTGGGCCGAGCTCGCCGGCGACTCTTTTGCCACCTTCTGAGTCCCAATCGACGATGGCGACGCGCGCTCCTTCGGCGGCAAACAGCCTCGCTGCCGCTTCCCCGATCCCCGAGGCGGCTCCCGTTATGATTGCCGTTTTATCTTGCAACCGCATCCATCCTCCTTCGAAATATTCCTTACGCAAAAAACTCTGGTGATGGGCCTTGCTCCACCGTTTTGGACCGTCTAGTCGGGGTTGAAATTCAGGTAAGAAGAGTCCAACGCGTCCACGGAGGGGCACCCGAGGAGCCGCAGTGTGCGCTCCACATCATCGCGCAGGATTTGCAGTGCCCTCGCAACACCCGCCCTGCCTGCGGCGGCCAGACCGTAAGCGTAGGCGCGACCAATCAGAACTGCGCGTGCGCCGAGGCAAACTGCCTTGACAATGTCGGTGCCACGACGAACGCCTCCGTCCATAAGCACTTCGACTTGATTTCCCACCGCTTTCACAACTTCGGGAAGAACCTGTAATGTCGCCGGAGCGCCGTCAAGTTGCCGCCCACCATGATTGGAGACCACTACGGCCGCCGCCCCATGATCAACCGCCCGCCGGGCATCTTCGCTGGTGAGAACGCCCTTTACCACAATCGGGCCGCGCCAGATTTCCCGGATCCAGCTAAAATCTTCCCAAGTAACTGCGGCTCGCGCCAAGGCTACGCTTACATCCAGGAGAGGCACTGGCCCCCGACCCGGAACAATAACGTTTGGCAGGGTCGGCATACCGCCATCGATAAAAAATCTCGCAAGCCAGCGAGGACGCGCCAGCAACTGCGGCAAGAACGGAATCTTTGCCAGCAGATTGCGACCCGCCAATTCCTTTATCCCATTCCGGAAGTCGCGCTCGCGCATACCCGCCACGCATGTATCAATGGTTAGCACCAAGGCAGAGAAGCCCGCGTTCCGCGCCCGCTCAATCACCGCCTCGGCGGCCTCGCGGCCACCGATCAAGTAGAGCTGATACCAGAGTGGGCCCGAGGAAGCCGCTTTGACGTCTTCCAGAAGATGGCCAGAGGCGCTGGAGAGAATATATGGGGCGCCCGCCGTACCCGCTGCCCGGGCGACTCCGATTTCGCCCTCATGATGCATGATGCGGCTGCACCCTATGGGAGCAAGCAGGGCAGGGAAGGAAACGCCGAGGCCGAGCACGCTGGTTCGCAAGTCACACTGGGGCAATGACACTGCATGGCGTGGCCGGAACGTGAAAGTTTCGAACGCCGCCCGGTTTGCGGCAAGGGTGACTTCGTCCTCAGCTCCGCCATCCAGAAATTCGAAAACTGCTCTTGGCAACCGCTTTCGCGCCAGCCGGCGCAAATCCTCAATGTTGATGGCGCGTGGAGATGCGACTATGCGTGAATATCTGTTCATTTCGACGATTCGATCTAGCTGCCCAGCTTTGATGGCCGGGTGATTGTGGGCAGGCAATTCCGTACCAACTGGCAGCGGGCTATCCATCGCCAACCAGGCATCACTATGAGAACCGCAGACGCGAGCGAAACGGAGACCGTCCGCGTATGCCTGGCACCTGCAGGCGGTACAAGTCACCACCACGGGGACCTCGGGCGTCACATGCGGAGGGTCGCAGGGAATCCGCCGTCGTTGACGCAGCCGACGTGACGTAGATTTCTGTCAGCTCGGGACCGCCAAAAGTCACTGCGGAGATTTGTTTCGCGGGCAGGAATACTTCGCGATCCAGCCGGCCGTCGGGAGCGTAGCGCTTCAAGCGGCCGCCGAACCATATGGCGGTCCAAACGTAGCCGTCCGCGTCTACAGTCATGCCGTCGGGCAGTCCCTCGTTGACCGGAATCTCGGCAAAGATCTTGCGATTGCTCAATGTTCCCGTGGTCGAGAGATAATCGAAATAGTAGATTTTTCGCGACGGGGAATCCGTAAAATACATGCCTTGGAGGTCTGGGGTAAATCCCATGCCATTCGGAACTCCCATCCCGTCGAACATTTCGGTGACGGTGCCGTCGGGATCGAAGCGGAGAAGACGGCCATTGCCTCCCATTGCTCCGGCGAAAACTCTTCCTTCAGGATCCGCGATGACATCGTTGAATCGTTCGTTCCCGGGGCATCTACCGCTCGCCACTTCGCGCACGGTTCCGTCGAGTGCAAGGGACGCAATTCGGCCATCCTGAAACAGCAACAATGAGCCGTCGTCCTGCAGAGTGAAGCCTCCGGTAACGCGCGTTTGGCAAAAAACATTACAATTCCGTTTCAAACGATCATAGGCATAAATCCTACCGCCAGGAATGTCGATAAAGAAGAGCCTTTCTGCGTCCTGGTGCCACAGTGGATTCTCGCCAATCTCGCAACCTGGGGAGGCCACGAGCTCAACAGATTCCATGATCTGATCACCGGACATTGTTCAAATAACCCCGTCTTTTTTTAAAGCCGCCAGTTCACTTTCGCCAATACCCAGCCAATCGCAGAATACCTCAGAATTGTGTTCTCCCAAGCCCCGTCCCAGATGTTGAATCTTTCCCGGCGTCTCGGACAATCGGGGTACGACTCCGGGAACGGCAAGATCGCCGATGCGTTCATCATTGATACGGGTCAACGTATCCCGCACCCAGAACTGCTCTTCCGCAAAAATTTCAGCAATACTATTAATTGGTCCGCAAGGGACGTCGCCCTCGCGGCAGTGCTGGACCACTTCATCGCGGGTAAGCCTCGAAGTCCAATCCGACACCAACTGGTTGATGCGCTCGCGGGCCTCCAACCTGTTTCGCTTTAGGCCATATTGGTCTTGGCGGGCCAACTCCGGCTGTGCCATGACATTCGCCAGACGCTCAAACATCTTGTCGTTTGTGCACGCAATCGCCACCCATTTCCGATCTTTGGTTGGATAGTGGCTGTGGGGAGTGGAACTTGGCGTCTCCGTACCCATGCGCTCGCGTACCGCGCCGGTCTTGTCATAGACACAAGCCATCTCGTCCAGAAATCGAAATATACCGTCGTGCAGGCCGATGTCGATGTATTGTCCTCGGCCGGTCTGATTCCGGACCCGCAGTGCAATGAGAATTCCATACGCCCCGTAAAGTCCGCTTATGTAATCCGCCAGGGTGGTCGATCCCGCGATTAGAGGGGGTGTGTTCTGCTGTCCTACCAGATAAGTCAATCCGGCGTAGGCTTGGGCGATTCTCGCGAAACCCGGTAATTGACTCTTTGGTCCTTTTTCCCCATAGGCCGATATCCGCAACATGACCAGCCCCGGATTGATAGCGAGCAGATCGCTGAAGCCGAGGCCCCACTTTTCCAGCGTTCCGGGTCGGAAATTTTCAATGACGACATCTGTTTTCCTTACCATTCGTCGAAAGAGATGCGCGCCTTGGGGTTGCTTCAGGTCGAGCGTTATACATTTCTTGTTGCGTGCCTCACTGAGCCAGAAGTAGGAGTCCCCGGTCTCGCTCGGGGTGCCGAGTTGGCGAAGGGAATCCCCGGCGCCGGGCTTTTCGATCTTAAGGACTTCCGCCCCGAACTCCGCCAGGCAGGAGGCTGCGAATGGTGCACTTACGAAGGTGGAGATATCGAGGACTCGTAGATCCCTCAACGCCATTGCTGTGATCATGAGGGCCGGCCTCCGCTTCCCGTTTGCCTAGCTTTTACGAGTTCGTGCTCCTCCAAAATGCTTTTGGCGATTTTCGCGTGTGCCTCGTCAACCATCTCGCCATTCAAATTCACTGCACCCTCGCCTCGCCGCGCGGCTTGCTCAAGCTCCTTGGCAACGGTTTCGGCCCAGGCTATTTCTTCCGAACCCGGCGACAATACCTGATTGCATACTGCGATCTGAGAGGGATGTATCGCCGATTTGCCATCATAACCGAGCGCCCTGGCACGCATGGCGGCAGCCCGAAAGCCGCCTTCGTTCTTAATGTCGGCGTAGGCGCTATCTCTGGCGCGTAGACCGAAGGCTCGACAACTGTTGGCAATTCGAGCCATAGCGTAGTGCCATTTGTCGCCGAATTGGTCGGGGCTACCGGACGCAACAAACTCCACAGAAGGACTGATCCGGTAAGAAGGATCCGGGGCCCCGACGATATGGTTCTTCATGTGCATGGCAGCTGCGTAGTCGCCTGCGCCGAAGCTCAAGGCCTCCAGCCTTGGCGAAGCGGTGGCAATCTCCCGCAGATTTTCGAGCCCCATGGGAGTTTCAATGATTGCCTCAATGCCTATAGTCTGGCTGCTGCCTTTCGAACGCTGAATCTGATCGAGCAGGGACGAAAGGAATTGTAGATGCCATGCGTGCCCGACCATGGGCTGCACAATGAAATCAAGACGTGGACAGTGCTCTGTCAAGCTGATCACATCTTTGTACATGTGAGATGATTCGATTCCATTGATCCGAACCGCCACGGTCTTGATTCCAAAATCGAGAGCGTTGAGCGCAGACACCAGGAGTTTGCGGGCGAATTCTTTTTGACCTTCGACCACACTATCTTCCAGGTCAAAAATAATGCCGTCCGCGTCGCTCCGCACCGCTTTGGCAAAAAGTCGCTCCGAGGTTGCGGGCACGAAGAGCATCGACCGCAAGAGTCGAATCGGGTGCGGCTTTGCATGTCTGCGATCCATCAAAGTAGCTGGTTCTCCGTTCAGTTACTGTACTGTTTAAGCTCGGTCGTGGCCTATGCGGGGAACACGTTTCGAGCAGTCGCTGCTAGCTTGGTTCAGTCACGCACGAAGAGAACGGCGAGGCTGGATGCCTTGACTACTTTATTGCTACGTTTGCTTAAGAACTTTCGAGTGCTAAATTGAAAGTCACTGAGGCAAAATTGACGTGCCCCAAACGATTCCTGAATACGAGGTCTACGCAATCAAATACGCCCGCCGCGACAGCACGCGTAACCGTAACTTCCTCGTTGCAGATCCTCACGACGGCCCAATGCCCATCGATTACTTCGTGTGGGCGATCATAAAAGACCATCGTTGTATCCTGGTGGATATCGGTTTTGACGCAGCCGAGGCCCGGGCCCGAGGCCGAGAACATCTCCGTTGCCCCGTGAGGTCCCTGAGCCAAATCGGTATTCAGCCTACAGATGTCAAGTACGTTATAATCACTCACCTGCACTATGACCACTGCGGCAACTTGAATCGTTTCCCGGCGGCGCGGTTTTTTGTTCAAGATCGCGAGTTAGCCTTTGCGACCGGTCGAAATATGCTGCACGACGTTTTCCGGGACGCCTACACCTTAAGTCATGTACACGATCTGATCGGCGCGGTATACGACAAGCGCGCCGCCTTTATCGACGGGACCGCTGAGATCGCGACCGGGGTTTCTGTGCACCACGTTGGCGGTCATACCGATGGTTTGCAGATTGTACGCGTACGTACTCGCCGAGGCTGGATGGTGCTTGCATCGGATGCCGCCCATTTCTACGCGAATATGGACGCTGCCAACCCTTATCCCTTCCTATACAGTGTGGGCGACATGTTGCGAGGCTTTGATACTGTCCGCGCTCTCGCAGATTCGCCAGCGCATATCATTCCGGGCCACGACCCCATTGTGCTGGAACGATTTCCGCCTCTTTCCCCGGCTTCCAGGGGAGTCATTGCGCGCCTGGATGCTGAGCCAATCGATTGAAAGAGATTCGATCCGAGGAACGAGGCCGAGCTCATACGCGTCATCCTGTTCAGTGCTGCCCGATTCCTCGACAAAATAATACGGAACCTGCGCCGGCAGAAAAAGTGTCGATGAAGGGTTACGATACATTGGAATTCGCCTCGACCTGCGCACCTACTAACCCTTTCTAGGGAATGCCTTGAAGAGTGTCAATGGGTTTCAGCTTATTGAACACAGGCTGATCGCCTAAATAGAGTGGGTGTGACATTGGGGTGAGCCCTGGGGCTGCCCAGCATCGATATTCGTTCAATATTGGATAGGGCTAAATAAGTTGACTTTGCACCAAGGGACTCTCTAGAAATTCTAGCCAGTGTGGTGTGCCGGTCTCTTGACCAAAAGAATTGCCCTGGGTGTCAAACCCCAGCCCCGGTCGATGTGCCTGAGAGGCGAAATATGACCCGGGAGGAGGCCGAGAAGATCGATCTTGGCCACCGGGAAATCGGAGAGCGGATGGTCGCAAATGTGATTCTTGTGGCGGCGTCGGACGAGGCTGCATACATTACCGGGTCCACCCTCGTTGTAGATGGTTAACGCTCGCGCCGGCTATATCCGATCAGATGACATTCGTTGCGAGATCTCGTGCGAGGCGAGGATCATCTCTCCACCAAGCTGAGGTATGAGATGGGTCGGGATCTGGCGGGGGGTGCCGCGGACCGTAACGGAAGCGACTGCAATGCCAAAAGAGTCGACTACTGGGGCAGCGACTGCTCTTATGCCAGTCACCATCTCCTCATCGTTCACGGCAAATCCCTTGGCTCTCACTTCTGCCAAGTGGGCCTTCAACGCGGTGAGAGATGAAATTGTCTTTGGGGTGAAGCGAGCCAGTTCGCGACCTGCAAACAGCCTGTTCAGTTCCTCATCCGAAAGATCCGCAATCAGGGCCTTTCCCTGGGCGGTGCAGTGCAAATCAATATGACGACCGATCCACGCCCCGCCTCCCGCATCGTGACCGGACTCTACTCGGGCGACAATAACGGCTTCGGCTGAGCGCCGCACCGCCATCGTGGCGGTGAGGTCCAGCCTGGCGACAATTTGTCGCAGGTAGGGGAGGGCCAGAGTTCTTAAACTCAATTCGGCAGTGTCCCCGCGAGCCACGTCGACTAAGCGCAGTCCGAGTGAATAATGGTGCCCATCTGCCCCTCGATGCACATATCCCCGTGTGACCAATGTGTGGAGAAGGTAGTGTGTGGTGCTCTTTGGAATGTCCAGTTTTCGACTCAACTGCGAGAGCGTTAACCCAGTTTGCGAATCAGCCAGCAGTTCAAACAAGCTCATGGCCCGATCAACAGCCGGCAACCGAAAGTCCTGATCCGGCACCCTCTCATTGGTCAAGTTGCGCATAGTTCTCAGCCCACCAGGAACGCTTTGTATGCTCCTCTACGAGTATAAAACAGCCTTCAGCAACCACCTTGTCTCGCGACACTTCAGCGAACGCGAGGGAATTGCAAGGCGCATGGGCCGCCCCCGGAGCTCAGTGTCAAGGGCGCCATTTTCCCAGCTTTTCATACCGGTTAAATCGAAGCGCTGGATGCGAACCCTTTCCAGCACGTCCATTGCGAAGCGCCCCCTCTTCAGCAGCGTCGCCCTCTGCGTTAAACCAAAGCGGTATCCTTTAGTTATCACATGAGGATGGCGGGGGTCAATGGCGTGTACTCCCGCGGGCCGCGAAACTAGCCTCTCCGCAGAAGCCCCGGCCTCGAAAATACCGTTGCGGTCGCCCGCCCCGTCCGCGCTTCGGCATGCCGACATTTTCTGGTTGCAACAACACACGTTGGCAGCGGGCGCTAGTCTCTGTTCAATAAGCTGAAATACGTTGACACAATAAGCTGGCGCCTGCGCTTAATTAAACTTGGCGATCAAAATGGTCCCAACTCGCGGGCTAACCTCCACGGTCCTAACGGCTGGAACATGTCGCCGTGGGGGTCTCCGGGCGTCTGGTTCATGAGCTCTAATTTTCAACCAGTGAGGGCAGGAATGACAGGCAGCAGTAAGATACCGGTTTCGTACCCTACTTTCGGGAGCGACTCAGGAAAACCACGCAGCTTACCGTTTGTGATTGAGGTCCGGCCGGAGGCGGCGGGAGTTCCCCTGCACGAACTGCTCGATTGGATCACGGACAACGGAAGCTGGCGCGAGGAACAACTGCACAGAGCTGGAGCAGTTCTTTTTCGGGGCTTCACCGCACTCCGCAGCGCTGAAGACTTTGCGGCGGTCGCGCAGCGTATGGCGCCCGAACTCTTGGATTATGCTGGAGGCACGACCCCGCGCAGCGCAGTGACGGGGAAAATTGTCACCTCTACCGATGCCCCCCGGCATGTCGTCATCGGACTGCATCAGGAGATGAGCTACCTGGCGCCTTCTCCGGAGTTCCCCGACCCCACGCCGGATAAAGTAATGTTTTTTTGCGAGACCGCGCCTGGGGGAGGTGGCCAAACCCCGATCGCTGACATGCGAGCGGTGTACAAAAAGCTCCCTGGCGAATTGGTAGCCCGGTTCGAAAAGAAGGGGGGTCTGGTTTTACACAGAAAATTGCCTACACAGAAGCGATACGGGTTTGAAGTGACTTGGAGCACGGCCTTCGGCACGCCGGATCGGGCGGAGATGGAAAAAATCGCCAGTCAGAATGGCTGGCGGATGAAGTGGGCGAAGGATGGAGGGCTCGAAGTCACTCACCGTCCGTCGCCAGTGGTAAAAAACCATCGAGTCACAGGCGAGCGCGTATGGTTTAATCAGGCCCACCTACTGCACAAGTCGGTTGCGCCCTGGACAACGGCTTGGCTGGGGGACAGTCTACCGCAACGACTGAAAGCGCGCCTGCTCCGGCCGCTCATCCAGAACCGATTTTTTTACCATTCAACGCATGCCGATGGCTCGGAGATCTCGCTTGCCGACCTGGAGTGCATCCGGCGCGTGGTGGCTGAGGAGATGGTACTTTTTGACTGGCAAAGGGGGGACGTACTTTTAATCGACAATAAGCTGGTCGCCCACGGACGCCAACCCTATCAGCCACCTCGGACCATATTCGCGGCTCTATTGGCGGATACTCCGAGAAAGCGGCCAGCAGTGTCTGATGTCGCCCCCGCGAGCGCGCGCAATTAACAGTACAGTTTTGACCTCTGTTTAGAGGTCCCGGAGATGAATCGCAAGATGAAAGTTGATCTGGAAGGAAAATTCGCGCTGGTCACTGGCGCGGCGCGGGGTATCGGGCAGTCCATCGCAGACACTCTCACGGCTAACGGTGCGCGGGTCGCTTATGCGGACATTGATTTCACAACGCTCAAGGAAACCGCCGCCAGCTCGCCACGTGCGCTGGCCGTCGAAATGGACATCAGCAATGAATCCCGGGTTGAATCGGCAATGGCGGAAGTGCTGAAAGAGTTTGGCCGTCTCGACATCCTGGTGAACAACGCCGGCATCAACACCGCCAGGTATCGCGTGAATATCGACCAATTTCCTCTGGACGAGTGGGAGAGAATCGTGAAGGTCGACTTGACTGGCACCTACCTCGTGAGCAAGGCCGCGGCCCGAGTCATGATGAAACAGCACGACGGGCGCATCATCAACATTTCTTCCGTCCTGGGTGTAATACCAGCCCGGTTACAGTGCGCATTTACCGCCGCCAAGGCCGGGGTGGTCCATCTGACCCGCACGCTGGCGATCGAACTCGGGGAGCATGGAATTCTGGTGAACTGCGTCGCCCCAGGGTCAACTCTGACCGAAGGCACCAAGCAGCTTTTCTACAGCGACAACGCAGCGGAGAAAGACCGCGCCAAGCGAGTTTTGAGCCACATCCCGCTTGGCCGCGCCGGCACGGTGGAGGAAATGGCGCACGCGGTACTTTTTTTCGCCGCCCCCGAAAGCGGCTATATTACCGGCCAAACCTTGTGCGTAGACGGCGGCTGGAGCGCTGGGGGCTTCTTCCGTGATTTCTAGCAGGGAGCATTCCCGAACGGCTGAATTCCGATTGGACTGACATGCCCAAAACCTTCGCAGTTTTTTCAGATGAATTTCAGCGGCTACTCGGTCCTTCGCCCGAGCTCAAGCTCCTTTCCTCGGATTTCAAGTTTGCAGAAGGAGTTTGCTGGGTGGAACGGGCTGAATATCTTATCGTCAGCGACTTTCTGAATGACCGGATCATGAAGTGGTCGGAACGCGGAGGCTTGAGTGTTTTCCGGCAACCCGCGGCTACGGCCAACGGGAACACCGTAGATCTCGAGGGGCGCGTAGTTTCCTGCCTGACCCGGGGACGGTCCGTGGTGCGACAGGAGCACGACGGAACCTTGACGACGATCGCGGACCGGTACCGCGGTGGCCGGCTGACTTCTCCCAATGATGTTGTGGTCAAATCTGACGGATCAATCTGGTTTACCGATCCCGACTACGGCTTCCTGTGTCCCGTCGACTTCGGACACGGAGACAAGCCCGAGCAGGATAGAAACCGTGTGTACAGGGTTGTGCCTGAAACTGGAGAAATCACGGCGATGTCGGAGGACTTTGACAAGCCCAACGGTCTGGCCTTCTCCCCGGATGAATCGGTACTTTATGTGGGAGATACCGGTCGGACTCATGGCGAGTTCCGGCCCCATCAGTTGATGGCATTTGATGTCAAGAGCGGGACCGCACTGGCCAATCCCCGGGTGTTTACCGTGATCGAACCCTGGGTACCAGATGGATTCAGATTGGATGTTGACGGAAATTTATACGTCACGGCCGGAGACGGCATTCAGGTGTTCAATCCGAAAGGCGAAATGCTGGGCAAGATTTTCACGCCTCAAGTGGCTGCGAACTGTTCCTTCGGCATGTCTGATAACCAGACACTATTTATTGGAGCAACCACCTCCATCTGGAGCATCAAGCTGAATACGGCCGGCGCTACTCACAAGAATAGAGCACTCACATAGGCCGGCGGAGTCCTTCGCCATGTCGAACTTTTTGCGGCGCAGCAGCGGATAATCTCCTAAACTGCCTCAATGATCAGTAGCTCCGAGGTCAAAGCGCCCTCGAGACGCACCGTGACGCCTTGTTCCATCAACAAAAAGCCATCGACCACGCTGCTCTGACCTGAATTGTCGAAAGTCACACGATAGCGGCGCGAGAGATCGAGTCCACGCAAACGGACCGCATACTCGGATTGCGTGGGCGCCGAGAGCTGGAACAGTCCGCAAATCGCTTTGCCGCGATCTTCCGATGCCAGCTCCAGCACCCCCCAGCCGTGTGGATCGAGCCCGACTATCTCCGGGGTGTGGTGGTAGATCCGGCTGGTATCGATGTAAGGCCGTACGAAGTTTTTATAAAGTTCGATCCAGTGTTTGATACGCCGCATGAAAATAGGATTGGGCTGGGATCCCATGGGATACAGGAAGCCAAACTTGGGCTGCATAAACAGAAGCAGCCGGGCCTGGAAGTCGAACTCAGCGGTAGTTTGCCCGCTTTGTCCTCCGAGCAGCCGGTCCACGAACTCCGGGGGAAGGGCCATTGTCATTCCGTTGGTAATGGTGAACGAGCGCGGAGCAATCTGCCAGTCGGTGACATCGGTGTGACCAAACCGCCTGACCATTCCAATATCGGTGCGTCCGCCGCCGCCAGCGCAATTTTCGAAGATCACATTGGGGAAGCGTGCCCGCAGGCGGTCGTAGATTGCATAATGCGCGTCGTAATAGCGCCAGTACCCGTTTTCGACAAAACCGTCATGGAGGGTTCGTATGCCGCGTCCCTGATCGGTGTTGTAGTCCAACCGAAAGAATTCGAGCTGGTTCTCTTCGATGACGCGGATGATCTGTTGTTCCATCCATTTGGCGGCATCAGGGTTGGTCAGGTCCAATTGCCCATTCATCTTTCTTTCGCCGTCATAGTTCATGGCCAGCCAGTCGGGATGTTCTTTGGCTACGCGGCTGTTTTCTCCCACCCTGTCGGCGTCCATCCATAGCCCCCAGAGCATACCTCCGGCGTGAACCTTATCCCGGAACGGCTTCAGGCCTTGCGGGAAACGCTCGAGACTTACGTCCCAATCCCCAACCGTTTTCCACCAACTGGATTCGGGCGCAGCGTACCAGCTGGCGTCGATAAAGAAGACCTCGGCGCCGGCCTCGACCGCCGAGTCAATGGCGTGATTCAGCCGCTCGACCGTAATTTCGAGCTCGGGACCGATTCCCGACTCAACCCACGCGGCCCGTCCGCGGGCCTGCGGCAGAAACACGCTTTTTCGCAGGTGGGCGTGCATGGCCTGGACAGCATTGTCGAGATCGCCAAAAGCAAGTCCTAAATGCATCTCAGGTGTGGTCACGGCTTCGCCCGGCGCGATCACTCGCAGGGGAGCTGGGCCGTCGGGACCTGCGCTGAAGGTCAAGGCAGCGGCAGCATCCAGGCCGGGAAATTTTTCCATTTCCGGATTGAGGTCAAAGTCGAAGCTATATCCTCCGGTCCACGCCAGTTGACCGATGAAAAGCTCTCCCATGGCGTTATTGCGCAACATGAACATGGGCTGGCGATAGCGGCCGCGGCGATATCGCCCATCAATCCGATAACCCGCTGAGGGCATGTCGTGCCAGTGAAAATCGCCTTCTTCTCCCCAGTTCGCGCTGTCGAAATATCCCAGGGAATACAAGGTCAGCTTGGTGTCGTTGAGATGGGAGCGCCAGCGCTCGGTTTTGCGAAGTACGCCGCTCCATGGGCAAGCCACGGCAAGAGCCGCCGGCTGCTTGCCGGTATTTGTGACCTCGAGCCAGCGAGTCAGGATCGCACTGCCATCCAGCTTGGTGTGCACCTTGACGGAAACGGGCCGAACGGCGTGCTGCAGGGTGATTGTGACCTGTGAATTTGCTTGACTGGCGGATGTTTTCTCCAGGCCGGCCCACTTCCAATCCGCAGCCAGTGCCTGACCGTCGATTTCCAGCTGGAAGGCCTGGGGCACGGGGTACTCGGCTGGATCCAATCGTCCATCGTAGAAGTTGATATAGCCCGCGCCATTCCAGCCGCGGCCAACAAACTGTCCCTTGGTCAGTGATTCCTCGTACACGACCCACCCAGTGCGATAGCTGATAATGGGCTCCGGGCCATCGACGAGGAGTACGTCGGACCAGGCTGGTTCGGTAACTGCACTCGCGCGATTCGAAGTGGGGAACGCAGCGCTGCGACTGGAGGGACGGGAAGCGGCCGCTGCTGGCTTCGTGCTCTGGTTCCCAGACTGCGGCGACGCTGGTTTCCCGGTTGCCTCTGCCCAGGTAGTTTGAGTGCCTACGGCCAAGCCCGTGGTACCGGCCAATAAAATTTTGCCCGCATCGCGGCGAGAGATCAAAGTCATTTTGGACGCTCCTGAAGTTTACTGAGACACGTTTTTTGCCCCGGCCCCCAACCGCTTTTCCCAACCGGTTTTGGAGGTGTCGAAAAAGGCGTTCGGATCATAAGGGTGCTCGCGTACTACCTCCATGTTCAAGTCCAGGCCGAGACCTGGCGCGGTAGGGATGGGCAGATGCCCGGTGGCAGCGTCGATCTCGGGAGTCCATGTCACCAATTTCTTGGTCCAAGGTTCATTGAAGGGATCAAAGTGTTCCTGGATCAGAAAGTTTGGAACGATCGCCGCCAGTTGCAAACACACCGCAGTAGCCACTGGACCGCCGCTCTGGTGCGGAGCGATCCACGCTCCATTTGCCTGGGCTATGTTCGCTACCGCGATGGTGTTAGTGATGCCCCCCAGCGACATTGGCTCCGGTTGATAGATACTGACATGGCTCCCGCGGGCCAGGGTCTCAAACTCTCCCACTTTGTCGAACTGTTCTCCGGTTGCTACCGGTATGGGACACCTGAGCGCGATTTCGTTGGTAAGCTCGATGCGTTCGATGGTGGTGGGTTCCTCCCACCAGAAGATGTCCAAGCTGGCCAACCTGTCGGCGATGCGCACCGACTCGCTGGAGGCAAAGCGGCAATGCACGTCGATAAGGATTTTCAGGCCGGCGCCGAATTCTTTTCGCAGGGCCTTTAAAATTTCAAATGCCAGATCCAGATCGGAGTTACTGCAGAAAAACTTGGCGGTGCCGAAGGGGTCCAGCTTCAGCGCCGTGAATCCTTTGGCGACAACTGTTTTCGCAATTTGCACGAAGTGCTCGGGCGTCCGCTCGGTTCGATACCAGCCGTTGGCGTACGCGAGAATGGAATCTCTGTGCTTTCCCCCTAAGAGCTGCCATATGGGAACCTTTAGCGTCTTTCCCAGGATGTCCCAGCAGGCCACCTCAATTGCGCCCATGACCATGCGATGGATGTGACCGACGTCGGCAATGGTGGTGATGATGGCGTTGGCGATGGCATTGACCTGCCGGGGGTCTTTGCCGATCACAAAATGAGCGAGCTCATGTACGGCGGTTTCGGTGGTCGCGATGAATCCGTTAATTGTCGCTTCGCTGATGCCATAAACGTCGCCATCGGTGCAGACCTTCACGAACAACCAGTTCTTCCATCCGGCGCTGACGCTATACGTTTCGACCCTCGTGATTTTCACAAAGATTGGCCCGCGGGATACAGAAGTGGAGTCATGGCATTGGCTCTTATACCACTGAAGCCATGAGCCGGCCCGGCTGTGTTCAATAGGCTGAAATCGGTTGCACTTGGCCGATGCTGTTTTACTATCCGGGTGTAACATCAATCGTTATTTTGGCCGGCTCTTGAGGGCTACATCTCTTGCAACTCCGAATATTTACCAGTGCTGTTACCACCCAGTGTTTCCTCCTGATGGCTTGTGGGGCGGCGCAGCTTGACGCCCAGAAAGCTCGCAACGGTGAAACCGCCGAGACAAGCGCCCCCTACGTCTACGTACCAGAGACTGTCTCACCCCGGGCGCAAAAGATTTTGCGCGGGATGGAAGGCCCGCAGAAAACGCCTTTGCCAGGACCTAATGACATCGAGGGATGGGAAAAAATTCGTAAAACCGTTGTTCCTGCACATCTCCAGGAGATATCCAAAGAAACTAACGAAATAGCTCTAAGAAAATACCCCTCAACTCGTGAACATCGGACCCTCGGCGGAGTGCCGGTAGTAGAAATTCGTCCCACAGGATGGAGAGACGACGGGAAGGTCCTGGTTTACACGCATGGAGGCGGCTACGTTAACGGCGGCCCAGATTCTTCAGTATGCGGCTGGGTTGCCGACGAAACTGGGATCCGAATTATCTCAATTGGTTATACGCTGGCCCCTGAATCGAAATGGGGCCAAACCACGGATGAGGTCATTGCCGTGCTGCAGGCGTTGCAAAAGGAGGGATATGCGCTGAAGAATATGGCAATTTTCGGCGATTCGGCCGGGGGAGGATTGGCAGCGAGCTCGATCTTGAAGATGCGTGACAAGGGCCTGGGCATGCCATCGGCCGTCGTTTTGTGGTCGCCGTGGTCCGACATCACCGAGACCGGGGATACCTATGTCACGCTCAAAAACGCCGATCCCATCCTCGACTACCCGCTTGGGTTGAAAGGAGCGGCTGACGCTTACGCCGACCCCAAGGATCAAAAGAATCCGTACGTGTCGCCGGTTTACGGCGATTATTCGAAGGGTTTTCCTCCGACGCTGATCCAAGGTGGTACCAAAGAAATTTTTCTGAGTGACTTTGTGCGGCAATATCGCGCCATTGACAGTGCGGGCGGAACAGCGGTGCTGGACATTTACGAAGGCATGCCGCACGTCTTTCAGGCCTTTATCTTCGACTCGCCGGAGTCCCAACAAGCCATGACGAAGATGAAGAAATTTCTGACTACCTACCTGGGGAGATGACGCGGACAAATCATCCGATGTTGTTTTGCGACCGTCTTCCCGAAAATTGGTTGACCCGAGCGGCTTTCTCTGTTCAGGCGGAAAGCATAATTGCACTGGCCATTGCGGCCCACTTTCCAAGTTCGCCACTAATGTTGTTTAGACTCGGCTTGCGCATATCTGATCAGGAGAGATCCGGGTTTGGTGTCTATTTCAACACGCAAGTGCATGAGTTGCTCCCCGGTCATGGTGCGCTTTTCTCCGGCTTCATAAGTCCTCGCGAAGGTCACGTCGTATATCGCTGTGGGGTCAAGATCGCGTAAGCCTGTTTCAAGAGCAGACTGTGGGCTCAACGATCGCCTGAAAAAGACAGCGAATCCTGCCTTCAGATCTGGCCGGTGGAACTCCCATCCTGACCAAGCTCGCTCATCGAGGGTAATGTCGGTAAGCGGGTAGTAATCTCCCAGCCAGAACGGGCGCAAGGATTTCAGCTCCTCTATTCCACGTTCGACTTGATCCAGGGGAACGTATGAAGCCCGCAGGTCGAGGCCAGTGCCCATGCCGTTGGTGGCCGCGCTCCGAAACGTGTAAGGGTCGAACCCGTTGGCAGCTCCCATACCCATTGGAACCCAGAGGCTGAGTTCGGCGGTTTGTAGCTGAGTGGCCGCGGGATGCGGAATACCAGCGCATTCCGTTTCGCTGCGCGTGAGTGAGCCAACGCTGCGGCTCATGACCTCGATGTCCGGTCCAGTTATCCGCCAGTTGGCGTTATCAATCATCAATTTCGGATGCTTACGGAGCAGTCCATCCCAGAGCGCATATAATCCTTGAACCCAACGAATTTCAGTAATACCCTGGCGGTCGGGACCATCCGCGGTTTGCCAGAAGAGCAGGGGACAAATGTTGCTATCCTGGCGGTAAATATCGACGCCCCATTCATCTATTTTCGCGGAGAGGGTTTCTGTCATCCAGCGCAGCGCGGCCGAATCGCCGAAGTTGAACAGTCCGCCTAGTCTCCCTTCCTGCGGACGATGCAGCACCCACCCCGGATGTTGTGTTGCGATAAGGCTGCCTGGTCCCACACGGCCTGGCTCAAACCAGAGAAGAAACTTCAGCCCCTTCTCGTGGGCCGCGTCACTTAATGGTTTCAGGCCGCGGGGAAATTTTTTCGGGTCAGGGGTCCAACTTCCTACACCAAATGGCCACTCTCCCTCGAACCATCCTGCATCCAGCCAGTAGAGTTCTATGCCGACGGAAGGCAACCCGCGAATGAAATCCAGCTGATTTTTCTCGTTGACCCAGTTAAGCGCGTCATTGGCGAGGCTCAGGAGATCTTTTTCTTCATTGGGCTTCACTTGCGAGACTACATCGAGGGGATTCCGCCCAGTTTTTTTTGCAATAGCCTCGTACTCATATGCGAAGGCGTTAGAGTTGCCGATGGGCGGCACCACAATTTGTCCATCGATCCGAGGTACGTAATGTTCCAGCAACAATCTTCTGAACTGGTTATGTCCGACCAGTCGATCATCTCCCTTCCATTGCAGAAGCAAAATACGCGGCGTGCGAATACTCTCGCCGGGGTGAAGCTTGAGATGAGTTGTTTGTTGTCCTGCCTGCAGCCCCACTGTTCTGCCATTTTTTCCACTCACGCGCAGGGACCATTGCCCGGTCCAGCCTACCGCCCCGATCAGTCCGCCTCCCCGCCACGTCAAATTGAAGAACGGCAGTTGCCCATTCACATGGTTGGCGCCTTCGAGAACATAATGCGTCAGCGCGAGTTCGGCGCCGCTCTCGATCACTTTGTCTATGGGAAGATAATCCTCGGTTTTTCCTAAGCTGCCCTGGGCATAGTGCAACAGAATACTTCCTGCTCCCTCTGCGGCGAACTGCAGGTCCAGCGGTAATATTTTCTCGATGATCGGCGTCTCTTGAGTGCTGGTGTTGCGTATGCGGAGGATGCATTCGACCGCGGGCACTTCGGAAAACACTGTGACTTCTCTTGATATCTCGATTCCCGTTGCCAAGTCGCGATAAGTCCTTACATGTACTTCTCTCCCATCGCCCAGCGATTTAGCACTGTTACTCTGCTTCCATTGAGGAAGGAGATCCTGGGAACGCTTACCGTCGTAGACAAAAGAGAAAGCTGCTTCAGCGACGATCTTTTCCATCAAAGGGGCCGGCATCTTGGCTATGGCGGCTTGATCCTTATCAGGTTGCATTCCCTGAACGCAGACAGTCGCGGTGCTGAAATAGACGAGAGCTGTAATCAGCGTAAATAGATTGTTGCGCATGACAAATCCCTCTCTCTCCGAAGGCATGAGTTAAACCCGGCATGGCGGGAGCCTTTATTTTGGCAAACGTAACGCGACCAGCCCTGGGGAGATCAGGTTACCGCCTCCATTGTTCCTGTTTTCGCAGATCGCAATGTTGCGTCAAGAATATCCACTACTCTTTTGCCTAGCCAGGCAGGGGAACGGTTCTCAACGGACTTGCCCTGGATCAATTCGACAAAAACTTTGAGCGGCTCGACACATTCGTAAGATCCCGGGGCCCGGTCTGGAGTTATGGATGAGCTGGCGCCGTCATTGCCGTGGATTTCTAACCTGGGGCGCTCGACGTCGAACAAAACCATTCCCTTACTTCCGAAAATCCTGACGTCCACCTGGAAAAGTGAGTGGCGCGGCATGGTTCCCGCGCCCCCCAACATTCCGGTAGCGCCATTGGTAAAGCGACAAGTGATGGAGTTGCAGAGATCAGATCCCGACTCTGATCTTCCGACCATGGCGAACACTTGAGAGGCCTACAAACTGGTAATCCAAAGCATCAATGC
The DNA here is from genome assembly GCA_038254805.1 of Terriglobales bacterium. Taxonomy (GTDB): domain Bacteria; phylum Acidobacteriota; class Terriglobia; order Terriglobales; family Acidobacteriaceae; genus Gp1-AA145. Next base: position 32,874 of record JBBSFW010000005.1, read on the forward strand.
CAACGCATGGGTTAGCTGCCCGTTCGCGAATCCGCCTCCGGAAGACGGATCGCTCCAGGTTCCCTGGTTGGGCGTAAAGAGCGACCGTTCAGCCACCCACGCCCCGGTTCCGGTTAGCAGGTCACGCAGAGGACTTCCCATATGGCAAAGGACATGTTCCAGGTCGCCAACCGCGCCATCCTGGATGGCACTCCTGGCGGCCCTGGCAAGCCCGGTGTAATTCCATCCATATGGGATGAGGAAAGGTAAGCCTTTTGCTTCGACGAGTTCTACAAGATGCGTTGCTTCCGAGGCTTTGAGAACCATCGGCTTCTCACACAAGGTCGGAAAACCCCGCTCCAGGGCTGCAACGGCATGTTGATAGTGAAGGCCGTGGGGCGAACTGACCACTACCCCGTCCAGGTCTCCCCGCGATAACAGTTCGTTGTAATCCTCGGTGGCGTAAGGTATCCCGAACTTATCTTGCACCTTCCGAAGATGTTCTCGTTCCAATCCGCAGATACAAATCACTTCGGCATCAGGCAAAGCCTGAAGTACGGGGATATGGCTCTCCGTCGCCCACCATCCTGCTCCTATGATCCCGATTCTGGTACGAGACATTTTGGACGGGCCTCCATGAAATGCTGGGCGGTCGAAAAGAATTACGGAATGCTGACCCTAATTTCTGAATCGATGACCGTTACTGTATAGGTGGGTAAGCGACGCCGGGGCTCGGCAAGGCAGCGACCCGTAATGATATCGAACTCCATGGTATGCCAGGGGCAGATGACGATCTCTCCTTCACGGACCCAGCTGGGCTTCCATCCCCCCTGCGCGGTAGACTCCAGCGTACCGCTGACGGAGCCCTTGCAAAGCGGCCCATTCTGGTGGAGGCAGTTGTTGGGAAGCGCGTAATAGCGGCCTTCCACGTTGAAGATCCCAATCTCGCGCCCGCCCACTCGAAACACCTTGTGAGTACCCACCGGCAAATCCTCGACTCGCGAAACCACGTGCTCGACCGCCATTATGCGTTCTCCTTCAACTTCAGGAAACGCGAGGCATTCTCTCCCAGGATGTTTCGCTGTATTTCTGGCGAGACGGGTATCTGCAGCACCTTATTGGGATGGTCAAAGTCATGATGGGGCCAATCGGACGCAAACATCAATGATCGTTCACCTCCGAAAAGGGAAAGAATCGTGGCCATCTGCTGCATGTTTTCAGGCTCTTCAATAGGTTGTGTGGCGAAGAACATCTGTCGCACGTAGGTACTCGGCAGATCAGAGAGAAACGGCATTTCCCGCCGTCTCTCCTTGTATTCCTTGTCCATTCGCATCATTATCCATGGCACCCATCCGATCCCGGATTCAGAAAAACCAATCCTTAGCTTGGGATATCGTGCGGGAACTCCCGTCTCCATCATGCTCAGCAGATTTGCAACCATTGAAAATCCGTGGGATGCAATATGAGCGGAAAACATTGTGGTGAAGCCGTTCAGATTGAAGGGGAAAACGGGAAAGATTGCGGTAACGCTATGGAGCATTACCGGAAGATCCGCCTCTTGTGCAGCTTCATAGACCGGATCATAGCAGCGATGTCCGTACATTGGATCTACGCAGCAGGAGGGCAAGTAAATTGCAGCGACGTTCTTGTGAGTGGCGTATCGACGAATTTCTTCCGCGGCGGCCACGGGACTCTGAGAAGGCGCTACGATGGCGCCTTTCATCCCATTGTCTTCTCCCAGCCACTCGCCGGTCAGCCACCGGTTGTACGCACGGGCAAGAGCAACCGCGTAATCTGAATCCCGCAATGCCGCTAACAATAGAAGATTGTCCGGAAAAATAACGCCGACATCCACGCGAAGTTCGTCGAGGTCTTTTCGCATTTGGGCAACCGAGGTGACTACGTTTCGCCGTTCGCTTCCACTCTGGGGAAAAGGAGGAGTCCAGACTGCCATCTGAGGAGCAAAGAAAGGTATATCAAGATAACGTTCAGGCACCTTGGCGATAGACTCCAGACACTTACGCCAAGGCATTTCGCAATAGGGAATCAGTGCCCCAGGAGTTTCGTGAGCGTGAACATCGACATCAATAACTTTGACGCCTTGCGGGAGTTTTTTGGGAGCCCTTCCTTCCAACGTGCTGTCCGCATTTTCGCTCATTGTTGTGGTCCCGATGTCGTGGTAACAGTGCGCGCTGGCTGAAAAGGGAGCTGAAGTTTAACTCCATCGCCCGGCAACGACAAGGATTTCTCAGCTCATTCTGTTCATTAACCAGAACACGCGTGGCCGGAATGCCAGTGCCGCCGCTGAAGGCAAAGAAATGAATATGCTATGTTCAATAGGCTGAAATGCTTTGACACCCTTGACTTCTCTGTGTAGAAGGATAATCGACCAGGGAATCGAATTCGCAGTTGCTAAAGGATGGCGTCGATCAATTTTTGAGAGAGCTCAAGGCCCGCCGACCCCGCCAGGTTTGATCCAGAGTGTGTTCAAATCCTGAACATGCCAACGATAAATGCAAATTTCGAAGAACTCCTGGTATCGCCAGAGTTCGTGGCTAATCCTTACCCGGTGCTCCATCGTTTGCGCGAAGAAGCACCGGTGTATTGGAGCGATGGCATCGGTGGCTGGCTGCTGACGAAATACGACGACATCCTGGTATCGTTCAAAGAGACTGCATATTTTTCGAACGAACACCGCCTGGGAAAGGCGGTGGAATATCTTCCGCCGGAAAAGCGAGCCAAGTTCAAGCCATTCGAGGATCACTACGCCACCAAAGGTTTGCTGCACTCTGATCCGCCTGACCACACGCGGTTGCGTGCCCTGGTGACCAAAGAATTCACGGTGACGATTGTCGAGAAAATGCGTCCGCGTATCCAGGAAGTGGTAGATGGCCTTCTTGACGCCGCGGAAGAAAAAGGCGAGATGGACGTCGTTCCGGATCTGGCGGCTGCGTTGCCGGTTACGGTGATCGCTGAGATCCTGGGTGTACCGCCCGCGGACCGGCATCTAATCAGGAAGTGGACCGATGACATATTGCGCTTCCAGGGCGTCAATAAACCCAGCGAGGCAGATTTGTCCCGAGCTCAGGATGCGCTCATGGAACTCCGCCCCTATGTCCAAAGCATGATCGACGAGCGCCGCGGCCAGCCACGGGGGGATTTGATGAGCAAATTCGTGGCGGCGGAATCCGACGGCCAACGGCTTTCAGCAGCGGAACTCATAAACACATGCGTGACGCTTTTTACGGCTGGTCACGAAACTACTCTCTCGCTGATCTCCAACACGATTTACACACTCCTCGCCCACCCAGACCAATTCCGGCTATTGCAGAACAACCCCGGACTGCTCGAATCGACGATCGAGGAATCGCTTCGCTACGAAAGCCCTGTTTCCCGGCAGTCACGGCTCATGAAGAGCGATACCGAGCTCGCGGGTAAGAAACTTGGTCAAGGCGAAATAATGTTCCAAATGTTGAATGCAGCGAATCGGGATCCCGCTTATTTTACCGATCCTGACAAGTTTGATATTCAACGCAAGAAAAACCGGCATATGGCTTTTGGCCAGGGAATCCATTTTTGTGCAGGTGCGGCGCTGTCAAGGGCCGAAGGGTTCATCGCCGTTGGGACTGCGATCAAGCGGCTACCGAAGCTTCGTTTAATCGATGACAAACCTGACTGGGACGTTTCGAAGCGAAATTCCCGGGTCTTGAGCAGTCTCCGGGTGCAGTTCTGATTGCACGACAGATCTTCAAACTCCGCGACGACGCTAAAGCCAAGGGATGAGTCAACCGAGGCTTCATCACATCGCGGCGCGTTGGTCGTTGCTCCAGCACCCATCGAAAGACAGGGAGTGGACGCTCGACCAAAAATTCAGCGAGATCAAAGACGCCGGATTTGATGGCCTCATCCATCCGCCGGTTGCAGAGCTTCCCGCGTTTGCCAAGAAATACGGTCTCATCGTTCTCGGCAGTGTTGTGTCCGGTAAAGCGCCAGATTTCCCCAAATTGCTGCAAGCCAATAAAAAATGTGGTGCATATCACGTAAACGTTCAGCTGGGAGCCGATAACACGCCGCCTTGCGAGGCCGTGGAGCTCGCAATCGCTCTAATGAAAGAAGGGCAGAATCTCGGCCTGGAACCGGCGATTGAAGTGCATCGCGCTACGTGCACCGAAACCCCAGAAAAAACATACGCGCTCGCCGACGCCTATCAGAGAATTACAGGCCAACTTCTGCCAATGACGTGGGACTTTTCCCACCTGGCGGTCGTCAAACATCTAACGCCACCCACCTTTGTTGAAAAGTTGGTCGTCCGTCCCGATCTGATTCAACGGGCGCAGCAATTCCATTTCCGCCCTTTTAATGGCCACCATTGTCAGGTCCCGGTCACGGATGGGAACGGAAATCTGACTCAGGAAGTGAAAGACTGGCTTCCTTTCGCCGAAGCAGTCTTGAAACGCTGGCTCGACTGCGACCAAAACAAGGGTCGCGATATCTACATATGTCCGGAAATGGGCCCAGTCCTTAGCGGCTACAGCCTCTCGACCGCACCCAACAATTGGGAGGATGCCAAGATTTTGCGCTTAGAGATCGATAAGATGTGGAAAAAGTTGATTAAGAGGTTTGATTAAGAAATGACAAAGGGACAGCCACGAGGCTGTTGCTAGGTAGGCGCGGTATTGTCGTTGACTGGACCTTGATCGTGATGAAGCCCCCGCCCGCTTTTTAAGGTTGTGTGCTCCCGTTCCTAATTGACTGCATGCGGAAGCGTGAGCTTTAAACAGTCTGGCAGTGCGTCTCTTGGGACCGCTAGATCTTGGTCAAAGTATTGCCGTAGGCCATCACTATGGCTGCCGCCACCAGCAGGGCGATGGCAAAGTACATCTGTTGGCGGGGTTTTCCGGTGATGCCGCGCCACTCTCCGCTCGCGAATCCCACCGTCTGGCCGCCCAGCATCTGCATAGCTTGCTGGACGCCGAAACCGACTGAGGCTCCCAACGGTCCCAGCAGGAGCATGCCTTTGCCCATCAGCGCCACACCAATAATAAAATTGATACCGATCCCCACCGCAAGCGCAGCCTCCCACCGCGACTCGAAAAGCACACCCCAGGATTTGTTCCTGGTCATGAGGTAGATGGGATAGGTGATGTTGATAAGGGCGCCGCCAAGCAGACCAATCGCCCAGACGGCAAAGTTTGCTGGAATGTCGCCGGCCCCGTGCGCCTTCATTGCAGAGACGATCGGTCCCTGACTGTACACGAAGGCAAAGCTGATGCCCGCGGAGAGAGCGCCGGCGATGACTACCATGATCAAGCCGCCCAGGAAGCTGCCGGAATGCGGCTGATCAGTCCTGCGCAGGATTCGATCTCGACCAAATCCGGCGAAGGCAGCGAGAACAACGCCTACGAGCATCACGGCTACTCCCACCAGAACTGCCTTTCCCGCGGGAGACCCCAGGTTCGGTGCTTCGCTGAACAGGCCCGAACCTTTGATAATCATCGGCAACGTTACGCCGACGGAAACTCCCAGCCCGGTCAGAATACCACCCGTAAGTGCGACCCCGATGCGAACGAAGCAGAGCCCGCACAGGACATTAGCTACCCCCCATGCCAGTGCAAACAGGTTCGCTTTCAACAGAGTGGAGGTCTCGATGGCGTGATACGCCTGCCAGGGGTCAGGGCATAAGATTAGGGTGATAACCCAGGGCGCGATGACAAGTCCGACCAGCATGGCGACAAACCACCAATGCTCGAATTTGTACTTCCTCATCAGTTTCATCGGCCACACCCCGCTGCCCTGTACAAGTCCGGCTAACACGACAGTCAACGCACCCCAGAATGTAGCCATAGAATTTTTATTCCTCTCTAAGTGGAACGGCTTGCGCTATTCACCAATGGGCAACATCATCGCGTCAAGAAACACGAGTGGATCTCTCCCCAGCTGGGTGAAATTACAATTCAGAGCTGCTGGTACGCCAAAGTGATCATGTTCGCACACTTCGGTTTCTGCGTTACCAATGCGTACTCGCCCTCTTCCTGACTGCACCGAAACGATCCGGTAGTGATCTGAGGCAAGGTCGATTTCGCCGGCCGGCACCCGGGTCACAGCCAGCTCCAAGCCGCCAATCTCATTCGAACCGGCTCGCTCAGCGGGTATGAGAATCTCACGTGTGGTTGTAGTCCCGCTGGCCATTTGCCGGATGGCTCGTTCTAGAAACACGGACTGATTCATAGCTGGAGACTGCAGCGAATGTTCTTCGCGCTGAAGGCCGTCATCGGGGCGGGGCTCAACGTCGAAAAAAATCCCCCAGCCGGTCATCAGCAAAGAGCCAAATATGAATGGCACCACGTGATCGTGTCCGGAAGTGTTCAGGAAACCATGGTCGGTCATTGGAGGTATGGGCATTGCGTAGCCTTCACTGACCCCGGCAAAACCAGAGCCGAGAATGGTGTGACCCTTCACAGGAGAAAATCCCAAGTGGATTTCGGCTCCCTTTTTGTGCCGGTGCACCGAAACTCCAAACTGGTCTGCTTCCAGGAAAGCCGCATTCCAGGAGTGGTGGTCGCCATAAATTATTGGAACAATCGAAATGCCGAGATTGGGCACGATGAAGGCGCCTTGCTCCGGGAGTGCGAGGTGGCGCGCCACATAAATTCCGTTGCCGGAAGTAACCGGCTGAATATTCCGCAAGAAGCGCTGCCGGATTTTTTCGAGCTCACGAATCGTGCCGCGAGCAGATACCTTTTTCAGTACCTGAGCAACTTGATTGACCCACCGGTCGTAGTAATACAAGGTGGAAATGAGAGCTCGGAAATCCCGTGGTACGGTTTCGCCGGCCTTGGACTCGAGTTGGTCCAGCAATATCCGAGCTTGATCAAGGCAGGTCTTCACGTAAGGGCCGGTTGCTGCCTTCGTTTCGGCCTCGATCGCTATGCGAGTAGCGTGGAAGGCGCCAATGGCCTGGGAACGATAGCCATAGCTGAAAAGCCTGGCGGAATCAATATCACTTTGAAGAATGTGAAAGACACTGCGCCCATGGGCGTGGCTCCAGCGGGCTTTGCCGATAAGGTGTGCGTACGAATCACTGACTTGCAAGCTCAAGCCGCAGCACCTCGATAACTTCGTCTGTCATTCGTTCCAAATTCCAAGTCGAATTCCAATTCCAGTCCTGTCTGGCTTCCGAGTCGTCGATGCGATGTGGCCAGCTCTCGACAATCCCGCATTTCAAAGCGTCAGGATGATAAGTGATCCGGACTTCGGGAAGGCGCGCCTGAATCGCTCGCGCCAGCTCCTCCGCGGACGGGGCAATGCCAGCAATGTTGTAGACGCGCCGCCGCAACTGCTTCGCCGGCGCGTCATGCAGGTCGAGAAAGGCGCGAACCGCATCGGCGACATAGAGCATGGGTGCGCGGGTTGTAGGGTTGACATAAAAATCGTATTGACCCTTGAATACGCTCTCCTCGAAAACGGCTGAACAATACGCGCTCGCGCCGCCACCTGCACCCCGGGCGGCAATGACGGCGGGAAGCCGGATGGCCCTGAAATCCAGGCCAAATTGATGATGGTAGTAGACGCCCAGTCGCTCACCTGCGACCTTGGTCACGCCATACAAACTCACCGGCCACTGCGGAGCGTCGTTGGTCAACTCATTGGGAAGATGACTGCCGTAAGTGGCGATCGTGCTGGAGAAAATCACTCGTTGGGCGCCGCCAAACCGCGCGGCATCTACTACGTTAACCATTCCATCCATGTTTGCTCGCCAGGCATCGTAGGGATTTTCTTCCGCCGAGGATGAGAGCACCGCTCCAAGATGGAAAATGCTTTCAATCTTGTGAGATTGCACCGCCTTAAGAACGGTGTTACGGTCTGCCAAGTCTCCCACGATCACTTCGGCCTCGCGGAACTCGGCACTGTCGAAGTGAGGTTTAGATCGGATATCGAGTAGCACAACCCGGTCCCCGCGTTGCACAAGGGGGATCGCCAGGCGCGACCCGAGGTTGCCTGTGCCTCCGGTAATCAGAACATTCATTGATCACTCCTTCCTGCGCCGGCGCTGTTTCATCCGAAGGCTGAACTTGCGAGTGGAACGCGAATTTCCAGGACCAACCTGCCCGACTTCAACGAAGGTGAGGGGTGCAGGTAAGGTGGACGGAAATTCATAGGCGAAGCCGAACCAAGGCGAGCTTGCCGACTCGCACACAGTCATGGGGAAGCTGGCCGGTTCCCGAGAAAATTACGCATTCACCCTGGCGTGGCGCTGAGCTCGCGTAGGTTACGTGTTGCAAGAGTTAACACAGCGTCCACGGCCGGTTCAACATCCGGCGATTCAATTTACGACGTTAGTGTTCAATACCAAGAACAAGTGGCCCGAAGGTTCAACATATCGAACATACTTGACATTCTGACTTCCACAGTATGTAAGGGTTCGGGTAGAGGCGACTTCCGCCGAAGGTGCTTTCGGCGCGGGTTGTCCTCCGCTCGTCGCCTCAACGGATTGACTGATGCCAGGAGATAGATTGCCGACCGTTATCATCACAGACCACGTTTTTCCTGCCATAGACCTGCAACGCAAGGTTCTGGAAGATGCGGGCTTCACGCTTGAAGAGATCAAACCGAATTGCAAAGCTGAGGACGAAGTCATCCAGAAGTGTGCTCGCGCTGACGTTCTTCTGGTTCAGTGGGCGCCGATTACGCGCCGGGTTCTGGAGATGCTGCCGCAGGCGCGGGGAGTAGTGCGCTATGGAATTGGGGTCGACAACATCGATGTGCAGGGCGCGAAACAGTTGGGGCGAATGGTTTCAAATGTGCCCAATTACTGCCAGGAAGAAGTGTCGGACCACGCGATCGCGATGATGCTGTCCCTGGCTCGTCGAATTCCTCACGATCACCATCAAATTGCGCGTGGAGGGTGGGGAGTCGGGCCTTTCTTGCCCATTCCCGCTTTCTGCGATCTTACGCTTGGCTTGGTGGGTTTCGGATCCATAGCCAGAAAAGTCAGCGAGAAAGCGAAGCCTTTCCGGTTTCGACAAATTGCGTTTGATCCAGTGACTCCGGCGGAGATTTTCACCAAGCATGGGGTTGAGCGAGTGGATCGCGACACATTGTTGCGAAGCGCGGACATTATCTCGCTGCATTGCCCATTACTTCCTGAAACGCGCCATATGATCAACGCTGAATCGATCGCGAAGATGAATCCGGGAGCGATCTTGGTCAACACCGCGCGAGGCCCGTTGGTGAATGAAGCCGACTTGGTGAACGGGTTAAAGGCAGGCAAAATCAGCGGGGCTGGCCTGGATGTTTTTGAAAAGGAACCATTGCCCGCCGACAGTCCGCTTCGTGCTTTGCCGAACGTGGTCCTGACGAGTCATGCCGCTTCCGTTTCAACCAGAGCGGTGGAGCAGTTGCAGATTCAGGCCGCCGAAGCAGCCCGCGATATCCTGCAGGGTAAGCGGCCGGCAGGGGCTTTGGTTTAGTTGTCAGCTCGAGCGTATGGGATCGAACGAATGAATACACTTCGCGGATTTTCTTCATTTTTATGGTTTCTTCTGATCATCGCGGGTCAGAGTGCAGGTCAGAGTGCAGGTCGAAGTCCGGCAACTACAGAACCCTTGCCCGCTGAAAAAGCGGAGGCGCAGAGATGGGCTGCCGCGAAGTTCGAAGGAAAATCATACCCCGCCCCCGATGCCGGCTACCTTCTGCCTCAACTGAAGACCGGATCGCTGGAAAGAAATTCACGCCAGAGTCACGGATTGAAGATTGGCGATAAGTCGTTCGGCAAAGGTATCCATTGCCCGTCCGTAGGAACCGTCAAGGTTCATCTGCCGGCGCCGGGCAAACGATTTAGTGCTGCGATTGGAGTGGACAGCAACGATATTACCTACTACTCGAGTTTGGGGCGTGGCAACGTGACGGTTGCGGTGGAAGTGAAGGGGAAAGAAGCCTACCGGTCAACAGTCATGCATGAAGGGATGGCCGCTGTTCCAGTTGACATCGATTTGAACGGCTCCGCCGATTTCACTTTACAAATCGAGGGAGTGAAATCCGCAATCGATTGGGACCAGGTGGATTTTGCGGATGCGAAGGCAACCCTGGCTGACGGAAAAGAGCTTCAGTTGTCCGCTCTTCCGGTAGCGCCTTTGCGCGCCAATTACACAGCCGAACCGCCATTCTCATTCACGTACGGGGGTGCTAAATCCACGGAACTGCTGCTGAAGACCTGGTCTTTGCAGAGGAGTTCCCGTGAACTCGATCGGCAGCGCACCGAACACACGCAAGTTTATCGTGATCCCAAGACCGGGCTCGAGGTGCGCTGTGTCGGAGTGGAGTACCATGATTTCCCCACGGTCGAGTGGACCATCTACTTCAAAAATACCGGATCAGCCGATTCCTCGATTCTCGAAAATATACAAGCTCTCGATTCACGACTGGAGCGAAACGGCGATGGCGAGTTTGTGCTTCACCATCATAAAGGCGCTCCGGCTTCGGCGAATGATTATGAGCCTTATGAGACACCGCTGCCTAAGGACTCGCAGCAGCACCTGAGTGCGAAGGGCGGCCGGCCATCAAATGGGGATTTTCCGTATTTGAATCTGGCGTGGCCGGGTGAGGGGATCATCATCGTCGTAGGCTGGCCAGGTCAGTGGGCGGGGCAACTCACGCGCTACGGTGCAAATGGTCTCCAGGTCAGCATTGGACAAGAGATCACACACTTCAAGCTGCTGCCCGGGGAAGAAGTTCGGACGCCGCGCATCGTCTTGCAGTTTTGGCAGGGCGAATGGAGGCGTTCGCAAAACATCTGGCGTCGCTGGATGCAGGCGCACAATATGCCGCGTCCTGGAGGCAAGCTGCCGCCACCGCAGATGGCCGGCAACACCTCGCGAGAATACGTGGAAATGACGGAGGCCACGGACCGCGACGAAAACATGTTTATCGATCGTTATGTGGCCGAAAAGCTAAACCCAGATTATTTTTGGATGGATGCAGGTTGGTATCCGAATAACGGAAGCTGGGTGAACGTCGGAACCTGGGAAGTGGACACGAAGCGCTTCCCAAATGGTTTGAAGGCGGTGAGCGACCACGCCCACGCCAACGGAATCAAGATCATTCTCTGGTTTGAGCCCGAGCGCGTGACTAAAGAGAGCTGGCTGTATGAGCATCATCCGGAGTGGCTGCTCACCGCGCCGCCCAATCCCGGAGACCAGCTCTATGACCCGGAGTGGCGCCTGTTTAATTTCGGCAATCCAGATGCACTCAAGTGGATGACCGATCACGTCGATAAAATCATCATCGAGCAAGGCGTTGATCTGTATCGCCAGGACTTCAATATGGACCCATTAAATTACTGGCGTGCGAACGATAAGCCAGACCGCCAGGGAATCGCGGAAATCAGTTACGTTAGCGGGTATCTTGCCTATTGGGACGAGCTGCGTCGCCGCCACCCCAACATGCTGCTCGACTCGTGCGCCAGCGGCGGCCGGCGCAATGACATAGACACGCTTCGTCGCGCGGTCCCTCTCACTCGCAGCGACTATCTGTTGGAGCCAGTGGAGCCCATCAGCCAGCAGATGCAAACGCTTGGAATGGCCCAGTGGATTCCTTATTTCGGGACGGGCACCAGCGGCGTCGATCCTTACGTGTTTCGCAGCCAAATGACTCCGGGGCTTATTACCACTTGGGACCTGCGCCGGAAAGATAGTGATACGGACGCCATGCGAAGGCTGGTCAAGCAATGGCGCGCGATCTCGGCCAATTATTACGGCGACTTTTATCCGCTGACTTCTTACAGCCTTTCGAATGAAGTCTGGGGCGCGATGCAGTTCGATCGTCCCGAGGTGGGAGAAGGCTTCGTGGAGGTGTTCCGCCGCTCGCACAGCTCGTATGAGGCGTCGCGATTCAAGCTCCAGGGATTGGATCCCGCCGCGCGTTATACCGTGAACAATCTGGATGTTTCCGGGAGCCATGAATTCTCCGGACAAGAGTTGATGGATCAAGGTCTTGAGATTCAGCTGAAGCGCGCACCGGATTCCGCATTGCTGACCTACAAGCGACAAAGCCCGAGCGCGCGATCAAATTGAAGTGGTCCTCGTGGTCTCACAATTCTGACGGATAGTGAAGACGGAGAAGACATCGAATCGCGCACGAAGCAAGACGGTTCGGTCCTTGCCGGAGGTTTGGCCGTGGTCACCACCTGCTTCGACGCCAGAACCTGCCTGTTGGTCCGGGGAAACTTTCGCGGGCGGTCAAGCAGCGCGCGGATGGTGGATCGCTGGGACGCAACGCCGAGCGTGAATCGTTCGCCAAAGCTAATTTCGACCTCGCCATCGAGTAGCACTCTCGCTTGGAAACATGTTTCGTTCACGGTATTGAACTCTCTTGACAGTCGATTGGTGCGTTAACTACAAGGGAATCGGCGACTCGGGACCGCACCACTGATGTTTGCTGAACTCACGATCGTCGTGTTGTTGATATATACCGTACGCCTTGGGGGCTAATATGCGTAATTTACGTGGGCTTCGCGCCATAGTCGTGGCCGCTGCTATTTTCTCCGCGGTTGTTGTTTGCGGCAACCAAATGGGTCTGGCGCAGGGCACAAGTGCTGGTTCGATTCAGGGCACTGTGACCGATGCCTCGGGAGCAACAATTGCCGGAGTGACGGTGACAGTCACAGACACGCAGACCAACACCGATCGAAACTTCACCACAGACGATAACGGAAGATATTCCGCCCTCAACTTGCCCGTCACCTCGTACTCGGTTAAAGCGGAGAAAGCCAGCTTCGGAACGAAGCTAAGCCAGAATGTGCAAGTAAGCCCGGGTACCGCCATACTCCTCGACATTCAACTGGCGGTGGGGACAGCAATGGAGACGGTGGACGTCCAAGAGACTTTAGCGCCGGTCACCGAAGACAAACCAGATCGCGGGGTAGTGATCGCGGCAGAAACGCTGCAGGCCCTCCCGTTGCAGATTTCCGGAGGCGCCCGCCAAGTGGACAGCTTCCTCACCCTGGCGCCCGGCGTGACCGGGGATACTTTCTCCGCACGGATCAACGGGGCCCCCAACTTCAGCCAGGATTTTTACTACGACGGCATTCCCTACATGAACGGGGATGGTGGCGGAAGGCAGGAAGGGTTGGGAGTGCCTTTTGAAGCCGTGGACGAATACGCGATCAACACGAATGCCTATTCGGCCGTGTATGGACGTGGAGCGGGCCTTCTAAACTTCCATATCAAGAGCGGCACCAACAGGTTGCATGGCGGCGGCTGGGAATATCTCCGGAACAATGCGCTGGACGCGCCCGGGTACTTCCAACGCGGTCCACATACGGAAAAGCAACACGAGTTTGGTTTCAAAATCGGCGGTCCGGTTTACATACCCAAGATCTACAACGGCAAGGATAAGACGTTTTTCTTTTTCAATATGGATTGGTACAGGCTGCGGGGCGGGAGTTCGAATTCAACGCTCACGTTGCCGACCGATGCGATGAGGCAGGGTGATTTCTCGGGACTGTTAGATACCAACCCGGCCGATTCTTTGGGAATAAATCCTTGCGATGGCTCGTCGGTGCAGCCTGGCCAGATTTTCGACCCCCTTACGACCCAAACGGTGGGCGGTGTGCAATGCCGCACGGCATTCCCGGGGAACATTATCCCCTCAAACCGGCTCAGTCCGCTCAGCGCGCAGTTCCTAGCCTTGATTCCCCGCTCGGCTACGCAGGCGGTCATCAACAATACCCCGGTCAGCATTTCGAGCTCTCCGCAGAACAATCTTTTCTGGCTGATCAAAGCCGATCACAACATCAGCCATTCACTCATTTTCCATGGTTCCTACTACCTGGGCAGGTACAACATTCCTTCGGCTCCGGTACTGTCCGGACCGCTGGGAACAGGAAATTATTTTAATGTGCACGGTTGGGAGCCACGGCTGTCCCTGGATCACACTATCAACCCACGTGTTCTGAACCAGGTATTGTTTAGCATGCAGTACACCGAAGGCCAGCGCTTCTTTTTCCCGTTGGTTCCTAGCAGCTTTAGCAGCCCCATTTCAACTCCGGGCCAACCCTATCCGGCTATCGCGATATCCGGAATGCCGACCTTTGGAGCCGGCGCTACCAATACGGGCGGCAGCGGTGGCTGCTGGCCTTGTGTGTTTTTCGCCGACAATCTCAAATGGGTGAAGGGACGGCATAACCTGGGTTTCGGCACAGAACTCCGTTGGGAAGATGAGAGAAACACATTTGGTATCAACAACGGAACATTTAACTTCGGCAGCGGTCTGACCTCACTGCCGAGTTCCGCAAGCTCTGGGCAACTCGGATTTGGCTTCGCCAGCTTTTACCTGGGAGCAATCGGGCAGGCTAGCCGGACCGGCGAGGCACCCACCCGCCTGGTCAAAACGGGATATCGCGCCCTGTACGCGCAGGACGACATCAAGGTCAGTCCGAAACTGACTCTGAACCTGGGGTTGCGATGGGATGTGTCACTGCCGGTTTACGACTCACAGAACAGGTTCTCTACTTTCGATCCGACAGTCCCGAACCCCAGTGCCGGAGGCCGGCTGGGATCTCTGGTCTATGCGGGCCATACCGGCGGTCCATGCATTGCGGAGGGTGGAGCGTCGCTCTGCCGCAGCCGTATTTCCAAAACCTATTACAACAATTGGCAGCCTCGCATTGGCTTCGCCTACAGGATCACCGAGAAAAGCGTGGTGCGAGGAGGCTTTGGCATCAGCACTATCCGAGGCGGCGCCAGTACATTGATGGGTCCCGAAATCGCAGCCTCATATTTGGCGGGCTACCAGTTCCAGGACACCCTGAGCAGTCCAGATGGCGGCTTCTCATCGCCCCCTGCACTGACGCCTACCTGGGACGTAGGCTTGCCTCCAGTGGGAGCCGCCCCGCCGCGCACCCGGGATGCGCTCAACGGACAGCCTATTCAGTACATGCGGCGGGAAGATGGCAAATCGGGCTACATCCAGAGTTGGAGCTTGACCTTGGAGCACCAGCTTCCGTGGCGCATCGGAACCGAAGCCAGTTACGTTGGCAGCAGCAGTGTTCATATCGGATCCAACCTTATTAACGAGAACCAGGTGCCGACCCGATATTTGAGCCTGGGGCCGGTCCTCACTGCGGACATCAGTTCTCCAGAAGCACAAGCGGCTGGCATTGCGCTGCCATATCCTGGGTTTACGGGTTCGGTTGCGCAGGCGCTACGTCCGTTCCCGCAGTACAAGTTCATTGCCGCAACGACCCAGATCACAGGGCACTCAAATTACCACTCGCTACAGTTGCGGGCCCAAAAATACTTTTCTGATGGTTTGACATTCATAACTAGTTTTACTTGGTCGAAGACCTTGACCGATGGTCTTGACCAGTTCTCTAACTTTTCAGCCAGCCCTCTGGACACCTATAATCCGAAACTGGAAAAGCAGGTGCTAGGAGCGAACTTTTTCGGTGGAGCGAGCCCGCGTACATTGTCTATTGCTTCCACCTACCAACTGCCCATCGGCCCTGGAAAGCGATACTTGGGCGGAAGTGGCGTGGCCGGGAAGGTGGTCGGTGGATGGGGCTTGGCGGCGGTTCTTGCCTACAATGCAGGCTCGGCTCTACCCATCACCGGAGGCACCCCCAACCCGATCTTCAACCGCCAAGGGCCATTCAATTTCCAGGGTGCATCGGATCAGGGGGGCGCGCGTCCGAACCGTGTTCCCGGGGTAAAGGCAAAACTGTACAACGGGGGAACATTCACTCCCGGAACCGGACAGCGCTATCTCAACCTGGCTGCATTCAGCGATGCGGGAGCTTTCGCGTTGGGCAATAGTCCTAACACCTTGCCGGACGTTAGAGGTTTCCCCTACTTCAATGAAAACATCTCTCTTATTAAGGACACCAAAGTCTCGGAGTCAACGGTGATTCAGTTCCGTGCTGAGTTCTTCAATGCTTTTAACCGAACTGTATTCGGAGCTCCGAATACCAACTGGAGTTCTAATCCGGTCGGTAACCCTTTTGGACAGGTGACGAGTCAGGCCAATTCACCACGGGTTATTCAATTTGCCCTAAGGTTTGACTTCTAGCCCAAAAGATAACTCTATCTCGTCGTGCCTCTGCCTCCGTATGCGGCTCCCAGCCCATGCGGAGGTTTTGTGTTGAAAAGGCGCTTTGTCGCATTCGAGGCGTGCATAATTAGGATGGCGGCGGTTCCGAAGGCCAATGTGGGGTGAAGTTGCTAAACCGCACGATGATCGGTCTCCTGCTTTTGTTTCTGGCGCTCCCCTCTGCGTCGCAGATGGCAGACGAGCGAATCCAGCAGCTCGACAATCAGGCTCAAGAGGAGGAGAAAAATGGGAACGTTGATCGGGCAATCGAGAGCTACCGGGAAATCATACGATTGAGCCCGCGATTGGCTGCCGCTCATAACAACCTGGGCCGGCTCTACTATCAGCAGAACAAGCTGGAAGAAGCGACCACGTCCCTCAAGCGGGCCTGTGAACTGGGTCCAAAGTTAGCGGCTCCCCGCGCGTTGCTGGGCTTTGCGTTATTTCAAAAGGGAGACTTCGAAGCCGCGCGCCGGGAATTGAAGGTCGCCGCGCAATTAAATCCCCACGACCGAAATGCGAGATTGTTCCTGGCACGGAGCCTGGTCGAGCTTGCAGATCTTAAGAGTGCGGCAAAGATACTGGAGCAGCTTCAGCAGGAAGATCCTAAGAACACCGAAGTTCTTTACACTCTGGGCACGGTGTACTCGAGCCTGTCGGAGACCACCATCGGGAAAATTGAAACGGTGGATCCTGATTCTTATCTGATCGAGGTTCTGCTCGGCAAGTTCTCGGAAATTAAACAGGTATATCGCGATGCCGCCGAGCATTACAAACGAGCTATCCAGAAGGCTCCTGATGTTCCAGACCTTTATTACCGTTATGCGCACGCGCTGTGGATCGGCGGCGATTCCGAGAATGCCCTCGCCCAATATAAGCGTGCACTTGAGCTCAACCCTTACGACTACCGCAGCTATTGGGAACAGGCACGTGCGCAGCTGTCGGAGCATCCTGATGAAGCAGTTCAACTCGCCACCAAAGCTCTGGAACTGAAGCCCAACCTTGCCGAAGCATTCACTGTTCGTGGCCGCGCCTTGCTGTCACTAGGAAAGTCTAAAGAGGCAGCTGAAGACCTCGAGAAAGCGGTCGCTGTATATCCGGAGGACCCCGCCATCCATTTTCAACTGGCTCGGGCATATCGCCAGCTGGGCCTCACACAGCAGGCGCAAAACGAGAATGCCATCTACGAACGCCTAGATAAAGAGAGCCATGCGGCGAAAGAACAGGCGCCGCCGGCCCCCCCCCAGGAAGGCATAAAATAGATGCCGAAAGTTTAGTCAGGGGCCAGGTTCGCTACCCGTGAAAAGGCCACTCTCGATTATAGGATTTCTGCTGCTTTGGGCGCCGACGCTGAATGCAGGCCAATCCCAGCCGGGCTTGCCAGAGCCGGTCACTCCGTCTACGACGGGGAGCTCATATCTCGAAATCTCGGAACTGGTGCGTTCCAAACAATGGGCGCAGGCCGCCGCCTTGACCGAGGAGCTCCATCGCAGAAATCCTGGTGATGTAGCGGCTCTTTATTGGCTGGGCGTTTCACGCTTGAAATTGCATGAGCCGGTTGCAGCGGCGCGAGCGTTTCGTTCCGCCGAAAAACTGGGATTGAATAGTTCTCTTTCACATGAGGGGTTGGGCCTGGCGTATTACGATTTGAATCAGTTTTGGTTATTTGAGGAACAAATGCAGAAAGCGGCGAGCCTTGATCCTCGCGATTCGATGCCGGATTATTACCGGGGCCTGTATCGCTGGAGTATTCGATCCGACGCTGCCGGCGCATTGGAGTTTTTTGAGAAAGCAATACGACTTCAGCCAGGTGACTGGAAGAGCCTTTATCAAGCAGGCAACTGCTTTGAGCAACTGGGAAAACTGGAAGACGCACGCGACCGATATACCAGGGCCATCAGTTTGGTGGAGAAAGGCGGTGAGCGATTTGGCTGGCCTTACCAGGGAATGGCCCGCTTGCTGATTGACGAAAAACCTGAAGCGGCGCTGGAGTATGCCAAAAAGGCAGTCAGTCTGCAATCCGAGGAATATTCTCATCACATGGTTCTGGCAAAGGTCTACGAACGGTTGGGCAATCTTCCCGACGCTATTCGTGAAGCGAAAGCCGCTACTGACCAGAACCCGACCGATTCCACCGCGCGCTACGCTCTGTACAAACTTTATCGCGAGGCAGGAGACCCTCAATCCGCAAAAGAACTTAAGATCTTCGAACAGACTAAAGCTCTCTATGACCGGGACTAGACGTCTGCGGCTAATGATTGTCGTCTCGCTCGCACTGATGAAGATGCAGCCGGGCCTGGACGCGCAGTTTGGCTCACTCGTGAGCCCGGGTCAGGCCGCGCAGGCCCGCTCCCAGGAAGAACTGGATTCGTATCTGGAAATTGTGAGCGCGACCAATCCACAGGATGTGGTCGTACGGGTTAAAGCTTTTGCGTCTGAATTTCCCCAATCCGAGTTGCTAAGCGGGGCGTATCAATACCAGCTTCAGGCCTTCGAAAAATTGAACGACCTGGACGGCATGCTGGCAGCGGGAGAGAAGGCGCTCGCCGGAAACTCCGACAACTCAAATACTTTGCTGACTCTGGCCTCCGCGATGGCGAGCCGTGCTGCTGCCAGGCCCGACCGGACTAAACTTCTTGCGCAGGCAGAGGATTATGCTGGCCGAGTTCTGGCTGGAATCGAAAAGATCCGCATCCCGCACACGCTTAAGCCTGAAGAGTGGGGTATTCAGAAGCGCCAGATGCAGTCTGAGGCGCATGGCATTTTCGGCATGGTCGAATTCCAGAGGGGGCAGCTCCAGAAAGCTATCAGTGATTTTCAAATCTCGCTGGACGCCGCTCCCCACCCGGAGGGGATCCAATTTCTCAGGCTGGGTGTGGCGCTTGCCGCGTCCGGTAAGCAAGATGATGCTAAACAGAAGTTGCAACGCGCTGCCGAGCTGGGACCCGATCCAGTCCACAATTTGGCGGTGGATCAACTGAAGAGATTGACAGGAAGGGAAGTGGCGCCAAGGTAGAACAGAACAAGGCTGCCAGTAAGCTCAATTTCATCTCTCGATGCCATCCCCCGGTCTTATCTTTGGATGTTTACCTGCAATCTTTACCCTTTCGGCCGGCCCAATCGAATTGCGTCCAACAAACGGCGGGCATTGGCGCTGATTGCACCGACGTTGCCATTTCGGATGGCCTCGCGCTCAAAAATGGCTTCCCCGATGCCCACCGCGGTGGCGCCGGCAGCCAGGAATTGCGAGGCATTTTCCACGGTGACGCCGCCAGTAACCACGAACTCGACCTGGGGAAAGGGTCCCTTGAGTGCTCGTATGTACGAGGGGCCTCCCACCGAGCCGCAGGGGAATATCTTTACCAAATCAGCGCCTGCTTGCCACGCCGCGAATACCTCGGTCGGAGTTAACGCCCCTGGCATATACAATTTTCCGTAGTGCTGAGCCACCTCAAGCACGCGAATATCGAAAACGGGGCTGACTATGAACTCCGCGCCCGCCAGCACCGAGAAGCGGCACGTCTCAGCGTCCAGGACTGTTCCAGCGCCCACTAACAATTTCTTGCCATGGGCTGCCGCCTGTTCTTTTATGACTTCCAGGGCATCAGGAATGGTCAGTGTAATCTCGGCGACGGCGACGCCTGCCTCTATAATTCCTTCGACCGCACAAACTGCTTGTTCGCGGGTTGATACTCGAACCACGGGAATTAACGCAACTTCGCGAATCAGCGCAAGAGCTTTTTCTTTGGACCAGAAAATATTAATACCCTCCCTCCGGCACAAAACTTTTTAACTGGACAGTTGTTCGGCATTGCTCTCGGCGCCGGCATATTGATCCCTGAGATCGCTCATCGATTGCTGAACAGAGCCGGCGCGGCCACTGAACACGCGAGCCAAAACTATCAGGCCGAGTAATGTATCTTCTTCTAACGGACACAACCGGGATCCGGCCTGGAACCGTTGTTCGATGATCTTTCGCAGCAGCTTGAGCTTGCGTGCGACTCCGCCGGAAAAGACAATGTTTTGCCACGAACGATCCGGCCAAATACGCAGCGCGCAGTCCTGATAGTTCTGCGCCATATTGGCGAACGAAGCCCTGAAGAGACTGCCAACGGTCAGATTTTGTTCCCGGATATGGGATATTGTGCCTTTGTCGCCGCAAGGTCCGGGAAAGAAACTTAGCTTCACCTGCAGGTCCGTGTCATGAACCGCCGCCGCAGCCTTGGCGATGTACTCCCACGGATCTGGAATTACAGCTCCTGAACTCCTGGGAAGCTCGCTAAGCAGGTCCACCAGAACATTCAGCGAACGCCCGGCGGGAAGATGGGAGATGGTGTTCGTAAACTTTCCGTCGAAGAATGGACGCGTCTGGTAGTCGCCCGGAAGTAGGCTACTGGTGAGGCGGCTGACTTGCGATCCGGTAGAGATGTTGAGTGACAGTTCGTCGTCGGTCAGCAAGGCTCCCGCCAGAGCGCACTGGTAATCTCCAACAGGTGTGTAGCAGGGAATATTGTTGGCGCCGATTTTTAAGAAACCAACGATTTCACCATGCTGACGGATGGGGGGCCAATGTAGTTTGTCCAGCCCTAAGTCTTTGATGACGTCCTTATGCCAGCTCAAGGTCTCCAACCGCAGCAGCTCGTAAGCCATGGCATTCGTACTTTCAACGCTGGCTGGCGAATCGCACAGGGTGCTCAATACAAAATCCGCCAGCGAAACCGGGACCAAGCCCGGCTCCAGCAAGCCCTGTTCGGCCGCATGGAAAAGGAAAGAGGCCGGCGCTCCCGGAGGAAGCTCATTGCCAAGTTCACGCTTTTGCGCCGCTGGGATGCGCTGCTTTAACACCTCATAGTAGGATCCCGAGCCCGAGGGATGCGGTTCAAGGGCCCTCTGGTCGCGCCATCCGATGCAGTTGGAACGTATCTTTCCGTGATCGTCCATCATTACCAGACAAGACATCTGGGTGCACATTACCAAGCCCTGGAATTGCACGGGGAAGTCTTCGAGCTGGCGAATGAGGCTGGAGACCACGGCGACGATGCTTTGCGGATTGAACTCACATTTGAGTGGGTCGAGGCCGCTGACTGGCTCGGGGAAGGGTATTCGGCGAATGTGTTGTAGTTGGCAGCCATCGAGGTCCAGAATGGCAGCCTTAATAAAGGATGTCCCCAGGTCAAGCCCTATGAAAGCCAAACTAACTCCTATGCTCTTGTGGCCAGTCTGAAGCGCTACTCCGCATAGCCGATGTCCTTGAGCCGAGCCTGGAAATCCGCCGGCAGGGCGACAGCGGGGCCGTTAACCGATTTTGCCGCATGCTCAATGAGGTTCAGCAACAGACGGTCAGCGGCCGGATGCTTGTCAATGTTCTCCAGGATGGGAAACGAGTTGACAATAAATTGGCCGGCGCCGAACTTGTACGAGCCGAGTAGAACGCCGGAAGCATAGCCGCCGGGGGTCGAATAGCCGGTGGCGAAGGCCGCGGCGAAAATCTCCGTCGGAGTTTCCTGGCCGTCGAATAAATAGTGAGGCCACACCGGTCCGTAGTAGTACCAGTCGAGCATCCCGTTTCCTTGTAGCCCTTCGAACACCGGATGCGGCTTGGCCACGCACTCCTTGTGGTAAAGCCAGTCGTTGAACTCATAGATGCGGCCCTTGTTCGCGAGCGGCAGCCATGCCACCTCCTGCTTATCGCGTTTAAACGCGTTTTGAGAAAGGAAGATGACCGTGCTCCCGGTCGCCATGCGTTCTGCTATGGTTTTCCATTCATGCGCGAGTGACGGTCCCCCGGAAACATCACCTACCAAAATCAGTTCACGGGTTCCCGAGCCTGCGCTCTGGAGTGGCGCAATCGTAACTCCGTGCGCAGTCAGCCAGGACTCAACGCTATCGGGAATCTTCCAGGTTGTAAGGCTTCGCTTGAGCCTTGGGAATAAAGCCGGGTCGGAGAGATGAAATTGCCAGGATGTTTCCGGCGGAGAGATGCCTTTCTGGATGTAGGGGACAAGTTCGTAAGCGCCTTCGGGCCCCTGCAGAACCACCTGCTCTTTTAGTACTTGTACGGCGAGGGGTCCATCGTGTCCCGCTGCCACGCTTGGGATGCGGATGGTGGCGTCTCGTTCCCAGGCAAGTCCCTTCGGGCCCCACACACGGAATTGCGCCTCGTACTCGCCGGAGCGCACAGCGTCCTCGTTGGCCAGGACAGCTTCGACTGTTAAGGGACGGCCGGCATAGCCGTGCGTGGGCTCTACAAACAGGCACCATCGCACCGGGGCCCAGCCATCCTGCATGGCATCAAAGGCTCCCGGCTTCCAGTCCCGCCAAAAACGCCATATTCCTTCCCCAGTGTAGGCGTGATCCAGCATGCCGGTGAGATTGAATCCGCATATTTTCGGGTTGGAGCGAATCAAATTGAAGCCCAGCAGACGGTGGCGTGCCATCTGCGCCTGACTCACTCGCAGCAGACTCTCGGGGAACGGATACACGACATCCATGCCAAATCGCGACCAGTCTGCCGCGAACCGATCCGCCATCGATCGGACCAGAATATAATCTTCGGCTTCGGCGGGTATACCCGCTTGCTCGTATGCCCTGGCTTCGTGGATCACGTTCATCATGCTGCCGATACCATACTCGGAGAGGAAGATAGGCTTGCTGTTACTACCCAGATTGCGGGTAAGCGCATCGACGTCTGGGGTGTGCGGGACCTTGGGATACAGGTGAAAGTCGCCGGTACCGAGAGCAGACGGTAGTTCCATCTTCACTTGCCTTGCGGCTGGTGCTTCTTCTCCCCACGTATATTCCCATTGCGACGTCCCTGGGTTGCTTACAGATCCAAGCCCGAGATGTCCATCGAAGCGGCCACTCGAGAGCACGATCAATCGGGTATCGTCGAATGATCGCACGAAGGGCAGGCCCGATTCGGCGGCCCGGTGCACAGGGCCGTCTTCAGTTTCATTCAACATTCCCCACATGACAACGCTCGGGTGATTGCGGTCTCGCAAGATCATTTCCCGCAGGGAGTTTTGATAACGAGTTTTCATCTGAGGCGAGTCTTTTAACAACCAGCTGCCAGATGACTCCTCGTACAACATCAATCCCAGTTCATCGCACAAGTCGAGCTGGTAGGGATGCGCAGTTCCGGAGATGAAACGTACCATATTGAAGCCCGAGGCCTTGGCATAGAGCAAGTCCTTACGCAACATGTCGGCATAACCGTGAGGTGACGCAACGACGCGGTAAGGCGTGTGGTTCCCGGTGTGGGTGCTGCGTACGAATACGCGCCGACCGTTCAACCGAAAATACCCATTCACCACGCGGAAGTCCCTGAAACCAAAGGCAGTGGATGCCTGGTGTACGCCATCGGTGTCACTCGATTCAATGCTGACGCTCAGTTTGTATAAATAAGGATAGGTGATGTCCCACAATCGATGATTTGTAATCTCGATTTCATGGCTTATGAGCGTATCGCCGGAAGCGACTTCGGTTTGTATGGAATCCTTTAGCACTGCCTGCGGGATTGAGGCTCCGGTCACTGCGAAATGCACACGCGCCCGGCCTGCCTTGCTCAATGCGCTGTTCAAAGTCACCGTTATAGGAACCTTGCCGGTCTTCCAATCGGGACGAAGGTGGATGTCGGTAATTCGAAGTGCAGGCGACAATAGCAGTTCGACCGGTTCGATGATGCCGCCGTAATCGGAAAGAGCTCCATTTGTGTATTTGACAAATTTGTTGCGGTGCGCCGTTTCAGACAGCACAATTCCATCGATGGGAGTGTCGCCGGGATTAAGAACACGCACGGCCAGAGTATTGCTTTGCCCCGGACGGATCGCGTTTGTTGCATCGAACACAAACGGAGTTTCGCCGCCCTCATGACGGCCCTGGTGAATTCCGTTCAACCAGACGTCGGCCAGGTAGTCTACAGCGTTGAAACGCAAAAGATATCGGCCGGCAGTATAAGGATGCGGCATGGCGTCGAAGTTCCGCCAGTACCACACCACTCCGTGGTACGCGGGATAGGCTTCCTGAATGATTGAGGGTACGGGAGTGGTTTTGGCTTCTGTTCCGGGAGAGAGGAACCATTTCTGCTCGCGCCCGGCATTGCCAGGATCGGTGGCAATGAGCCACTCCCCATCGAGAGACATTGCCAGGGTTGATGCCTTCTGCCTTCCTTTGTCAGTAAGGTGATCCGAATCCCGGTTAATGGGCGCGGCGCCGGGAAATAGTGCTTCTGACCCAAGCAGCGGACTGGCCATACCTAAACCGGCACCGAGGCGGCTGGCAAACTTCAGGAATCCGCGACGCTGCATGTGTGCTCTCCTTATTCGAGACGCTAGTCTGAATACCCGATATCCCGAAGCTGAGTCTGCAAGTCCGCTGGAAGGGCGACAGCCGGTGCTCCCAGGAACCCTGATTCGTACTCGATGAGATTCAGAAGTAATCGGTCAGCGACCGGGTGCTTGTCGACGTATTCCAGGATGGGAAATGAATTCACAATAAATTGGCCGGCGCCGAATTTATAGGAGCCTAGAAGCACTCCAGACGCGTAGCCGCCGGGTGTGGAATACCCGGTGGCAAAGGCCGCCGCAAAAACCTCACTCGGCGTATCCTGCCCGTCGAACAAATAATGCGGCCACATCGGACCGTAGTAGTACATATCGAGGACACCTTTCCCCTGCAAGCCTTCGAATACCGGATGCGCTTTAGCCACGCATTCTTTGTGGTAGAGCATGTCTTGGAAAACGGAGACGCGTCCTTTCTTGACCAACGGCAAGCGTGCGGCGGCATTTTTCTCAACTTTGAAGGCCTGAGGAGAAAGAAATACGGCAGTACTTCCTCTCGCCATGCGCCCCGCGAGTTCTCTCCATTCGGCGCTGTGGGACGACCCAGAGACATCTCCAACCAGGATCAACTCACGGTTGCTGTCAGCGGCGCCGCTGAAGGGAGTGGTCGAAACTCCATGTGACCTCAACCATGAATTGACGCTATCGCGCAGGCCCCAGGTGGTAACTCTGGCGCTGAGGCGAGGCAGGGAAGCCGGATCGGTGAGATGGAATTCCCACGATGTTTCGGGTGGAGAGATGCCTTTCGGTACATACGGGACAAATTCGTAGGCGCCAGCGGGTCCGGAGAGAACTACTTCTTCCTTCAATACGGCCACGGCGAGCGGCCCGTCTTGATTGGCGCCGATGCTGGGAATGTGAATATTGGCCTGACGTTCCCAGGCAACTCCATTCGGACCCCATACCCGAAATTGGCTCGGATATTCGCCAGGGAGCAATGCATCTTCATTGGCCAGGACTGCTTCGAGAGTGAGGGGGCGTCCCACATACGTGTGGGCCGGCTCTACAAACAGGCACCATCGCACCGGCGCCCAGCCATCCTGCATGGCGTCAAAAGCACCCGGCTTCCAGTCACGCCAGAACCGCCACACTCCCTCTCCGGTCATGCCATGATCCAACATGCCAGTCATGTTGTATCCGCAGAGCTTCGAATTGGAGCGGATCAGGTTGAATCCCAACAGGCGGTGTCGCGCCATGTGCGATTGGCTTACTCGCAAAAGAGTCTCGGGGAAGGGATACACCGCACTCATGCCCCATCTCGACCAGTCCGCGGAAAGCCGGTCGGCCATGGATTTCATCAGGACGTAGTCTTCCGCATCCGCACGCACTCCAGCCTGCTCGTACATCCGGGCTTCGTGGATCACATTCATCATGCTGCCTATGCCATATTCGGAAAGAAAAATGGGTTTGTCATCGTGGCCCAGAGTACGCATGAGTTCATTGGCCTCGAGGCTCTGGGGGACCGCCGGATACAAGTGGAAGTCGCCGGAGCCGAGTCCGGAGGGGTACTTCATGGCCACACGTCCTGCACCGGGGGCCTCCTTGCCCCAGGTAGCCTCCCATTCGGAGCTACCAGGGTTGCTTGCCGAACCGATCTCGAGATGGCCATCAAATCGCCCGCTTGCAAGCAGCACGAGCCGGGTGTCATCCAGCGATCGCACTAATGCCAGCGCCGACACGGCCTCGCGAAAGACCGGGCCATCCTCAGTCTCATTGAGCATTCCCCACATCGCCACGCTAGGGTGATTGCGATCGCGCAAAATCATTTCGCGCACGGAGATCTCGTAGCGGGCCTTCATCTGAGGCGAGTCTTTTAAAAGCCATCCGCCGAGTGGCTCCTGGTACACCAGCAGGCCCAACTCATCGCACTGGTCCATCTGATAGCCGTGCGCACTACCTGATATGAAACGGACGGCATTGAAACCTGATGCCTTGGCATACAACAAATCGCGCCGAAGCATGTCGGGATAACCTTCCGGCGGCAAATTCTGGCTGAAAGGTGTGTGATTCCCGGTATGGGTGCAACGCAGGAAAACCCGGCGGCCGTTGAGCCGGAAATATCCATTGACGATGCGAAAGTCACGGAAGCCGAAGCTCGAGGAGGCTTCATGCACACCGTCGCGGCCTTCCGCTTCGACGCTGGCGCTTAGGCGATAGAGGTAGGGGTTATCTAAATCCCACAATTGATGATTCTTGATTTCGATTTCGCGATCGATGAGCGTTTCGCCCAGGGCCAGATGCGCTTCGAAGGAATCGATGAGCAGGGCCTGGCCGATGGTTGCCCCAGTGACAGCGAAGTGCATCCGGCCGCGACCAGTTTTGTCCGAAGAGTTCTGCACAGTTGTCCGGATCTTGACCAGTCCGGTTTTCCAGCCGGGGCGAATATGTAAATCTGTGATGTGGATGGCGGGAGTTAGAAGTAATTCCACCGGTTCGATAATGCCGCCATAGTCATAAAGATTGCCATTGGAGTAGTTGACGGCTTTGTCGAGGTGGGGAGTTTCAACCAGAACCATGCCATCGATACGTTCATCCCCCGGATTGAGAACGCGCACAGCAAGATTATTGCTTTGGCCGGGACGAATCGCGCGGGTCACGTCGAGAATGAACGGTGTGTCGCCGCCTTCGTGGTTGCCCACGTGTTCTCCGTTCAGCCAGACGGCAGCGACATAATCAACGGCGTTAAAGCGAAGCAAGCACCTGCCGCCGGCGTAAGGATGCAAATCAAGATTGAACTTCCGCCAGTACCACACGACACCGTGATAAGCGGGAAATGTTTCCTGGATGATCGAGGGTACGCGAGTAGTCTTGGCGCCATCCTGAGGGGCGCGGAACCACCCCTGGTCCCGGCCGACATTGCGAGGGTCAGTGGCGATTGACCACTCCCCGTCGAGCGAAAACGCCAGGGTGGGGGCTTTTTGCCCGGTCCTGCCAACCTGCGTGTGGGCAGACTGCTTATCGGTACCGGAAAGCGGCTGGAGTGTTTCGGTTCCAAGCAGTGGACTCGCGATGCCCAAGCCGGCGCCAATCCGGCCGGCGACCTCCAAGAATCTGCGACGCTGCATCTAAGCTCCCTTTTGATCTCCAACTCTGAATTTGATTACCTGCCGGACTGAAAAACTACGGCAGTCTGCGCACTCATTTCATCTTGATCTTCCGAGGAATACGGCGCGCAACATGAAGCACAATTGATCTGCTTCACTCGAGCATTTGCATATCCAGGCCAAGCTGCTTGCCCACACGATCAAGAGCGGCCCGGACTTGTTCAGGAAGCTGAATTCCGTTCTTGACGGCGTCTTCTCTTTTCCCCCATTCGATTTCTCCCGGAGCGTATATGCGATCTGAGCCTTTCGCTTTGGGAGACTGGCGAATCTCACGGATGACTTGATCAATCCGCTGCTTGAAGAGGTCAATCGGAAGAATTGCGCCCACGTGGATGGCAATAAACGCTTGTCCCAGATGGGAAACTTCCTTGGGCTGCAGAATCCAACTTTTCACCTGACTCAACATCCCCGCGCCGGACAACGCACCCGCCAGGACTTCAATCAGAAGGGCAATTCCATAACCTTTATGGCCGGACATCGGCATCATCGACCCAGAGTTTGGCCAGTCGCCAATTTCTGAGGCCGGCAATCCCTCCGCGTCTGTCAGCCAGGTCGAGGGAATGGATTGCCCTGCCGCCTTCATTCCGAGTATCTTGCCGGCAGCAACCGTGCTTAGCGCGATATCAAGAAGAAGAGGATATTCGTTGCCGGCCGGAACGGCGTACGCGATTGGATTATTCCCGATGATATGACCGCGAGCACCGGGGACCACCATGTTCGGATCTGCGTTGCTCATGGCGATGCCGATCATGTCGTGGCGCACGGCCATGTTGGCGTAATACCCCGCCGCGCCGAAATGACTACTGTTGCGGACACCTACCCACGAAATCGTGTTCTCACGAGCCTTTTCAATCGCCAGATTCATAGCCAGCGAACTGCTCAACATTCCCATGGAGGAGTGGCCGTCTACAATGGCCCACCCCTTACCTTCGGCGACTACTACGGGCACCGCGGTAGGATCGATGCCGCCGGTGTTCATAGTATTTACGTAATTTGCCAGCGCCCCGGTGCCATGGGAAAAAGTTCCCCACGTATCCGTCATAACCAGAACGTCGGCTGCAATTTGAGCGTCGGGGGGCTTGATCCCGGCTTTAACGAGGGCCTCCACGCAGAATGCCGTTAGCTTTTCAGGCAAAACCCTTTTCGACATCGACCGTTTTTCCTCCCGGAACAACCAGTTCTACGAAAATTACCGTGAATCACTGCTTCCCCGGTTCCAGAATGTATTCCTCGCCGAATTTCGACGCCGACTCGGTGCGAAAATCAGAGATCAGTGACATGAGTGACACCGTTCCGCCATCCAAGACAATCGTCTGTCCCACCAGAAATCCTGCGTCGTCGCTACAAAGAAACGTCGCTAGTCGTGCGACGTCGATCGGTAATCCGTAACGTGCCACCGGGACAGCGTTCTCAGCCGTTTTTTTCGCGCCGGCTTCGGTGAAGCCTGGAATCACCTTGTAATAGTTCTCAGTTGTTATCCATCCCGGCGCGATTGCGTTGATCCGTATGCCCCGGTGTGCGAGTTCCACGCCCAGAGCACGGGTGTAAGAGATGATTGCTCCTTTGGTGGCTGCGTAAGCCGAATGCTCGGGCGCCCCCTGGAGTCCATGAATCGACGCCAGGTTGCAAATGGTTCCACCGTCATGCTCAAGCATGTTCTTTACGACGGTTTGGGTAATGAAGTACTGGCCCCGAAAGTTGATATTGAATAATTTATTAACGTGGTCAGGTTCCATCTTCAAAAACGGACGATTGAAACTGACGCCGGCATTGTTCACCAGGCAGTTTATGGATCCCAACGCTTCGATGGCGTGGTTGGCGAGAGCAATCGTCTGATCGAGATCATTGAAATCAGCGCCAAACACCACCGCGCGCCGGCCCGTGGATTTGATCTCTTCCGCTGCGCTGCTGGCCCCATCCTGATGATGGCTATAATGCAGAACCACGTCGGCGCCCTGCCGCGCGAATTCAAGGGCGATCTCACGTCCGATGCCGGTATCGGAACCGGTGACGAGAGCTCTTCTGCCTAATAATTTAGCTTCGGTGCTCATAGTTTAGCTTTCTGTTATTTCTAAGCTGCCAGCGAAGCAAATCGAGCCAGGTGACCGCCGGAAAGCGTTACCGCGCTGAGTAGTTCGCTGCCGCCATCATTCCAGTTGCCACAAAGAGAACAGCCACTCCCGCCAGGTTGACGGCGAAAACGCGCCGGGCGGTGGCTTTCCACTCTCCGGTCATCAGTCCGGCAAGATTTCCCGACAGGATTAAGGTTATTTGGAACAGCGCCCATCCGACTGAAACGCCTAAAATACCGAGAAAGACGGTGCCGCTGCTGTAAATCGCGATTGCAATCATCCAGATCGAACCGCCCACAACGGGACCGAAGATCTCTTTCGGGGTTGCGGCGAAGTTTCTCCAGGTCTGGTGACGAGACAAAAGATAGCCGCTATACCCCAGGTTTACGACCAATCCTCCCATGAGCGCGATTGGCCATACTGCAAACACTGCCCAGGACGCCGGCGCCCCCTGTGCCCGCGCCAATTGAACGATTTCACCGCCAAATGCCAGCGCAATATTTAGCAAAGCCGCCAGCAATCCGGATACAACCGCAATGATCATCACCAGCAGGTAGGCTTTTCCTGAACGGGGGGAAGCAGCGGCCTTGGACTGCGCTTTCTCTCGCTGGAAGCCTGCCCACCCGCACAGCGCTACGCCCAGCAGCATCACTCCGGTACCTGCCAAAAGGAACTGTCCGCTGGGCTTCGAAATCAGGTCAGAGTGCTGCAACACCAGTGGTGTGAGCGTTCCGAAGGCGGCGCAAAGTCCATTCAAAATAGAGCCGGTCAGAGCGAGGCCGATCTTATCCACACAAATGCCGGCTCCCAATTGCGCCACACCCCACAGCATCCCGTAAAAGAAAGGTCTCACGATCGTACTCAGAGGGACGGATCCATAGACCGCCGCCAGATGCGGCACAAAGAGAAACGCGATGCAGAACGGCACGATCAGCAAAGACATGATCGAATAGACGAACCAGAAGTTCTCCCACTTCCATACCCGGATCCACTTTAGCGGGACCAGATTCGTCCCCATCATGGATCCGGCGAGAAACGTTAGTGCAAAACCCCCGAGAATGCCCATCTGTCTCCTCCTGCCGCGAATCGAACGATTAAAGTCCCCTCAAACTTCCCGTTATTGAGAATGCACTTTCACGGTGTAGCCTTGGCGTGAGCTGCGCCACTATGCTGCTGGTTGATGGCAAAGCGGGCCAGCTTGGCTCGGAATCCCGGTTGCCTGAGCACCTCTGGGTTGACCACATTCTGGGGGACAATACCCTGAGCCACGCGAAGCACGTTGCGGGTTATAAGCTCTCGAGTTGCACGCGCGGCCCGGTGTGTGCTCGGCAGCCAGTGCGGCGTCAGGATCACATTATCCAGTCGGAGCAAAGGACTGCTAACGGGAAGCGGCTCAGTTTCGAAAACATCCAGACCGGCGCCAGCAATCTTCTTCTCGCGGAGGAGCCGGACCAGAGCATCTTCATCAACCAGTTCCCCCCGGGCAATGTTAACCAGATACGCGGTAGGCTTCAGCAATCTAAGTTCGCGGGCTCCCAGCATGCCCCGGGTATGATCCTCAAGCCGACAGTGCAGGCTTACGAAATCGCTGGTGCGCAATAGTGCGTCAAGTTCTATAAGTCTCACTCCCAAAGCTTCCGCCTGAAGTGGATCCGCGTTAGGCGAATAGGCCACCAGGTTCATGTGAAAAGGCGCCACCAGGCGGGCCAACTCCGCTCCGGTCTTACCCAGGCCAATGATGCCCAAAGTCTTTCCGACCAAATCGTCTCCCAGGAATTCGGATTGACGATCCCAGGTCCCTCTCCGCACCAAGTCCTGTTGCTGCCACAGTTTTTTAGCCAACGCCATCATCATTGTGAAGGCAGCAGACGCAGTGGAGTGAGTCAGCGTATCGGGAGCGTTGAAGAGCGCCACGTCATTTTTGGTGCAAGCGGCGATATCGATTTTGTCGTATCCGGCGCCGGCTCTTGCCAGTACAACCAGGTTTTCGGCGCCATTGACGAACGCCGACGCTTTGACCCAGGGACGAAAGATCACGATTCCGTTGGCTCGCGCAACATGTTCTGGCTTGATTTCAATTGAGTACAGGCGGTCCCAATACGAACTGTCGCCCGGAATCGGCTTTTGATCGAGAAGAAACCCGGGTTCGATGAAGCCGGACTTTTCCAAAGCGTCGAGACCAATATCTCCGTACTTCACGGCTCCGGTTTCGTCCAGATAATCGCCAGTGAAGAACAGTTTGAAGGCAGGCATGCTTACCAACCCCCCACTTGTTCTTCTGTGGTGACATCGACATGAGCGCTAGGGCGGGCCGCAAGGTCTTCCCGAAGCGCCACCCCCAGACCCGGCTTGCCGTTAAGCCGAAGCTCTCCATCGGTGATGGTTAACGGTTCGGTGAGTACGTCGTTGTACCAACCGTCCACATAACCTCGTACAACCTCCTGGATCATTGCATTGGGAATGTGCAGCATCAGGTGCGCTGCGGCCCACAAGGCTACAGGGCCAATGGTGTCGTGCAGTGTGATGGGCAAGTAATAAGTGTCGGCAAGGCTGCAAATCTTTCGTGTCTCAGTGAAGCCGCCGCTCCAAGAGAGATCCGGCATAATGATGTCGGCGGCGGGCTTTTCGATAAACTCACGAAAACGGAAGCGCGTGAAAGCTCTTTCGCTTTGGCAAATAGGAACCGTGGTGCTGGCCTTGAGGCGGACAAACGCCTCAACGTTGTCCGGTGGCATGATCTCTTCCAGCCACATGACATTGAAGGGTTCAAGTGCGTGCGCGATGCGAATGGCGGCAGGCAAGTCCCAGCGGGCGTGACCCTCGATGGCGACCGCCATAGACCCGTCAGTGGCACGACGAATATCTTCCAGTATGCTCAGTCCACTTTTCAGTTCCAGGTCGCTGATGAAGTGTCCCAGGGTTCCGGCGGCGGTTTCCTGCCCCCACAGGGTCACCTTGCCACGCGGTTTAAGGGGCCCAGCCAGGGTCGTGCCGAACTGATCAAATGGCCATATTTTCATGGCTTTGATGCCTTGCTTCAGCAGATCTTGCGCTAGTTCTCCGGCGCGACCTTCCGTCCACGCGTTGTAGTCGGGATATTTCCCATAGCCGACACAGGTGTTGTAGACGGCGACGCTCTCGCGGTTGCGGCCTCCCAGCAAGTTGTAGATGGGCTGCCTGACGTATTGACCCAGCAAATCCCACAATGCGACGTCAATGGCAGAGATGGCCCGCATTTCTGCGCCAGCGAAGCCGCAGAAATTAACCAGCGAAAAAAGATTGTTCCAATGATTTTCAATATCCGCGGGATCGCGGCCGATTAGGAGAGGCGCGAAAAGATCATGAATGACCGCGCTGACCGCCCGCGGCAGGTAGTAAGTCTCTCCGAGACCCACGAGTCCATCACTGGTATGAACCCGCACCCATAGATTGTTCGGCAATGCCTGGCGAGAATGAGGCGAATGCTGATGCCACACGGCAGCGGGTACCGCCTCGAACCAGATTGTCTCAAGCTTCGTGATTTTCATGAAACTGAGTGCCGCCCGTTCTGCATGAGAGGTAGCTACGCCGCCCTGACCGGATTCGAAAGCCTTCCCACACCTTCTACTTCCACTACGACCTCATCCCCGGGCTTGAGAAAAATAGGCGGCTTCCGTGCAAAACCCACACCATGTGGAGTTCCTGTGCTAATGACGTCGCCGGGCTCGAGAGTAATTCCGCGGGAGATGAAAGCAATAAGTTCGCGCACGCCGAAGATCATTTTTTCGGTGTTGGAATCCTGCAAAACCTTACCGTTCACGGAGCACCGAATCGGAAGAACTTGCGGATCGGGAATGTCGTCGCTGGTAACTAGATAAGGCCCCATCGGACCGAATGTATCCTGGCTCTTTGCCCGCACCCACTGGCCATCCCCGCGCTGGAAATCGCGCGCGCTTACGTCATTCAGACAGGTGTAGCCAGCGACATAGTTCAAGGCTTCGGCGGCAGGGACGCTGCGGCAACTCCGTCCTATGACCACAGCCAATTCCGCTTCGTAGTCAACTTCCTGGGTATCTGGAGGCAACACGATGGGAGCGCCAGGACCGATGATGCAGCCTGTCAGTTTCGCAAACACCACCGGCTTTTCCGGCAAAGGTACTCCGCCCTCGGCTGCGTGATCTTTGTAGTTCAGACCAATACAAAGTACGTTGCGCGGCCTGAACAGGGGACCCAATTGAATTTCTGCCTCTGGCGTAGCCAGCCTGCTAAATTCGTCGGAATCTTTGAGATTGTCGCGAACGAAGTTGCCGACGCGGTCCATTCCGCCGGGGACAGACAATGCATCTTCGATGGTCAGCGGAAGCGATGCCCCTTTCCCAGCCGCTCTCTCAAGAATGATGATTCCTGAATTCGTTTTTATCGCCAAACGCGGTCCGGAAGGCGTGATCGCGGTCAAGAGAACCATGGAGCTTCCTCGTTTCTGTAGTAATGGATGAGCGTGGAACAAGCCACGCGATCATGATTATTCAAAAATCTTTCCTGACGAAAATCCGCCGTCGACAACCAGGCCGCTGCCATAAACAAACTTCGCCTCATCGGAGGCCAGATAAAGTGCAGCATAGGCGACATCCTCGGGCGTTCCGAGAGTTCCTGAAAGTTGGCGCTTCTTGAGATTGTCGGTCGCTTTCTCGATATTGTCGGCGTAGTGTTGCCGCAGATAGCCTTCGACAAAGGGCGTGTAGATGGTGCCGGGCACAAGAGAGTTCACGCGTATTCCAGAGCGGCAGTAATCAGCTTGCATTGCCCTGGTAAGAGAGTAGACGGCGCCTTTGGAGGCGGTGTAGGCGGCGCGCTGCGCTAACCCCAGCACCGAAGCACCAGAAGCCATATTAATAATGCAGCCGGAGTTCTGCTTGAGCATGATGGGCACGACGTACTTGCAGGCGAGGTAAATTCCCTTGGCGTTAACCGCCATCACCCGGTCCCACTCCTGTTCTGAAGTCTCATGCAGTGCGCCCACACAAGAAATGCCGGCATTATTGAAAAGGATATCGATGCGACCGAAGCGTTCTGCCACAATTCGAGTCATCGACTCCATCTCGCCTGCATTCGTCACGTCAGCGCTAAGAAAGAAACTCGAACCGCCAATTTCGGCTGCGACTCTTTTTCCGCCTTCTACATCCCGATCGACAACCGTGACCAGTGCGCCTTCCGCGGCAAAGATCCTGGCCGAAGCCTCGCCGATGCCCGAGCCCGCCCCGGTTATGATCGCCACCTTGCCCTGCAACCGCATGCATCACCCCTGTAAGAATATGTTCTCTAATCAAATTTCGGCTGCGAGCAGACGCCGCGCGACCGACCTGATCATCGGTTCAGACCCGCGGAATGCCCACAGTTGTGACTGATCCTCCGAGCGCAAAGTGCCCTCTGGTGATCCGGTAGCGGGGACGTGATATTCCAATTCGCTAAACGCTCCCAAGCCGCTGTTAACATTGCACGCCTGAAACGCAAAACCAAAATTCTCTGTCTCAGCCCAGGGAACGTCGACATAGTCTCCGGAGGGATTTACGTGGAAATTCCGGACCACCAGCGAGGCCTCATTACCCACTTTGTACATGTACCCAACTCGTCCGGTGACAGCGGTGGCGCGAACCCCCAGCTTGTGCTCGCCGGTGGCCCTCATCCTGTACCGGATCAAATGATCGTTGACGACGAGGTCTTCGCTCGAGATCGATCCCATGTAGATCGTTGGTTGGCTGCGAAAGAATGTCGGCACCAGCATATCTCCGCCGTGCGGCATTTGGGTGAGGTGCCATATTCCGATTTGGGGGGGCTGCTCGGAATTGATGAGTTCAAGCGTTGTACGCAGGGTGAAGCCTGCGTATTTCACGGCCGATTCTTCTTCGCTGCTGTCATGACGAAGTGGATTCAAAGCCGGGGCCAGTGATTTCGTAATCTTCAGGTCAACTTTCTGTTTGGTGCGGGAGAGAGCCAGGGTGGCGCGGTTCGTCCAACTGAGCGTGCCATTGTTCCTGGATGCTTCGTAGCGTCCGGGGTCAAGCTCGCGCTGTTGCCAATACGTTTTGAGATCGGGGAAATTGGGGAAGAAAAAATCCACTTCCGGCGCCAGCCATGTGCGCTCCCCTCCGGAGTTGTGCCATTGCTTGCCCTGGTAGAACGCCTGCGCCGACTCGGCATCGCCCAGAGCCGGATGTGTCCAGAAGAAATTTTCGTGGTCGCCGGGAGCGAACAATCCCAGGACTCGTCCTCCATAGGGGAGCACCAACACCTTCGTGCCGTCGGTGCTCTCCCAGGTTTCAGGCGGTTTGCCGACAGCGCTGAGGGTTTCTATGAGCTTGGATCGGTTCATGATTGTCCTTCAAACAGTAGTTCCTCGCCAGGTTTAATGAGCGCGGCCCGGGTTCGGGGCGCAAGTTCTTTGCACTGGTCGAGGAAAGTGCCCGGTTCTCCATTTTGTTCGACAAACATCCAGAAGTGGCTGGGAATCACCAGTTGCGGGTTGACCAAACCGGTCAGCAAGGCGGCCTCGTGGGCATCCATATTGCCAAAACGCCCGTTGATGCAGGGAATCAGAACGTCGGGCCGCATCTGGATCGCAGGGCGGAACTGCTCTGGGCGATATGCAGTGTCCCCTGTGTGATAGACCTTGATCCCGTCGAAATTGAGTACCACCCCCAGAGCATCAGGAGCAAGCTCGCCATGATCCGCATACACAGCATTGATATCGACGCTCCCCAAAGTAACGCTTTTCCCTTCCTCCAGCAGATGACAGCGCTCTGCCGGGATCCCGAGCTTGGCGAATTCCTTGATGCACTCGATAGGGCCGGCAAACAGAGTTCGAGGATTTCGCGCCACGACCGGCAAAGCATCCGTATCCATGTGGTCGAGATGCTCGTGGGTGCAGACGATAAGGTTTGCCTGCGCCTCCTCCGCCTGAAGTGGACAACTCATCATCCGCTTGAATCCGATGAGCCGTTCGACCACATCCGAAAAATACGGGTCGATGTAAACAACCTCGTTCGCACTATTCTTGAATCCAAACCCAGCCTGACAGAGCCAGTAAATTGCGAGCTGCCCCGGAGTTAGCGCACGCTGGGCGATGTTCTCGGCAAGACTAAGCACTAGGTCTCCGCCTTGCGCCGTCGCCAGAGAACTCGGTTCGTGGCCAAGAGAGACCCTGGGGGTTTTCAATTAATTCAACAATCTTGCCCAAAAATATCGCGGCAGCCGCGCCATCGGCCACGCGGTGGTCTACTGTGAGGTTCAGCATTACGGTCGGCTTCACCGTGAGAGTCTTCTCGACCCATGGGCGCTGGCGGATTTGCCCTACGGCAAGAATGGAACTCTGTCCGGGGCTGATGATGGCCTGGAAATGATCAACCCGATACATTCCCAGATTGCTCAGGGTCCCTACGCCACCCTCCAAATCCGCCAGTGATAGCCGACCTGAGCGAGCCTTCTCTACCAGTTCGATCCGCCGTGTGACCAAGCTCCGCAGTTCTATGGCATCCAGCTTCCGCAGCACTGGGGCAATGACGCCCTTTGGGGTGGCCACGGCCAAACCGATGTCTACCGAGGTGAGTGAGCGAACAGTTTTTCCCTCCCAGACAGCGTTTAATTCAGGACTGCTCTTCAGAGCCCGGGCAAACACCGCCAGCAGTAGATCGGTTAAGGTCAGCTTGGTCCCCGCTGCTGTGGCCAGCGAATTGAGACTTTCATGAGCGGCGAGAATTTTCTCGGCGTTCACTTCAGCTGAGACAGAAAATGTGGGAATGGTTTGAATGCTAAGAGTCAGCTTCTCGGCGATCAGTTGACGGCGGCTGCCGTCAAAATGGGGCGCCCTCTCTCCCGGCTTGCCTGCATTGCGTATATCTTGTTCGGTAACCTGTCCCTCAAGGCCGGTCCCGCGCACTGCCGCCACATCGACGCTGAACTCCTTAGCCAGTCGCTTGGCACGTGGTGACGCCCGGCGCTGACGTTCAGATGGATTCTCAGCAGAGTCACCGGGCGCTGCTGCTGACTGCGGCGGCAAAGGGGTTGCGCTTGGCGCGGTCACCGCTTTGAAGGTATCCGGGGACGGCTGTTCATTACCGGTGGCCGCGACATCTTCGCCAGCGCCCTCAACATGGGCCAGCACAGTTCCAACGGGCACTGTTTCGCCCGCAGACACAATAATTTCGCCCAGCGTACCTTCAGCCGTCGATTCCACATCCATCTCGACCTTATCGGTCGAGACGCTAAATACCAGGTCATTTTTTTTGACCTTATCCCCCGGCTTCTTCAGCCATCCGCTAACGGTTCCTTCCTCCATCGTCAGTCCGAGCTGAGGCATTACGATCGCAATACGCATACGACTGTTCTCCTGAGACCGTTCTCCGAACCGTTCTGCCGAGAGATCGGGATTTAAAGTTTTGTCCCGACCAGGGCGGCCACTTCGCTCACAATTCGGTCAACCGAGGGAACCAAGTAGGTGTCCAGTGACGGGCTAAAGGCGTGTGGCGCCGGCAAAGTGCAGATTCTGAGTATCGGTGCATCGAGTTCATACAGCGCTTCGCCGGCTACGATGGCGGCGATCTCGGCGGAGACCCCGCAGGATGCGTAGGCTTCATCCACAATAGCTAAACGTCCGGTCTTCGCTACCGAGGCCAGGATGGTATTTTTGTCGAATGGAGCTAGAGTTCGCGGGTCGATAACCTCAACCGAAGTGCCTTCCTTCTCAAGACGCTCGGCTGCCTGTATCGCCTTGTGCACCATCATGCTCATGGCTACCAGGGTAACGTGCTCTCCTGGACGGCGCACAACCGCTTGACCAAAAGGGATGACGTACTCGTCTTCCGGCACATGGCCCTTCGTGTTGTACAGAGCCTTGTGCTCGACAAAGATGACCGGGTTGTCGTCGCGCAGAGCGAACTTGAGCAGGCCTTTGACGTCGAATGGCGTTGAGGGGAGAGCTACTTTCAGCCCTGGAATGTGCATGAAGAAAGAGTAAAAGGTGTGCGAGTGATGTGGCCCAGTACTCCGTATACCGCCCCCAGCTGCTCTGACCACGATCGGAACTTTGAACTTGCCGTCCGATATGTAGTGGATAGTGGAAGCTTGCTGGATGATTTCGCAGATCGCTTCCAATACAAAATCCAGGAAGACGATGTCGACGATGGGATGGCTACCGGCGAGGGCCGATCCGATGCCCAAGCCGGTTTGACCGCGCTCCGCGATCGGGGTATCGCGCACGCGTTCTCCCCCGAACTCAGCCCACAATCCGCGGCTTTGCTGAAAGTTTCCTCCCCGGGGGCCGATTCCCTGTCCCATGTAGAAGATACTCGCGTCACGACGCATCTCGTCGCGGATGGCTTCCACTCCCGCCTCGGCATAGGTGATGAGTCGCTGTTCAGCCGTAGTTTGCCCCGCTTCAGATTCGGACGCCGTTTTTACTCCAGACATTTTCTCCATCCGCTGTCGATTAGAAAAAAACGTGGTCGAGGGCGGTGCTGACGTCGGGTTGCGGGCTTTTGAGACTGTACGCCGCCGCGTCTTGAATGACTCGATTTACTTCGCGGTCGATTTCATCCAGCTCCGCTGCGGATGCCCAGGAATCTGCAATCGCGTCCTCGCGGAACTTCTGGATGGGATCTTTCTTTCTCCAGGTCGCCACTTCTTCTTTGGTGCGATAGGATGTGCCCGGATCACCTTCGTGATGGCCAAACCACCGATAAGTTAAACACTCAAGCAGTGTAGGGCCCTCACCACGGCGCGCCCGCTCGACAGCCTCACCCGCTTTTGAATAGACTTCGAGGACGTTGTTGCCATCGACGGCTACGCCCGGCATCTTGTACGCTGCTGCGCGGCTCGCCACACTCGTATTTTTGGTGGCTTGCTCAAACGGCATTTCAGTCGCGTACAGATTGTTCTCGCAGACAAAGAGCACCGGCAAATTCCAGGTCGCGGCCAGGTTGAGACCCTCGTGGAAGGCGCCGTTATTCACCGCGCCCTCACCGAAGAATGCCACTGAGACTTGGTTGGTTCCTCGAAGTCGTATGCTCAGCCCTGCCCCAGCGCCGATCAAAATACCTGGCGGAACCACCCCGTTTGACCCCAGAAAGCCCACTGACGGGTCATAAAGATGCATAGTTCCACCCCGGCCGCCGGAACAACCGTCAACCGCGCCCATTAATTCCGCCATGACGGAGCGTGCGGAAATGCCTTTGGCGAGCGCATGACCATGGCCGCGGTGGGTGCTGGCAACGTAGTCGTCAGTACGTAGCTGTGCGCACACACCGGTCGCAATGGCTTCTTCGCCTACATAAACGTGGATAAAACCCGGCATCTGCCCCGATCGGAAGATTTCCCGCGCTTTCAGTTCAAACTCACGAATCTCCACCATGCCGCGATAGAGCGACAGGACAAGTTTTTTCGGAGGCTTCAGAGCGGTCTCCCATCTCGGCAAGCCGGTTGTGAGGCAGTTTGCGATTGAGCGCGGCTGAGTGTAACTCTCACCAAACATCTTTTAGAGGCTTATTTTAGGGGTGTCAACCTATTTCAGCTTATTGAACAGAGAGTAGGTTAGGTACGATTCAGGTCATTGACCAAAGGTCTGCCGTATGAGAAATTGTGATCGGTCGAATTAGGTTGGCAGAGGCATCATCTATCGGTGCTAGCAGGAAAGCCCCGAAATGAGCACTGGCGCCAGGAGTTTCATCGAGCGGGCCGTGCGTGCTGCCATGAATGCTGCCATAAATCAAAGATGAATAGATAGGAGCTGCGTACTCCATGCTTGAGACGTCACTTGAAAGTCAGGAATTTCGACTGCCGGCAGTGGATCGCGCTATGAGCCTGTTTGAACTTCTCGCGAACTCACAGCAAGGCTTGACGCTTTCGGAGTTGAGTCGAAAGCTGAACATTCCCAAGAGCACGACGCACTACCTCATTCACACACTCGTAACCCGCGGATACGTGCAGCGGGGGAGCGATGGACGACATTACCTGCTTGGATTGCGATTTGCGGACGTTGCGAGCGCCAGTCCTGCGGAACTCAACATGAGAACGCTGGTGACGCCTTATCTGCGACAAATCGCGGCGCGCTTCAGCTTGACCGCAACCGCCACAGTACAGAGGGGTGCAGAGGCCGTCATTATCGCCAAGGTAGAGTCTTTTCAGGATGGAGGAGGAGGCGCCTGGATCGGCCGTCATATCGACTTGCACTGCACTGCTCAAGGAAAGGCGCTGATTTCTACCCTCACTGATGAAAAGCTGGACAAGCTTTTTGGGGGAAGGGAATTGGCCCGCTTCACGCCGAAAACGATTTCATCACTCACTGCATTGAAGGCACATCTTGCGCTGGTGAGGGCCAGGGGTTTCGCTATAAATGACGAGGAGCAGGTTTCCGGGGTCAGAGCAGTTGCTGTTCCGGTGGTTGATCCAATTGGTGCGGTTGTAGCGTCCGTCTCAGTCCGGGGTTCGACCCTACAGATTCCGAGTCCCCGGTTGCCGATGCTGGCAAGAGAAATGATATTTCTCGCGCGAGGGTTCGCCGAGACCATTCGCGGACACGCTGTGGCGTAACCAGACAGCCTTCTGGTTCCGATCTAGCGGGGAAGTGACGCTTCCTGGAAGGCGAGCTTCTTGCGGTGGCGTTCCTGCTGCTCTTGTGTGAGTTGATCCACTGTGACCGCGATCACCAGCGCCGCACCCTTCACCACCTGTGCATAGTGCGGATCTATACCGGTTGAAATCAGTCCGCTGTTGATTACGCCCAGAAGAATCACCGCCAGCACAACGCCAACGATTGACCCTTCTCCTCCCGTGAAAGCCACCCCGCCGAGAATCACCGCAGCAATTACATCAAGTTCAAAGCCTGCTCCGAAGGTGGGTGCTGCGGTACCAAACCGGCTGGCCGCCAGAATCGCAGACATGCCAACCAGTGCACCGTTCAGGGCGAAGCTGGCCAGCACCAGGCGCCGGCCGTTAATTCCCGCGGCCTCCGTCGCCAGTCTGTTTCCGCCGAACGCGTAAAGATGCCGCCCGTACTTTGTATAATGCAAAATCAAGTGCGCTACGACCGCCAGTACGATGAGTGCGCAAATAGGAAGCGGGACATCAAAAACCCGTGCTTGACCGAACGAGGAAAATGATTTTGGTACGCCTCGCACTCCGAATCCGTTGGTGATTCGAAATGCGATACCCCGGAAAATTGTGAGTGCGCCCAGGGTGATGATGATCGGCGAAATGTTGATACGCCAGACCATTAATCCATTAAGTAATCCTAACGTCGCGCCCAGGAGAATTCCTGCAATCCATGCCACTGGAGCGGGCAGTCCCCTGGCGAGCATCGCTGCCGACACCGCGCACAGTGCATATTGAGAACCGATGGAAAGATCCACGTTTCCCCCGATGATCAGGGCCGCCGTGCCCAGGCTTGCAATCCCAATGAAGGAAACCTGGAGGGCCACGACCAAGGCGTTGTCGACGCTCAAATATTGTGGACTGAAAAGCGAGATTAACAGCAAGCCGAGAACTAAAGTCACAAGCAGGCCAAGGTTGCGCCTGGTGTTCAGAGCCCAATTGGGAAAAAAACTGATTCGAGGTGCGCTCATGACGTTTCCTTGCCGAACGACATGCCCGTCATGCACGCGACCACTTGCTCGCGCGTGGTTTGGTCGACTCGGGTGTTGAGATTGATGCAACCGAGGCGCAACGCCACGATACGATGAGCAACGGCGAAGACATCATCAAGGTTATGGCTGATGACGATCACGGCGACGCCTCGTGCCGCTACGCG
Organism: Terriglobales bacterium; assembly: GCA_038254805.1. Lineage (GTDB taxonomy): Bacteria > Acidobacteriota > Terriglobia > Terriglobales > Acidobacteriaceae > Gp1-AA145. The sequence continues at coordinate 75,229 of JBBSFW010000005.1, forward strand.
CCCAATCAAGTCCAGGGTCGCGCGGGTTTGCCGAACCCCGAGCGCCGCGGTTGGCTCATCGAACTGAATAAGCCGGTGCGCGTTTACCGTGGCACGCGCGATTGCAATCGCCTGACGCTGCCCGCCAGAGAGCCGGCGTACCGGAGTCATCATGTCGTCGAGTTCGATTCCGAGTTCCGCAATGTGTTTGTAGGCCTCGTCGACAGAACGCCTGTTGTCTATGAACTCGAAAGGCCCGAGGCGCATGCGAACCGGTTCCCGTCCCAGCATTACGTTGGCAGCTGCCCCAAGGTTGTCGCAAAGGAACAGCTGCTGGTAGACAGTTTCAATGCCGAATTCACGAGCCCGTCCTGGGTCAAGGTGCCGGACCTGGGTATCGCCAAGCCAGATACTGCCCTCATCAGGTTGGGAGATTCCACTGAGAATTTTTACCAGCGTGCTTTTGCCAGCGCCGTTGTCGCCAACCAGGGCAACAATTTCCCCTGGCATCAAGTCCAATGAAACATTTTCGAGAGCTCTCACCCCGCCGAAGTACCTGGTAATTCCAATTGCGCGAACCACCGGCGGACCATCGAAACGGGTTGGAGCTGGACTGATCACGTTCAGATTTGCTTACTCCGGCGTTGTGAGCGGTACGTCGCTGAACCGCATTACCGCAGGGTCCGTGTAAAAATGGGACCACTCCGGCGCTCGTGGGTTGTGCGAGATCCGGTCAAATTCTTCGACATTGGCTTTGGTGACCAGCTTGCTGCCCATGATACGAGTGGGCGCCACCCGCTCTCCGCGGAGGCATCGATCCAGGTCGCGAATGGCTTGGGTGGCGCTGAAGGAGAAGAAAAAGAACGCACAGCACTGATACACGCCGCCTTCAGCGACTTTCTCCATGCCCAGCCTGGTGCCGTCGGCGCTACCCACAAAAAAGCGGTTGCGATCCTTCCGTCCGGCTTCCATGGCGGCGGTGTAGGCGCCGACGCCGGGGTCATCGCTGAACGCCAGCAGAACAGCGATATTGGGATGAGCTTGCAAAAGATTTGCGGCAGCCGCCGCCCCGGTGTCCACTGTATTGGCTTCGACTTCCTTTACCAGGATTGCGCCAGGACAATTCTGCTGAAGACCATCCTTCAGCCCCTGGCTGCGGACGATCAACTGCGGGTCCGTCAGGTTCGCGAGTAAGCCTACTTCGGCCTTGCCGCCGAGTCTTTCGTTAATCCACTGCGCCGCGAAACTGCCCACTTGGTATCCGGCAACGTGATGATCGAGCATAATATTCTGTGTGCAGCCGGTAATCGGCGTCGCGCTGTGGTTGAAAATGCAAACCCCCTTGGCCCGTGCGCGCGCCACGATCCGGTCCATGCCCTCGGGCAGCACAAACATGAATACTCCGCCGAAGCCTTGAGCAATAAACAGCTCGATATCGATGGTTTGCTTTAGAAAATCTCCCTGGGCATCGACCAGCACCAGACGAAGTTCGGTCTTTAAATGCTCCGCCTCAGTTTTCATGTCACTGTAGAACTCGTTCAGGATTTCCGCTTCATAAGGGATCGAGACTCCTACGCGGCGCTGAAAGGAGGGACGATTGCAAGCTGTGCTCCCAGACAACGCTAAGACGCCACATGCCCCGGCCAAGCCCACCAGAAAGCCACGTCGATTGAGTTCCCGGTCCGCTATCGAAGAGCGGGATATTTGTTGGCCGTTACCCAGCAGAGAAGCAGGGATACGTGGCGTCATAGCTGCAACTGGTTTTAAAAGGGTTTCAAGATAGTGTCAACGCCGTTCAATAGACTGAACAATGACTTCATATCGCCTACTTCGCGACGACGGATTTGCCTTCTACAATCTGGACAATGCGATCGATGCCGGGAATGGAGACTTCTTGCTTCAGTCCACTGGGCCAGTAAATTTCAACTTTCTCAATCTGTATGGCGGGACCGAGTCCGAAGTGAACTCGTAGATCAGAACTCGAACCGTAGCTTCCGCCGCTGAATACATCGGCTCGCTGGCGGATTCCGCCTGCGGTAACGAAAACCCTGGTCCCGATCGCATCTCGCGGGCTCTTTGGACCACCCACCAGTTTGAACGTGATCCAGTGATTGTCATTCTTAATCACATTTTGAAGCAGGGTGGGAGTGCCGTCGATATTGTTGATTACAACGTTCAGATGTCCGTCATTGAACAGGTCGCCAAAAGCGGCTCCACGCGACGCAATTACATCGGCAAGGCCGCTGCCGGTTGCTGGCGGAACCTCCTGGAACTTGGCGCCATCGAGATTGCGGAAAAGTTGCGGCCGTTGTGACCAGGTAGTGCCCCAATCTTGCTGATCTACTCCCGGATAAACGTGCCCGTTGGCCACGAAAATATCGAGCAATCCGTCGTTGTCAAAATCAAGGAACCCGGTACCCCATGCGAGAAACGGAATCGTAGCGTGCCCCAAGCCAGCCCGGTAAGCTACTTCGGAGAAATTGCCGCCACCATCATTTCGATAGAGCGGGTTGTAGTCGTCGGAAAACGATGTTAAGAAGAGGTCGACTTTTCCGTCGCGGTTATAGTCGCCGACGCCAATTCCCATCGACGCCTGGGGATGTCCGTCGTCACTCAACGCGAATCCTGAGGCCAGGCCAATTTCTTCGAAGCTGTCGTCGTGACGGTTGCGATACAGATAGTTGGGAACTGAATCGTTAGCGACCGCCAGATCCAGCCAACCGTCATCATCGATATCCACAAAGACCGATGCGAGACCGTAGTATCCCGTAGGATCGGAGACCCCGGCTTTTAGGCTTACATCCGTGAAGACGCCGTCGCCATTGTTATGGAATAGATGATCGTTCTCACCGGGAAGTCCTTGCGGGCCGCAGAATACATCCAGTCCTCGGAACTGGCAGGGAGCGCCTACATGTGGCGGACGATCCACATCGAATTTCACATATCCCGGAACGAACAGATCCAGTAAGCCGTCGTGATCGTAGTCCCCCCAGGTGGGGCCGGTAGACCAGCCCCCAAGCGCGACCCCGGCCTTCTCAGCGACATCGGTGAAGGTCCCATCGTGGTTATTATGGTAGAGACGATTCTTGCCGTAGTTGGCGACGTAAATGTCCGGCCAACCGTCGTTGTCGTAATCCGCCACGGCCACGCCGAAGCCCCAGCGCTCGTTGGCAACGCCAGCCTGGTCGGTGACGTCGGAAAAAGTGCCATCCCGATTGTTGTGAAACAGCATGGCCCGGGATGGCTGCTCTTTGCCTTTCAAGATGGCCACCGTGGAACCATTCAAAAAGTAGATATCGAGCCATCCGTCACTATCAAAATCAATGAGAGCCACGCCCGAGCCTGGAGCCTCAAGAATCGTTGTCTTCGTGGCAGTGCCAGAACGCTGGTGAAACTTCTCCAGACCTGATTTTTTCGAAATATCGCTGAACACCACTGGAGCGCCATCCACAAATCCGCCGGCGGTGATCGGCCGCTGCTGAGCGTCTTTCACCGGCGCATGGGCGGGCCCCGACGCTTCCCCTGCAGTGGAAGATTGGCGATCCCGATCGCCTGGGTCTTGCGCCCAGAGTCCAAATGAGAGCAGCAGCAGGGCGCAGCAAGGCCCAGTAAACCATGGGGTTGACGGTGGCGATGAGTTTTTGCTCGAGGTATGCTTCATCGCGCCTTTGCAGCTGCCGGGTTCTCGCTGATCTCGTCGACTTGAAGGAATTGGTCAGCGCGAACATTTTTCAAGGTCTGCACAATTCCGCTGGGCCAATGAATTCTGATGGTCTCAGCTGCATTTTCAGTCCCAAGACCAAAATGCACTCGCTTGTCGCTGGAAGAAAGATAGCTGCCGGCGGTAGTGACGGTCGCCAATTGCCTGCCACTGGCCGTCGTTAGTTCTACTTCGGAGCCGATGGCGTCGCGGTTACTTTGGTGTCCGACAAGTTTCAAGGTCAGCCAGTGATTGTGGGTAGGCGTTTCGTTGCGCAGAACGTATGCCGGACCGTCGTTGGTGGTCACGACTGCATCGATCCGACCGTCATTATCGATGTCTCCGGTGGCCAAGGCACGGCCCACCCAGCTCTGCTGAAAAACCTCACCCGACGCTTCGGAGACATCGACGAATTTCTGCCCAGTATTTCGCGTCAGCAGCAGTGGCTCCCGATAGCTAAGCTGCGGATACTGCAATGCAATGGTGTCCAGATCGTGCCCTTGCGCGATAAGAAGGTCCTTCCACCCGTCGTTATCGTAGTCGAGGAACCGGACGCCCCAACCAGAATGCAGCCGCGTAATCCTTCCTAAACCGGAAGAATCCGTGGAGTAGGTAAAGCTGCCGTTACCCCTATTGTGGTAAATCGCATACTTTTGGTTGGCGAGGTCGGTAATGACGAGGTCGGGCATCCCATCATTGTCATAGTCCGCGAAGTCGACTCCCATGCCGGCGTAGGTGTGGCCATCTTCATCGACTGCGACTTCTGACATTAGCCCTACCTCGTCAAAACGCCCATTGTTCTTGTTGTGATAGAGAAACTGGGTCATGGAATCATTGGCAAAGAACAGGTCGACGCCGCCATCGCGGTCGTAATCAGCGAGTGCAATTCCCAATCCCTTGGCTGGCCTGGATAGCCCTATTTTTTCCGCGACTTCGGTAAAGCGACCGTCTGCATCATTGTGATAGACAAGCGGCGGTGCGGCAGAGAACAAGTCAGGATGACAATATGATCTAAAACCTTCCTTATGCTCACCGCAAAATATATCGCTAAAGACCCACTTCAGGTAGCGGAGGACTATTAAATCCAAGCGGCCGTCGTTGTCGAGGTCTACCCAGGCCGCGCTGGTGGACCAGCCATTCCCGGCGACGCCCGCCTTTTGAGTGACATCGGTGAAGGTGCCATTCCCGTTGTTGTGATAAAGCCGGTTGCCGCCATACGCCGTCACATAGAGGTCCTCATAGCCGTCGTTGTCGTAATCCCCGACCGCGACACCCATGCCGTACCCGGCTCCCTGCAAACCTGCTTTCCCGGTGACATCCTCGAATGTGCCATCTTGTTTCTGGTGGTAAAGGCGATTCCAATATTCGGCTCCGGTCTTCTGTGGAATCGCGTCTTTAGGCATAGATTCATTGAGAGGTGCGCCATTGATTAGAAAAATATCCAACCGGCCATCGTTGTCATAATCAAACAGGGCAACTCCCGCGCCCATGGTTTCGACCAGGAATTTCTTAGAAGTATGCGAAGCCAGATATCGGAATTGAACCCGCACCGTTGCGGTGATATCGCGGAATTCTGCGGGAACAACTGTTGAACTGACTGGAAGCTTTGGCGGATTCTGCGAAAGAACAGCGGCATTGAAGAAAAATAAGACCGCAACCCATCTGCACGTTGCGCTTCTAAGGCTGACCCAGGCTCGGTTCAAGAACATTCCAGATGAGGAAACAATCGAATAATAGTAGGTTAAACGTCTTCTCGCACAATAGTAAGCGTGCTCGGGTCACGATTTTTAAGCAACCCAGGGATGTGCTCAGCCCTCTTCGGCGGTTTGAAGTGCAGCTGGAAGCGGAGACCTTCCCGCACTTTCGACCTCGCGTTGACGCTTTATATCCGTGAGCAGGTACCGAAACATGATCATCGCTGTGACGACCAAAGCTATGAAAAGGAGGGCCGACATGGATGACAAAGTGCGTCCGATCCCCCAGGAAGATTTCTGCATACCGACCACAAATATCCCCAGGCTGCCGGCGAGCGTCCCAGCAGTGTTGTAAAGTCCGTACGCTATAGACCAACGATTCGAGGGCAGAACAGAGCAAAACAACGGCATCGAATTTCCTTCCAGCATTCCGCGCGCAAAAGAATAGATCAGCAAAACGGCAGCGACGGTCGTCGCTGAGGGCATGAATCCCAGCGCCAGCATGGTGGGAGCCATAACACTGAATCCGATAACTTGCACTGCCATTCGGCCCCGCCGGTCACGTCTTGACCAGCGATCAGCCAGAATTCCACCTGCAATTCCGCCCACCAGTGCTGGCAGTGCCGCGAAAAAAGTAATAATGGCGCCAGCCCGGGTCAGGCTCAAGCTAAAAGTCTCAAAGATGTAGGTTGGCAACCAGGAGTGGGTGGGCCAACTTGTGAGTGACAATGCGAACGCGATAAAGATAAGCGCGACGGCGGTGGGCGTTTTTATGATGAACAGAATCTTCTGTCCGGGTGGTTCCATTACTAATGCTTGCGCCTGCGACACCGCGACGAGCTGATCTTTGCGAAGAACCAGCATCGCGGCTACAGCTACCAGCAACCCGGCGACTCCGAGCACAAAAAACCCGATGCGCCAGGAATAGTGGTCAGTCATGTAGCCACCGTACCAGCTGCCCAGACCGGCTCCCGCGGTGAGACCGGTCAGCACGATGCTATTGGCCAGAGACCGGGTCCGATCCAGATGGTAACTGGCGATATATGCCAGCGCGGGTGGCAGGAAGACGGCTTCCGAGATACCCAAGAGGCATCGAAGTCCCACCAACTGGTTACCAGTCCGCACCAGGCCAGTGGCAAATGTGATCACGCTGAAAATCACGAGACTGGAGAGAATGACCAGGCGGCGAGGGAAGCGATCTCCAAGATAACCTCCTACCGGCGAGAAGATAGCATAAACCCACAAAAAGGAGGAACCGATCAAGGCCAGTCCCATGTTGGAGAGACCCATCTCTTTGCTCAGCACCGGGAACACCGAAAAGATACTCATTCTATCGGTGTAGTTGAGGCAGGCAATAAACCACATCACGGCCACCACGACCCACTTGTAGTACGGGTTGGAAGAAGAATTCAGGCGCGCTTCCTTTCAGTTCCTGCGTTCCGTGCAGTTAGTGATTGACCGGGCGAATTCCGAGGCCTTCCAGGAAGGCGCGAGTAGCGTCGAATGCTCGCAGATCCTGTTCTGCGGTCAGTCCGCCATGGCCGCCGCCAGGAATGGTCAACAATTGGTTATGTACTCCCACTTTCGTCAGCGCCTCGTGCAAGCGCACGGCGTGTGAATAGGGCACAACTTTGTCCGCGTCACCGTGGATGGTCAAGATGGGAGGCAGTCCGGGCCGCACGTAGGTTAGAGGCGAAACGCGTCTTGCCAGGTCTTCACGCCCGGGCGCGCTGCCGAGCCAGGAGATGGCATACGTTCGCAGGTTTGGCCCTTGCAGCATGTCCGCGACATCGGTGATACCAAACAAGTTTATGATTGCGGCAACTTTCGGGCTGGGAACTTTCGCATCGTCCTCATAGGCGCACTGGCCGGTGAATCCGGCGGACGCGGGCGCCATGCCAGTCATCAACGCCAGGTGGCCTCCGGCTGACGGACCGGTCAAGATCACTTTGTCCAGATCGAAGTTGTATTCTTTGGCGTGTCGAACAACCCAGCGCAGCGCGCAAGCACAGTCCTCGACGGATGCGGGCGCGAGTGAAATCCTGCCGGGCCGATACTCCACGTTGACCACGGCAAATCCCATTGCCAGATAGGGCCCGGCCGTGAGCACATAGTCGTCCTTGTTACTCATTAGCCAGCCACCTCCATGAATCATCATCACAACCGGGGTGGGACTCCTCGCTGCGCGGGAATGGTAGACATCCAGCTTGAGTTCAAAGTTGTTGGCGATCCCATACGTGATGTTGGAGTTGACGTCGTAGGCATGATTGACGAGCACCGCGGAGCGCAATGGTTCGGGAAGCTGGGCGAGACCCATCACTGCGAGATGCAAGACGACGAGGACTGTCCTTATACACCCAACCTTCCGCATCGCACCTCCGTCATGGTTCCAAGTAGCAACCTGATGTCCAGCAATCTCGCGCTAGCTTAACTGATCTTGTGAGTTGCTCCGTTGGGTTTATTGCTTTGGTTCTGTAAGAAAGCTTTCAGCCTATTGAACATGCTTGATATTCGCCGAGGGCTGATAGAAAAAGGCTAGCTGTGACTGCCCTAACGATGACCCGCCCGCAGTACCTGAATGTTTTCTCCAACGTTTCGCTTCATTCATGCAAAATCATGGTCTTGCTGATGATGGCAGTTCTTTCTAGTCTTCCAGCCTCCGGGCAGGCAGCCGATCAAGGCAATGTCGTAAAGCGCACGTCCGACGTGATCTATGGGCGCAAAGCTGGCATGGCCTTGACGCTGGATGTGTTCCAGCCTGCGCACAAGAACGGCGCCGGCGTTATCTTCCTGGTGAGCGGTGGCTGGGCATCAAGTTACGACGACACCAGCATGGTTCACGTTGACGTCGAAAACTACGCCACCTACCTTCGTCGCGGATACACAGTGTTTGCTGTGGTTCACGGTTCGATGCCGCGTTTTAACGTGCCAGACATCATTCTCGACGTGCAACGCGCCGTGCGCTATATCAGGCATAACGCGGCGGAGTTTGGGGTCGATGCTAACCGGCTGGGTGTCCTCGGCTCCAGCTCTGGAGGGCATCTTGCTCTGATGATCGCGACCCAGGGCAGTCCCGGGCCGAATGCATCCGCCGATCCGGTCGACCACGAAAGTAGCGCTGTTCAGGCGGTGGCGTGTTTCTTCCCTCCAACAGATTTCCTCAACTGGGGAGCGCCTGGCGTGGATGGCGTCGGCCGCGGTCCTTTGTCTCCCCTGTTTGCTGCTTTCGGATCGCTTTCAGACACCGGCCTGGGACGCCAAATTGTGGGGAAAATGATCTCTCCGATCTATTTCGTTACCTTCAGTCTGCCCCCCGTCTTGATAGTTCACGGGGATGCCGACGTAGTGGTGCCGCTTCAACAATCCCAGAGCTTTGCGGCAAAAGCCAAAGAGGCCGGAGCGCCGGAGGTCAAGATTATCGTACGCAAAGGGAAAGGCCACGGTTGGGGCGACTTTTGGAAGTCGAAAGAAGACGTCGACGCATTCGCAGACTGGTTTGACCGTTACCTGGGTGGGCCGGCGCAGGGCAAGCACTGATTGCGGCTTGCTCATCTGTTCGCGCGCGCATTGTCTGCGCCCCAGAGCGTTAGCGCAGGACTTATACATCTTCCAGTCGGGAGTATCCATGTCAAGGCACTCGCTTGTTTTGGCAAACATTCCAGCATTGTTCCTTCCTCTGCTTTTACTGACTCTGCCCGGCTCCTCCGCCGCCGCCACCAGTGAAGACGGCTACATTTCCAGGAGAGCCGACACATGGACGCTCGGCACAGCGAAAGTGGAAAGGACGATTACATTTTCAAAGGGCCGATTCTTTACCAGCAGCTTGAAAGACAAAATCAGCGGACGGGAATTGCTGCCTCCGGGTACTGCCTCCGAAGAAATTGGAGGCTTTGTCGACGGTGAGGAAGTATCGAACCAAGTCAGCAGCTGGAAATTGGTGAGCGCAAATGATCGCACTCTTGCCCAGGGAGAAATACAGCTTGATGTCGCCATGCGCCATGGCAGTTTACAGGCGACCAAGAGTTATGTCGTATATCCGGGATCATCGATCATCCGGGAATGGGTTCAATTCAAGAACGTGGGGATAAAATCGCTGCGAGTCAGCGAGCCGCGATTTCTCAGCTTCACGGCGAAGCTCGGCACAAGAGAGCTCCAAAAGCTCCACTGGATGACGGGGGGAGAAAATCGGCCAGGGAGTTGGACCTTAAGAACGGAGGAGTTGAAGCCGGGAGTGCAACGAGAGTTTGATTCCTACGATCCTTTCAACGGATCAGCGAAGGGCAATTTTGTCGGGGACGGCGTGATTGCCAGAGTCCTGCGCAATGACGAGCAAATTTGGCCGCTGAAAAACTGGTTGCACAAGAAGTGGGAATACGTGCCAAATGCCTACTCAAAAATACCTATCGATGCTGAGGTGGAGGTGGCGGCCGGAGACCGCTTGGTGTTCCTCGTAAATCGATTCGGTACCACGGGCTCCGATCTCACCACTTTTGACCCCACCATCGTTTACCCCAACGGCGAGGGCCACAGAGCTTCGGAAGAGTTCAGCGATCAGCAGGGCAAGAATGGCTGGCGGTACCAATTTACGGAGGCAGGCAGGATCAGCAATCCCGATCTTGCTCGCTTCTATGAGTCGCGACCCACCACGCACCAATCGGATCCCTCTATCCAACTAGCCGACTTGGTGTACGACGATGCAACCAAGCACTGGCGGAGGCCCGGCGGCAATGCCGCTGAGGTGCTAGCTGTGGCCCGTGGTGAGATGACCCCTGCTCTCCAGCACGATGCCGCGCTCGTCTGGATCGCTCCCAAGGCGGGCAGAGTTCGAATTACCGCTACTCTGAGCAATATCGGCAACACTGCGAGCCCCGGGGCGGGGCGCAGCTACCGGGAAGGTAGCAACGCCTATGCACCTTGGGCCGCAATTGCGAGCGACGAAGATGGCGAAGGATTATTCATTGGTTGGGACTACTTCGGCCATTGGGCTTCTACATGGACACAGAAGCCGGATGGTTCTGTGGCCGTGAGGTTCAGGGTAGCGGGCCACAATCAGAACTTGAAATCCGGCGAGTCGCTGACCACGCCCATGGCTTTTGCCGGACTTTTCCATGGAGACCTGGATGAAGCTGGCAACGAGGTTCTGGACTGGCAGTATCGTTACTTGTGGGATTACACCCGCGAGGGATGGTTCGGCGCGATTCGCCAGGCGGGCTGGTGGTGGAAGGGTACCGGATGGCCGGATCCGCGAAACACAAGGTGGATTGGCCAGGGTCCTTTAACCCTTACCATTTTAAATGCAGACAGCGATTCGCTCTACCGCAAGATCTTCCGCCTGGCGGACTACATAAGTGAGACCGGCGCCGATGTTTACCATCGTGATTGTTGCTGGTGGGATTCCGCTGGTGAGTGGCGGGGGCCAGACTTCAGGACAACCGGAGTTTATTTGCGGAAGCACAGTATTGGTCAAGCTCATCTACTCCCCAATTTACATGGTGGATCCCAAATCCGAGCTAGCCCGCAGCCATCCTGGCTGGGTCATCAACAGCACGTTGGACATGTCAAAGCCCGAGGTCGTCGAACACCTTTCTCATGCACTCGACCAGTTCCACCAACGCTATGGAAAATTCGAGTGGCGAACTGACGGTGTTCCGACGGCGTACGCCGGAGACGACACACCTTTGCTGGGGCAGGACCAGGGTTTTCGGCAACTGCTCCGCAATTTTCTCGATCAACATCCTGAGGATGCCTTCCAGGCGTGCAATGGCGGAGGGAACGAAGCCGGTTACGACTACGCCCGTTACTCTTCCTCGATTTCCTTTACTGATGGCGCGGTGGGGATTCTGGGGAACTATTGGGCATCTCTATTTCTGCCCCCCGACAAGACTGGCGCTAATGGAGACTTCTATGAAGTAGATAAATTCGACAAAGCGACATACCGCGGCCTGCTTACCATGGCTTTCGATAACGCGGGGGATACCTGGGACGCGCAGAAAATTGAAGGAATGCGACAGCTTATTGAGACTTACCACTTCCTCAGTAATGAAGGTGTTGCCGGACGCTGGGCACATGTATACCGTCCGCTGGTTACCGGCGACGACCCAACGATTTATTTCGAACGCCTCAGCCGCGACGGAAAGCGCGGAATCGTTATTCCCAAGCGTCCCGCCCCCGGCCCGGTCACGATCAAGCCCAAGGGTTTGCAGCCCGGCCAGTCTTATCTCGTCTCCTATCAGGAATCTTCAGAAAGTGAAACCCGTACGGGTTCGGATTTGATGAAGAATGGAATCAGGTTGGAGAGCATGCTCCCCGGCGAACTGCTCTATCTGAATCTCCCCTATCATCCCGGAAATAGACGCGATACACTCCCGCCTTCCGCCCCCGGCAACGTACGGAAAACCGTGGCCACAAACATGAGCTATCCAGGCGTAGAGCTCACCTGGCAGCCGGGTCATGATGATCATTGGGTGTCCTACTACGAAGTGCTTCGTGACTCTGTGATCGTGGACAAAGTAGCGAAGGGCGCCTATTACTTCGATCACTCCGCAGGCGCCGATCTCTCCGCCCACTACGAGGTGCGAACGGTTGACGAGGCAGGGCTACGCTCAGGGCTGGTTGTAGCGGAAGGGTCCGGCGGAAAGCGCGTGCTGGTGACCGACGATGCAGAAGATTCGCGCATCAGTTTCACAGGCAGTTGGCAGCGGCAAACGAATCTCCAGCCTGCCTATCTCGGCACGATCAGCAGGAGCAATGAGAAAGGGGCAACCTCTGAAGTTGAATTCGAGGGAACGAAGTTCACCTGGTATACCAAGCTGGGTGACGACGGCGGAAAGGCGGGAATTTCGATCGACGGCGGCCCCGATTTAGCGGTCAACACCTATTCCGCCGACGATATCTGGGGAGTCGGAATCTTCAGCAAGACGTTCCCATCTGCCGGCAAGCACAAAGTGAAGATCTCAGTTTTGGGCCAGCCGCCAGAGGCTTTCGGCACCGGCACATTCGTGTACCTCGATGGCATCCAGGTCGAGCCCTGATGAAGCGGTCTGGTTTTTTTAGGAAAATGAAATGAAGACTCTCTTGCTAGTAGTGGCGCAAGTGTTGCTTTTGATTCTCAATCCGGCGTTAGTGGAGGGTATTTCGGGAACACCGGAGGAGATGTCGGATGCCAACCGCTGGGCCGACGCCAAGTTTGAAGGGAGAGTGGAGTCAAAAACCGAAGATGGATACCTGATGGTGTATCTGAAGTCAGGTCAGCTCGAGAAGAATGAAGTTTCGGTCAGAAGAAACGGCATCTACGCGACTGGGAGGCGTCCTCTGTGCATCCTGGACAAAAAATATCGACGAGGCTTGTACTTTTCATCTGAAGGCCGGGTCGTCGTCCACTTGCCAGCACCAGGAAAGAGTTTTGAGGCAATCGTTGGCGTTGACAGCAACCGTAACGGAGCTTTTTATTCGAGCGCTGGACGCGGCAGTGCAATTGCTTCAGTCGAGGCCAAGGGCAAGGAATTATTCCGCTCGGCGACCATGCGAGAGGGTATGCCGGGCGTCCCGGTAAATGCGGATTTAGGGGGAGCCAAAGAGTTCACCCTCACATTGAGTGACGCCGGTGGGGGAACGGTTCAGCATGTCAATTTCAACCAGGCGGACTGGGCTGAAGCCCGAGTGACCTTGACCGATGGATCGATAGTCTGGCTCGGAGACCTGCCAACGGGGCCACTGCGATCTGCCTACACGACTGAGCCCCCGTTTTCCTTTCGCTATGGAGATCAACCGTCGGTCGACCTTTTGAAGACGTGGCACGTGCAGCGAGACGTGCGCAAGCTGGATGAGAACCGGAGCGAGCACACCTCAAGCTACACGGATCCAAGAACCGGGCTGGTGGTGCGATGTGTGGCCGTGAGATATTGCGATTTTCCCACCTTAGAGTGGACCCTTTATTTCAAGAATACGGGTGAGAGGTCGACTCCGATCCTTGAAAACATACAAGCCCTGGACTCGCGGCTGGAACGTGGGGGAGGGGGCGAGTTCGTTCTGCATCATGGCAAGGGAAGTCCCCATTCTGGCTTGACCGCGCCCAGCCCCACGGAATATGCACCGATCGAAAGCAAGCTGGATCCAGGAATGGAAAAGAGATTTGCCGCCGCAGCCGGAATGCCTGCGGGCGGTGATCTTCCTTACTTCAACGTGGAGTGGCCTGGTGAAGGAGTCATTCTGGCCGTGGGCTGGCCAGGGCAGTGGGCAGCGCTATTCAGCCGTGACAAGGCAAACGGGCTGCGGGTGCAGGCAGGGCAGGAGCTGACACACTTCAAGTTGTTACCGGGCGAGGAAATTCGCACCCCATTGACGGTGATGCAATTCTGGAAAGGTGATTGGATCGGAGCACAGAACGTCTGGCGGCGTTGGATGGTCGCGCACAATATGCCTCGTCCGAAAGGAAAAGTGCCACCTCCGCTATCGGCGGCCAGCAGCGCCGGACAGTACATCGAAATGGCGGAGGCCAACGAAGACAACCAGCTGATGTTTATCGATCGCTACTCCGAAGAAGGTATGAAGTTCGATTACTGGTGGATGGACGCAGGGTGGCATGTCTTCCAGGGTCACTGGTTAAACACCGGCACCTGGGACCCAGATCCGCAGCGCTTCCCGCACGGTCTGCGCCCTGTATCCGATCATTTGCATGCAAAAGGCCCTAAACTGATTTTGTGGTTCGTCCCGGAGCAGGTAACACCTGGTTCCTGGTTGTACGAGAACCATCCAGAATGGCTGCTCGGGCGCGATGGCGAATTTAAGCTTCTGAACTTCGGCAATGCCGAAGCTCGAACCTGGATGCTGAACCACGTGGACAACCTGATCACGGAACAAGGCGTCGACCTGTACCGGCAAGACGGTTTTCCCGTGGGACGTTTTTGGCGTCCCAATGACGCAGTCGATCGCCAGGGGATTACCGAGATTCGTCATGTAGAGGGATACCTCGCATACTGGGACGAACTGCGACAACGCCATCCGGAGATGCTCACCGACATCTGCGCCGGCGGGGGGAGCCGCAACGAGCTCGAAACCTTACGCCGGGCCGTCCCTCTGTGGCGCAGCGACTACGCCTATGAAAACACCGGGATGCAAAACATCACCTACGGAATGTCCCTCTGGATACCTTACTTCGGTTCGGGCACCAATGCGCTCGACCTCTATACCTTCCGTAGCCAGATGGCGCCGGCCCTGGCAACCGTTTGGGACATGCGCAGCCACAGCCTGGATTACAAGTTTTTGCGCACTCTGATGGCCCAGTGGGAGCAGGTCGCCGACAACTACTACGGCGATTACTATCCGCTGTTGCCTTACCGAACTGAAGACGATGTCTGGATCGCCTGGCAGTTTCACCGGCCGGAGTCCGGAGAAGGCATGGTACAAGTTTTTCGCCGCCCGGAAAGTCCCATCACTGCCGTGGACCTGAAGCTTCGAGGATTGGAGCCTGCGGCCCGCTACGCGATGACCAACATGGATACTACTGGCATTACCCGCATCTCGGGCCAGGATTTGATGGAGAAAGGTCTTCACGTCGTGATGGAAAAGCAGCCGGATTCTGCAATCATTTCTTACAAGCAAGTGAGGTGACTGGAGATCATCGTCCAGGCTTTGGCGGACACCACCGGCCTCACAACAAGAAGCTCTAGAGGTTTGCGAATGCGTGCCAAACCCAAGGAGTCAGGAAGCCCTGACGAACGGCATTGACAGGCCTAGAAAAACCAGATTTCCAGCAGAAAAATTACGGGCGGATGCTCACAATGGACTTGAACCTTTCTCACCAAACAGACTACGTCTTCAAAAGCGCTAACCCGATCCTTGGCTTCTCGGCCGACGAGAAAGACACGGTCTGGATTCCCTACGAACCGGGAACGGCGAACCGCTTTCTGATGTTCGACCTGAACACCAACAGCTTCGCTGTGGTGCTTCGCTGTGCCCCTGGCTCGGGTATCGACCGGCATTATCACACCGGTTCCGTGGCAGGTTATTGCCTGCAGGGTTCCTGGAAATACAAAGAATCGGACTGGATTGCCACGCCCGGAACCTTTGTTTACGAGCGTCCCGGCGAAGCGCACACCCTGCAAATCCTGGGGGACGAAAACATGATGTCGCTCTTTCACGTCATGGGCCCGCATATTACATTGGACGCGGAGGGCAGGGAAATCGGCTACGTGGACGCTTTCCGGTTGCTGGAGTACTGCCGCCGCTATTACCAGGAGAATAGGTTGGACGCCTCCTACCTCGACAAGATAACCAGATGAAGCATCTGCAAAGCGAGCCGCAAGTTTGTAGGTGAGAGTAGCTTCTAACGGAGCTCTATTGCCGATGATCAATCGCAAAGAATTTCTTCGTTTTGTGACTATGGCCGGCGCTTCGCAGGTGGTCGACCTCCGGCCGCACGCTCTGGCGGCATCACGGCTTAAACCCGTCGAGTCCCATGACGTAACGCTCACCAACGAGCATTTCAGGCTGTCGATCGCAGCCGGAGCCGGATTGAAATGCCAGCTCCTGCATGTCCCTTCCGGCACCATTCTCGCGGACGCGATGTATTCCTACTCATTTGGCAAACCTTCGTTCTCCGCCCTCTCGACGGAGAAATCATCGGTAAAGTTAAGCGGAGTTACGAGAGAAGGAATCCATGTGGAACATCGATTCAAGGTCGATCCCGGTTGCCCCTGGATTGAAGAAGAAATCGCGGTGCGCAATGCAAAGTCACAGCCCATCAGACTGCCGTTCAGATGCGGCTTTATTCTTCCCGTACGTCCTGACACTCTCAAAGGGTTTGTGTTTAGCGCTGTGCCCTACCGGCACGAACCGCGCGCCAGCCGTGGCCAGTATGCCGACTATACTCTTGACCAGATTATCTATCGGGCGCGCCGGTCAAGGCTCCGCGAAGATCCTCCGCGGTCACAAGCCGTCTGGCCTCGCCTTTATGAGGACTATGCCTCAGAGGGGTGGGCGTTTACCAACGGAACCCAAGGTTTTCTGGTCACGAAACACAATGAGACGGCGAGAGAGTGGGCGTTGCTTGATCGCGTACCTCTTGAGGACGACCTGATGGGCTTCCGCTGGGGCGGCGCAGGTTCGCCGGCGGGAGATCCCGAAGGCTACTGCCATGTGGCTGCGGGCGCGGTTCACGACTTCGGCACAACGCGTCTGACTTTTTTCCATGGGGATGTCCTGCAAGGTTTTTATGCCTTTCGTGCCGAGATGGAAGCGCGAGGCCACGGTGCTCCCAGCAGTTTTGACCCGCCAGTGCACTGGAACGAGTTGTACGACAACAAACTGTGGTGGCTGGGCGAACCGGCCTATCTGGAGCCGGCGAACCGCGAGAAATACTACCGGCTGGAAGATATGAAGCAGGAGGCAGCCAAGGCCAAAGCAATCGGATGCGAGGCTCTGTATCTCGATCCCGGCTGGGACACTCCGCAATCGTCTAAAAGATGGGATGAGGCCCGACTGGGAAAGCTCACTGACTTCGTCTCTCTGCTCAAGTCCGATTATGGGTTGCGCTTGTCACTGCATGCTCCGCTGACGAATTGGGTCGACTCCCACTGCGATGTGATTGCGGGCACCGACCGACTGGGGCCTGATGGAAAGGTTATTCCTTATTCGCCGTGCGGCGCTTCATCGCAGTACATCGATGAAACCTGCCGGCGCTTGCAGATCCTGGCCCAGAGTGGCGTTGCTTTCTTCATGTTTGATGGAACATGGTTTAACGGGGAGTGCTGGGATCCAAAGCATGGCCATGCGGTGCCTTCCACAATTGCCGAACACGTGGACGCGACCAATCGACTGGCGCGGATGGTACATGAAAAATATCCCGATGTGCTGATCGAGATGCACGATCAAGTTGTAGGCGGCGCCGATATTCGCTACGTGCCCACCTACTACGGCCACGGCACGGATGGCCTGGGAGGGAAGGGGTTCGATTCCATATGGGCGTTCGAGCTGATGTGGAGGCCGATGGACGATCTTCTGGCCGGTCGCAGCATGGCACTCTACTACTACAATCTGGCATATTCTCTGCCCCTCTACGTGCACATCGACTTGCGAACGGATAATGCCCAAGCCCTGGTATTTTGGTGGAACGCTTCAACTTGCCGGCACCTAGGTTTCGGTGGCACGGCGACCGACGCAGCTGTCCGGACCGCGCATGAAAGTGCCATGAAGACCTACCGACGGCTCAAGCCGTTTTTCTCCGCGGGTACTTTCTACGGAATCGACGAGTTGACGCACGTTCATCGGCATCCTGAGCGGAATGCCGTCGTGGTGAACTGCTTTAATCTGGACACTAATCCGGTTGAGAGGGAAATTAATTTTGAGGCGGAAAGCTTTGGACTTAAGCCAAGACGACGTTACAACTGTTCAGGCGCCAATTTCAATACCCGCCGAGATTGTTATACAGCAGAGGTCACTGTTCCCGGGCGGGGACATGTGCTATTGGAAGTGACTGAGGACTAGCCCTCATAAACCACTGACTTTTGCGACTTCCTTTAGTGGTTCAACGAGCGGTGCAGGTTTCCTGGCCCGACTTTATGGCCTGAAGCTTTTGTCGGGCTATCTTATGATCAGGGCTGTAGATCAGTACCCGTTGCAACGTTTCCTGGGCCGCATCTTTTTTGCCGAGCATGCATTCCACCAGGGCGAGATTAACGCCGGGCTCGTCCACGGCCTGGTTCAGCTCGAAAGTCTTCTTCCACAGCACTTCGGCCGCTGCAAGTTGTCCTGATCTGGCCAGCAGGATCGCGAGATTGTTGGTTGCGGTGAGGTCAATGGGATTTAGTTTTAACGCCTCTTGGTAGAAGGCTATCGCCTGCGAATTATTACCCCGGCCCTGGGCCAGATATCCCAGGGCAGTGAGCATGGGAGGATCACTTGGGCCGGATTTTTGTGCTGCCAGCAGCAGAGTCCAAGCCCTTTGCGCCGCAAATGTGTTTCCCCCCAACACCAGGTCGTAGTAGGCGAGCCCCAGGTCGCGTTCGGCCGCTTTTTCTTGGAAGAATGGAACCAATTCCGGATTTAGAGCAGCTCGAGGCGAGGCGTCGAGCTGGCTGGGGTTTTGCCGGATACGATGGTCGGTCCAGGCGATATGCGGCACCTTTTCCGCCTTCCCTTTCGGCATGTGACAACTGGTACAGTCCGGATTGCTGCTGAAATGAACTGTCGAATACTTTGGTTGCATGTGGCATGCGAGACACTTGCCGCGGTAGAACGCGGGGCGCTCTTCGACGGGCGGTGAGTAGTGAGGATCATGGCAACTCATGCATGACATGTGGTCGCCACTGACTCGTTTGCATTTGCTCTGGCTCAACTCCTCAATTTCGCTTACCCCGCGGCTAGTAATCTTGTCATTGGCATAGACAAAGTAGGAAAGATAGTCTTGGATGCGATCGCCCGGCTCGTAGTCGTCCACATTGTGGCCAGCATGCTCGATGCGCGTATCTCCTTCCAGATGGCAGCTGATGCAAACCGAATCCCTGCGCTCCGAATCGAGCTTAACCGGATTGATTACGGGAGCTTTGCCGGAGGTCGCCGCGTGGTTAGCGGTATCACCATGGCAACTTTCGCAAGTGATGCCACCGTGCAAAAAGGGCAAGCCTTTAAAATGGCTGCGCGTTCCTGGATCTTCACTTTGCACACCGCTCATGTGACATCGCATACATCCCCTGGTCATCGGCAATGCTGAGGGCATGGTTGGTAAACTCCCGAGGCCGGGCTTCATGTCAAACGTTTTAGCGTCGGCGTAATATGCAACGGGCGACTCGAGAAAATAACCGTTGATGGAATACAGATAGGTGATGCCGAGGTGGCCCGAACCGAGGAAATAGTCGAGTTTTTGGCTTCCTTGCAGGCCCGCGTCTCCGGGACGCGAATACTTCAGCCAAAGGTAGCCGTCTTGATTAGATATCCGATAGTCGATTCCAGACGGGGCATGATGGAACTCGCCAGTAAAGACGCGATCTGAGGCCAGTCCGCTGGCGTTTGCCATGGGCGTATCCAGGTACTTGCGAAAAATATCCTGGTGGCATTTGCCGCAGACGGCATCTGCCTCACGAACCGGCGTGGCAGCATTCTGTGCCGGCGCGATAGTGGGGTACACCCAAACTAACAGGAGCAGGATTAATCTTCGGAGCGGTGGTATGGAAGAACTCATCGAGGACCGATCTGCGGCAACCAATCCGTTTGGATCGTCAACGAATCAGCTTTTCAAATTAAAGAGTGCGTTCCTGTAACCGTCATAAAGCACCGAAAAGTCGCTGCCATAGACTATGAACCGCGCGCCAAGTTCGCGCGCTCGAATCAATATGGACATATCTTTTGACTGGAGCCCGACGGCAATCCCGGCTTTCGTACCCGCGTTGATCACTTGCTCCAGAGCTTTCCAGAACACGGGATTGTCGAACTGTTCAAGTATTCCCAGCGCGAGCGAGAGATCATAGGGCCCAACGAATAGGGCATCAACTTCAGGAACGGCTGCGATCTCGTTGACCGCCTGCAGGCCCTCCTGGCTTTCAATCATCATGATGGCCATGGTTTCCCGGTTTGCTGAATCGACTTCTTCCTGGGCAGAATTCCGCTTGAGATCGGTCACAATACTTCCGAGACCGTATCCGCGATGTCCAAGCGGTGGAAATTTCAGCGCGTCCATCGCGGCACGCGCCTCTGCGCCCGAGTGGACGCGTGGAACAATGATTCCCATGGCTCCGACATCGAGTGCGCGCGATATCAGCGAAGGCTCATTCTGAGTGACTCTGACCAGCGGAACGATTCCGGCTGCGCGCCCGCTCCGGCACAGACTCTGAATCTGCGGGTAGGTCGTTGTTGAATGCTCAGTATCTATAAAGAAGAAGTCAAGTCCGGCCGCGGCGAGCACGATTGGAACCTCGGGTTCAAGACATCCCCCTAACGAGGTTCCGTACACCAAGTCACCGGCTTTGAGCCGCGCCTTAATCGTGTTTTTCTGCAGTGCACTTCTCCCTTGATTTCAAGCGCAATCCCAGCCGGCATGCGATCTAAGCACGGTCACTGATCCTGGCACTCATAGGTCAGCGGCGACGTGGTGGGCCAGCAGAGTTTTTTCTCCGCTACCTCCACCGAAGCCTGGGTGTTTTCCCAACTCATCGTCAATGTACAGGTCTCCTCTTTCGGCTTATAGGCAATGGTGAAATTCTTTACTAAAGAGGTGGTTCTGGAGACCTTCATGTCCACTCGAATCACCTCCCCGCCCTTTCGATAGGAGATATCTCCCTCACCACCCGGTTTGCTGATGATAAGCGTCCATTTCTCACGCGCGGGGATCGTGAACAAGGTGTAGCTGCCCGCGGGCACATTTTTGCCACCGACGCTCAGGTCGGTATCCGTGACGAAGGTTGTGGCTTCATTGGCGCCTGTGATCCACACCTTGTCATAGGGTACGAGTCCGCCGAAAATCTTTCGGCTCTTCACGCGTGAACTGTAATACCCGGTTTTGACAATTTTGCCGTCCTTAAACTCACAAATGGACGACGCCGGATTGGGGAGCTCAGTTTTGTCCTGCTGCGCGCGAGAAACCGGCGCCATCACAGAAATCAACGCGAGCAAGGCAATGGTATGTCGCACGTGACTCTTCGCAACGGTATGCGGCCAGATTCCACTTGGACTTTAAAAAGCCAAGGTACTGTACACCCGTCTCGCCCTGCTCGCGATAAAGTTTCAATCTAATGAACACAGGAGACACTGAAGATAGAACCCCGTGCCCCGCGCGGCTGAAATATTATTGGTAAGCGGATAAGTTGATTCCGGCAGTAATTCTGCTCAAATTGGAATAATTGGTCGTGACCCCAGGCTGGGCCATGAACAAGTCTCGCATGCCGCGCGGTCAATTCTGGAAAGCGTTACAGGATTCTACTGTACCGCCGCTGAATCCCCGCTGAAACCATTCTGTCCTCTGGGCGGAACTTCCGTGGGTGAAGCTCTCGGGATTAACATGCCCGGTACTCATTCGCTGCAACCGATCGTCGCCAACAGCGGCTGCTGCCTGCAACGCCCGATCGAGGTCCCCGACATCGAGCAGGTGGCGTTGCTCGGTGGAGTGCGACCAGACTCCGGCGAAACAATCCGCCTGCAGTTCCAAGCGCACGGAAATGGCTTTGGCCGCTTGCGGATTCTGTTGCTGGGCCGCCCGCGCCTTGCTCTCGATGCCGAGCAATTTCTGCACGTGATGTCCGAGTTCATGGGCCAACACGTAGGCTTCCGCAAACTCCCCGGGGGCGTTAAAACGCCGCGTCAGTTCGTCGAAAAAATCAAGGTCAATGTAGACCTTTTCGTCTTCTGGACAATAAAAGGGACCTGTGGCGGATTGAGCCATGCCGCAAGCGGAATCGATGGAATTGCGAAACAGGACTAGTTTGGCGTGACGATACTGCACGCCTTCAGAGGGGAGGATTTTGGCCCACGTGGCTTGCGTGTCGTTGAGTACAAAAGTCACGAACTGAACCAGGGGCTGCTCGGCCTGATCCTGTTCCCGAGTTCCTGCGGACCCTTCGGCCCGATCTTGCCGAGTGACGGCGGAAGGCGCACCGCTGGAACCGTTGCCAAGGAGAGCAAAAAAATTGCGGTGGAACACCAGGCTCAGGATGAAGACGATGACCAGTCCTCCGATACCTAGGTGAATTCCTCCAAACTGCATGCCTCCAGAACCACCTTCGTCGCGTCGGTCTTCAACATCGTCACTGTTCCCACCCGGTGTCCAGCGCATTTAGGATTCTCCTGGTTCTGAGTAGAATTGTCGGATTCGTTCGATGCTGATAACCAGGAATGGGAAACTGATTTTTGAATAAAACGAACGTGGCTCACGCTTCTCAACCAAGGCGCCACGCTAGGCGCGGGACTATCCGGGGAGTGGACGGACCGCCGAAATTTGTACCGAGTGGAGTGAGGGCCAACCACTTGAGAGGAGAAGCTGGCCATGCCGTGGCGAAGCTTAACATTACACTGGCGCAGAGAGTTGATGCTGCGTTTTCGCGCAAATCGAAAACTTCCCAAGGCACGGCACTGCGGGTATGATTTGTTGGTTTTCTTGCGCCTGTTTCAGTGGTGTCCTATAACACGGGGTTAAGACACGACCGCGCCCGTCGCTTTCTTTTGCAATCAAAGGGTGATGATGGCCAAAGTACAGACTAAAGTGCAGACAAGAGTTGATCCTCCCGCCGGTCCAGGCGCCATCTCGACTCGCGCTGAGCAGAATCAAGTCGAGGAACGGCAGGCAATTGGCGCAAATGTAGTTTATGAGACCATCCGGCGCGAAGGGGAAGACGAACTGCGCAGGCCCGCGGCGGCATTGGCATGGTCGGCGCTCGCTGCAGGGCTCTCGATGGGCTTTTCTTTTGTCGCGCAAGGAGTATTGACAGCCCACTTGCCTGATCATCCCTGGCGGCCATTGATCGCCGGCGCCGGGTACTGCGTGGGATTTCTGATCGTAATTTTGGGACGCCAGCAACTGTTTACGGAAAACACCCTGACCGTAGTCTTGCCTCTGCTATTGCGAAAGGATCTGCCCACATTGCTGCGGATGCTTCGGCTGTGGGTAGTCGTATTGACTGCCAACCTGCTGGGAACATTTTTGTTCGCTTTGTGCATCGGAAGAATCGGCGTCTTTGACTCCAATATTCAACAGCGTTTGACCGAGATTGGCGCCGCCCACATTGGAGCAAGCTTCGGGACGGTGCTGATGCGATCGGTTTTTGCGGGTTGGCTGATCGCGTTGATGGTATGGCTGCTGCCCGCCGCAGATTCGGCTCGCGTCAGCATCATTATTATCGTGACCTACCTGGTCGGGGTCAGCGGCTTTGACCACATCATCGCAGGGTCCACTACGACGTTTTTTCTGATTGTCACAAAATCGCTCTCTTGGGGAACATATTTCAAACAATTCTTCCTCCCGACGTTGCTGGGCAATGTGATTGGGGGACTGGCCCTGGTGGCATTCCTGGGGCATGCACAGGTTGTAGGCGGAAAGGAAAAATAATAGAAGGAAGCCGGTGCATTGGTTGCCAGGCATCTTCGGGCGGGGTTCTCCGTTGCTTTGGTGTCTAATTTTCCTCGTGTTCGCCACTGTGACGTCGTTCCTTCAACTCACCCGGTTTCGATGTAGAATGCTTCTCTGGCCGGGATTGCTGGTTCCGCTTTACCGTCCGGGCTGGTGCAGTGGTACAAGGTGAGCCAATGGTGGCTGGTTGGCAGACGACGGGCGCGATCAAGGAAATTGATGTGCTCTGGATCACCGCCGGGCTGGGATGCGATGGCGACACCATTGCCATGACCGCAGCCACGCAACCCAGCCTCGAAGATATTCTTTCCGGCGCAATCCCCTGGATTCCCAAGGTAAATTTTCACAATCCCTTTCTGGCCAGCGAGGTGGGAGAAGATTTTCTACGCTGCTTTCATCAGGCGGCGACGGGAAAGCTGCAGCCTTTTATCCTGGTGGTCGAGGGATCAATTCCGGACGAGAATAATAAGAAGGAGGGATATTGGGCCTCGCTGGGAACGGACCAGGCGACGGGTCAGCCCATTACCACTTGCGAATGGATCGACCGGCTTGCCCCCCGAGCGTGGGCTGTAGTTGCAGCCGGAACCTGCGCAACCTATGGCGGAATTCATGCCATGGAGGGCAACCCGACGGACTGCATGGGGCTTCCAGACTATTTGGGGTGGGAGTGGAAAACAAAGTCAAAGATTCCTATCGTGTGCGTTCCCGGTTGTCCGGTGCAGCCGGACAACTTTATGGAGACGCTGCTGTATCTGCTGCACATGGCCAGCGGACACGCACCGATGATCCCGCTGGACGAGGCTTTACGTCCGAAGTGGCTCTTCGGGCAAACTGTGCACGAGGGTTGCGATCGCGGCGGCTATTACGAGCAGGCCCAGTTCGCCGCGGATTACGGATCGCCGCTATGCATTGTGAAGCTGGGATGCTGGGGCCCGGTGGTGCAGTGCAACGTGGGCAAGCGGGGTTGGATGGGCGGCATCGGCGGGTGCCCCAACGTGGGAGGCATTTGTATCGGGTGCACCATGCCTGGATTTCCCGACAAGTTCATGCCCTTCATGAATCAACCTCCTGGCTCGCTGTTGTCGTCGAGTGCGGTACAAACCTACGGCCGGGCAATTCATGCGCTTCGCCGGTTTACACAGGCATCCTTGAATAAGGAGCCGAGTTGGCGGCAGCGGCGGCGTCATAATGCCTCCAGGAGCGCGAGTAACTGATGGCCCCTGATCTTCATTCTCAAAGCAAGCCGGGCTCGCCGGTTTTCTCGACGGACGTTGAGGAAGAGCTGCTCAGCTCCGCCGACGCGGTTGCATTGCTGGAAGAACTAGCCGGAGTATTTTTTCAAAACCCAGCTTCTGCCGATGCCGGATCCGGCGAGACCACGGATGCCGAACTGCCGAACCTGGAAGCGAAGTACCGGGCGCTGCTGGAGCAGATTCCAGCGGTGATATTCATGGCGTACCTGGATCGGGGCATTGGCGAAGCCTACGTGAGCCCGCAGATCGAGGCCAGCCTGGGCTACAAGCAGGAAGAATGGCTGGAAGACCCGGTGCGCTGGTATCAGCACATACATCCCGACGACAAGCAGCGCTGGAGCGTGGAAGCCGCGGAAATGTTTCTTTCGGGTAAGCCGCTGCGTTCGGCATACCGGGTGATTGCGCGCGATGGACGGGTGATCTGGTTCCATTGCGAAGCCAAAATGATGCGGCACAGCGACGGCCGCCCCTGGTTCATTCACGGTGTCGCCTTCGATATCAGCGACCTCAAGAGAACGCAAGAGGCCTTGCAAGAGGAGCGCAACGTGCTTTCAGCGCTTCTGGATACTGTAGGGGCGCTGGTGGTAGTGCTGGATCCGGAGGGGAGGATCATCCGCTTCAACCGCGCCTGTGAACAAATGACCGGGTACACGTTCGGCGAAATTGCAGGAAGCTACGTATGGGACCTATTCACGCTGGCTGAGGAAGTGGAAGATTTCAAATCTGGCCTGGCAGAAATTTGCCTGGGGAAGGTGCCGCGAGAATACGAAAGTCAGTGGCTCACGCGCGACGGGAGCCGCCGGCTCATAGCCTGGTCGAGCACGGTGCTGCGGGGAGCGAAGGCCGCACCGGCCTACATTATTGTTACCGGTATCGATATTACCGAACGCAAGCGCCTGGAGAGGACAATTCTCGAAGTGAGCGCGCGCGAGCAGCGTCGCATTGGCCAGGACCTGCATGACGGGCTGGGACAGCACCTGACCGGCATTGCCTTCATGAGCAAAGTGCAGCAGCAAAGGCTGGCTGAGAAGGCGTTGCCTGAGGCGAGCGACGCCGCGAAAATCGTACGTCTGGTGAATGAGGCAATCCACAAAACGCGAGAACTGGCGCGAGGACTGCTTCCGGTGATGTCCGACGCTCATGGCCTGATGTCGGCGCTGCAGCAATGCGCCGGCGAGGCGCGCGAGGTCTTCGGGGTGCAGTGCGACTTTCGCTGCGAGCCACCGGTGCTGATCCACGACGTCGGGGTGGCGACACATCTTTATCACATCGCTCAGGAAGCGTTGAACAACGGCATACGGCACGGCAAAGCTCGTCGAATTCAGATTGCCCTGGCCAGCGTGGAGAACCAGGGGGAACTCATCATCCGGGATGATGGTCCGGGCATTACGCCGCAGGCCGCCAGCAGTTCAGGCATGGGCCTGCACATCATGAGTCACCGGGCGCGTATGATCGGCGGTTCGCTCGAAGTGGGGCGGGCGCCGGAGCAGGGAACCGTGGTGAGATGCTCGTTCCCCATCAGCGAAGGAGTCCGGGCCGCATGAGCAGTCCTCCAGTGACAAGTGGGGCCAAAAGCAGAGTGCTGGTGGTGGACGACCACCCCATCGTGCGGCAGGGGCTGGCGCTTTTGATCAACCAGGAACCGGACCTCACCGTGTGCGGGGAGGCCGAAGAAATCAACAGTGCGCTGCAGAAGATCGCGAGTTGCAGGCCGGACATACTCATCGTGGATATTTCTCTCAATGGGCCGGATGGCCTGGAGCTTCTGAAGTCGGTGCGCGCCCGGGATGCTTCGCTGCCGGTGCTGATTCTTTCCATGCACGAGGAATCCATTTACGCCGAGCGGGCATTGCGGGCCGGCGCGAACGGCTACATCATGAAGCAGGAGGCGACGGAGGCCATGCTGGGGGCCCTGCGCAGAATCCTAAACCACGAAATTTACGTGAGCGAGCGGGTTGCCAGCAAAATGCTGCGGCAATTTATTCTGGGCTCGACGATGGCGAAGGAATCTCCCGTCGCCGAACTTTCCGACCGCGAATTGGAGGTCTTTCGCCTTATCGGCGATGGGAACGGCACTCGCCAGATTGCCACCGCGTTGCACCTGAGCGTGAAGACAGTCGAATCCTACCAGGCCCATATAAAGGAGAAACTCTCCCTGCGAAGCGCTCGGGAATTGGTGCAGTACGCCATCCAGTGGGCGATCAACGAAAAGGCAGCATAGATTTCACCTGATCCGGTCGAACGCTCCCTGTAGAAACCACAAACCACCCTCCCGCATAAACCATGTGGGGCCGGACGTCCCCGTCCGGCCTGGGCGGGTGAGGACCCCCTACATGGCCTGTGCATGAACACCGCCTCTGCATGGAGCATCCTGCTCCGGCCTTAGACCTATAAGGGAATCCCCGATGCCTCCGGTGGGATTTCCCATGAAGTCGAAATCAGGTTGAAAAGATTCTCCGATTTTAAGATGCTTCGGGCTGCGCGCGGTTCTTGAAGCACGGCTTTTGTGGAGGGCTTAGGCCTTTGGTGCCGGAAGCCGGGGAATCTGCGGTCCGCTCGAACTGACGTGTCGATCTCGAAAGGAGAATCCAGCTATGGCAACCGAGACAGTTCCTTACGGTCGAGTGACGCAGAAAAAACCGGCCGTGGCGGAAATACACATAGTCTGGATCACGGCCGGACTGAGCTGTGATGGAGACTCGGTTTCAGTGACGGCGGCGATGCAGCCCAGCATTGAAGATGTTTTGCTGGGTGCGATCCCTGGGCTTCCGAAGGTGCATTTGCACAATCCGGTTTTGGCGTACGAGGTTGGCGACGATTTCATGAAGTACTTCTATCAAGCGGAGGAAGGAAAGCTGGATCCTTTCGTCCTGGTGGTCGAAGGGTCTATTCCCAACGAGAAGATCAAGAAGGAGGGCTATTGGGCGGCGATGGGCACCGATCCCAGTACTGGTCAGCCGATTACCACAACTGAGTGGATTGAGCGTTTAGCCCCTAAAGCTTTAGCGGTGATGGGCTGCGGAACCTGCGCCACTTATGGTGGCATTCATGCTATGCAAGGCAATCCCACGGGATGCATGGGTCTGGCGGACTACCTAGGATGGGGTTGGAGGTCGAAAGCGGGAGTTCCCATCGTCAATGTTCCGGGATGTCCGGTGCAGCCTGACAACTTCATGGAGACGGTCCTGTACCTGCTATATCAGGTTGCAGGGATGGCGCCGATGATTCCTCTCGACGATCAGCTTCGCCCAACCTGGTTGTTTGGGCAGACGGTGCACGAAGGCTGCGACCGGGCCGGCTATTACGAGCAGGGCGACTTTGCCGAGGAATACGGCTCACCCAAATGCATTGTCAAGTTGGGATGTTGGGGGCCGGTGGTGAATTGCAATGTACCCAAGCGCGGGTGGATGGCCGGCATTGGCGGGTGCCCCAACGTGGGCGGAATATGCATTGGCTGCACCATGCCAGGATTTCCCGACAAGTTCATGCCTTTCATGGATGAACCGCCGGGCGCCAGAGTCTCTACCGCCACCGCGGGTATATACGGGCGTGCGATCACCGCGCTGCGCTCCATTACTAACTCGACCGTGAATAAAGAGCCCAAGTGGCGTCATACCCGCGCGGAATTGACCACCGGCTACCATCCCAGGTCCTATTAACAACGCAAACGCAAAGGAGCGATCGCGATGAGCACAATTACAGCACCAACGCGGGATGTCCCTACTGACAAACGGCAATTGGTGGAGATGAACTGGGATCCGATTACCCGCATTGTGGGCAGCCTGGGCATCTTTACCAAGATCGACTTTGCGAACCGCCAGGTGGCGGAGTGCCATAGCACCTCATCCATATTTCGCGGTTATAGCATCTTCATGAAGGGGAAGGACCCGCGTGATGCCCACTTCATCACCAGCCGGATCTGTGGAATCTGCGGGGACAACCATGCGACCTGCGCCACCTATGCGCAGAACATGGCATTTGGGGTCAGGCCGCCCGACATGGCTGAATGGATCGTCAATCTGGGCGAAGCCGCCGAGTACATGTTCGATCACAATATCTTTCAAGACAATCTGGTGGGCGTTGACTTCTGCGAA